>CALGTK010000028.1 GCA_937904325.1 uncultured Planctomyces sp.
TACACTTCTGGTAGCCGCATGGAGAAGCGTAAGAACACTCAGCAGGTTATTAACACAGCTGATTGATTCGGCCGTCAGACTCCTGAAGACTGAATTGCAACGTTCTCTCTCACGAGGTCCCACACCGTGACTCATCAGCAACTCTGGGCCCCCTGGCGACTGGCTTACGTCCAGAACTCCGACCCGGAAAAAACACAGCCGTCAAAACCTGGCTGCTTCATCTGCAGCTACCGCGATGACGACACGGCGAACGATCCGAAGAACCTCGTCGTCATGCGGGGCGAGCACTCGCTCGTCGTGCTCAACCGATTTCCGTACAACAACGGCCACCTGCTGATCGCTCCTCGCGAGCACAAAGCTGACCTGCGTGACCTCAACGATGCTGAACTGCTCGAAACGAATCACCTTCTGCAGAAGATGCTCGGCCTGCTGGAGAAAACGATCTCACCTGACGGCTTCAATGTCGGACTGAATCTCGGCCGAGTCGCCGGTGCCGGCCTGCCTGGACATCTCCATTGGCACATTGTTCCGCGCTGGAACGGCGATACAAACTTCATGCCGATCCTCGGCGAAGCTAAGGTCATCCCACAGGCACTCGACGCACTACTCGATCTACTGTCGAAAGAAATGTCAGCCGACCCGGAGAACGCGTCGTGACGATTCGACCAACCGTCGCCGTCGTCGGAGCAAGTCGAGACCGCGGCAAATTCGGCAACATTTCGGTCAGGGCTCATCTGCAGCAAGGCTATGAAGTCTTTCCCGTGAATCCTCACGCCGACGAAGTCGAAGGCCTGCCCGCTTTCGAGTCACTCAGCGCTGTACCTGCCAACAACCTTGACCGCGTTTCTGTCTACCTGCCGCCGGATTTGACGCTCGATCTTCTGAACGAAATCGAGGACGTCGAACCCACCGAAGTCTGGCTGAACCCGGGCAGTTCCGACGAAAACGTCCGATCACGTGCCGCGCAACTCGGCATCGAGATCATCGAAGCCTGCAGCATTGTCGATCTTGGTGTTTCGCCGCATGCCGTCTGATCAACCCATCTGGCGCCTGCGTAAACTGCGGCGATTTGAATGGTGAGTCAGGGCGTGCGGCCTGCAGGACCACCGCCGCTCGCCGAATCCGTTTTTCCGGACAGGTCCAGGCAACCCATGTGTCGCTGATCGTCTGAGGATCCGTCATAGAATTCACCTCGCCAGATTCTGAACGCTCCAGAATGACGGATCTCAATTTGAGTTAACGGCTTGCGTCGACAGAGATCTCGCAGCCAGCTCGGAAATATGTAGAGCTGACCGGCTCATGTTTGGATGAAACTGACTCGCAACCACCGATCAACAAAGAATTTACGACGCACCAACAACACCACATGAGGGCAATACCTTTCCCACAATGTTCAGCTTGCGAATTTGCATCGTCGCCCCCACGATGGGTCTATACAAATGCGTAGGACAAGTCGGCAGTTACTGAACATTGTCACTGGGCAACACGCTGCACCCGACGAACAGGATGACGCGACAGATGTCATGGAGGGCTCACCGAGACCTTAGTTGGCGACTAGCGATTTCATAAACGCTCATCGCCAGATGGAAAGGCACCGGCTATGAGCAGACGGCAACCGCGGGAACGAAAACACAGTCAGAAATCCAAAGGCCGCCAGGCATCAACGGGACGAGTCTCCGAAAGGCGCCGGGTCACCACCGGTCGACCAGTCGAAGCGTTCCGCCAGCGAGGCTCCGACACCAGCCAGCGAAGCAACCACTTCTACGCCCAGGACCAGTGGTACGAACCGACTGATTCCGACGTCATCCAGCTCTACCGTCGCGATCCTGGTGCCGGTTACTTTCACCCGGTGACTCTGGAAGAAGTGGCAGACAGAATCGAGCAATTGCCAGCTAAGTATCGGCAGAACATCGAGGTCATCGAGCTTGCCCGGATGACTCGTAAGCGATCTCTCTTTCCGTGCTACGGGCTGCAATGGGGCCCGAACGTTTACCTCTACCCGATCGAAGAGTCGCTCGTTGAGACATACACTCGTCCTCCGAGACCCGAGCAGATGATCGAGGCAAAGATGTATGGCGGAGTCTGGACTCAGGATGGAAAGCTGTGGACACTTTCCTGGACGGAGCACGCACTTCGCGACTTTTACCTGAACAACGTCCTGATCCACGAAATCGGCCACGTCAATGACACACGCAACCGCAACCAGAACGCGAGAGAACGCTACGCGGACTGGTTCGCCATCGAGTACGGCTACCGCGCATCCCGTGGCCGAAGATAGTTTTCTCCGACGCGTCGTTGCGATCCAGTTCTGCGTATTAGTGTTTCTGAGTTACCAACAGCATTCAGCCGCAGCCGAACCGGATCTCCGTCTGCAGGTTCGAGCAGCGATCAAACAACTGGCGTCGCCCTCTCGCGCCGCCCGAGCCAAAGCTGAGCAAGTACTAACAAAGCTCGGCCCCGCCATCCTGCCGTTGCTCCCACCGCCGGATCTGCTCGAATCGGCATCGGTCCGCGTTGCCATCCGCCACGTCCGCATTCGCCTGGAACATAACGCCGCCGAACTGTCACTGCGTCCCTCGAAGGTCACTCTGGCAGGCGACCTGTCGATCAAACAGATTGTCGAAGAAGTCCAGAATCAAACCGGCAATGTAATTTCGACAAGCCAACTATCCTCGGTACAGCTCGCCAAACGGAACACGGTGAACCTGGAAGACGACACGTTCTGGTCCGCCATCAGCGATCTCGAATCGGAAGATATTTCTGCAGGCTTCGACAAAGAGACTGGCCTGCTGACGCTTCAGCCAGGTACGTCGATCGATCCAGCATCGGTGACCGCGATCGATGGTTCGTTCCGCATCATCGCGGCACCGTTTCAGCCGCAAGGAACATTCAATGATTCAAACGCGTTGATCAGCACTCAGGTTCGAATTCTTTGCGAACCGCGTTTGCGCCCACTGTTTCTCCGCTACGAAACCAGCGACTTCCAGCTCTCACCAGACGGCGACAACCGAACCCTCGAACCATTCAACGCAGGAGCCAATATCGAAGTCCCGCTCGGCAACGGCGGTCGTGAGGCCACGCTCGCCCTGAGTTTCCTTTTGCCGAAACCACATGCAGAAAACGCGACTTTCAGCGGAACAGTAAACCTTCTAATCGCAGCGAGTGAACAGCCAATTTCATTCCGCAAACTTAACCGGGCAAAACGAGTTTCCCGTCGGCGAGGCGGCGTGACCGTGACCGTAAATGAAGTTGGCTTCGAAGGGCCGACACCAAAGTCTCACAACGCCCGAGTCCGACTGCAGATCAGCTACGACCTCGGAGCACACGCCTTCGAGTCTCACCAGACGTGGGTTTTCCACAACCGCGTCTATCTGGTCGATCCAAACGGAAAACACCACGGCCCCAACGGTGGCTTCACGACTCTGCACCAGGGGGATGGTTCCGTCGTCATCGAATACAGCTTCAAAGACCTGCCCACCGACCCCGCCAACTGGGACTTCGTCTACGTCGCCCCGACGCTGCTGACCAACGTCGAAATTCCTATCACTCTTCGAGGTATTCCGATTGTAAATCCGAACAGCGTCAAAGAATAAACAAAAGACTATTCTGATAAGTACGAACACTTTTTCGTGCCATCACAGCTAAACGGGTGACCGTAATACAATCAGCGATCGAACTTGTGTTTCGTGATACCACACGCAGCGACGACCTGCGTCAGAAACTACGTTCACCTGGCTGCAGCGTGGAATTCGTAGACACAGTCAGGCGACGACCCGAGGGTCAATTCAGGCAAGATGTCGCAGCATCAATTGATCACGTTGAACCGCTTATGGCGTGGCTTGACTGGCAGGATCACTCAACAGAATTATCGTTTGTTTACCTGCCACGCAACGGGTCAATAGACATTCAACGATAGTTCTACGCCCAGTATTCTTACCAATTCTCGGAGTCATTGATCTGTTTCGTCGGCCTCAAAAATACAAACCATCGGAAGTCGAATTCGCAATCCAGCAGGCTAGAGATACAATCGCCAACGGTCTCATAAATGATCCATGCTTCATGAAATCCGGATGGAAAGTTTGTTCATGAACAGCGGCAGACTCGACAGTCAGGATTCCGTAGCACTCGCCGGTTCGCAAACTGCATGTCGCGAAGATCGAATGTCAGCAATGAACCAGCCAGTGATTCACCGAAGCCACCGAGCACTTTGACCGCTTCCATCGCTGCCATGCAGCCGACTGTTCCAGACACCGCTCCGAATACAGGAAACTCGCGACGCCACTCTGGCGGCTGCTCAGGAAACAGACAGGCGAGACACGGCGTCTGGCCGGGTATCACCGTCGTAATCTGAGCTTCCAGATCGTACATCGCGCATTCGATGATCGGTTTGTTCTGAAGCACCGCCTGGCGATTCATCGCAAACCGTTCCTGAAACAGCGGCGCGCAGTCAACGACAAGGTCCGCCTGACTGACGAGTGACTCGGCATTCTCTTCCGAAACATTCTCGCCGACTGCGACGATGTCAAGTCGCGGGTTAAGTTCTTTGAGCCTTCGTTCTGCAGACTCAACACGCGGCTTTCCGAGCCAGTCGTGCGTCATCAGGAGCTGCCGATTGAGATCGCTGTGTTTCACGTTGCCGGCGTGTGCAAGCACGAGTTTGCCGACTCCGGCCGCCGCAAGTTCGTAAGCCACGACGCTACCGAGGCCACCGACACGCGACACCAGAACTGAGGATCCTTTCAACTTCTCCTGGCCTGCTTCGCGAAAATCATCCACCCAGATTTGCCACTCGTACGTGGCCTTTTCTTCGTCGTTCAGTGGGAGCGGCTGAGGCATAGCGATCTCATTTGTTTCCGTTTAGCCAGCAGAGTCGAATTAACCACCGGAAATCGGTGCCAGCAGTGTTACTGTAACGCCGTCCCGCAATGCGTCTGAAGCATTCCAACGTACCTGATCATCGCCGACGAACGGGATAATCGTTGTTTGCGGAGCACCGTCGGCTGTCTTCAGCATGCGAGACAACTCGTCACCGTGCCGATCGGCGATTGCATTGACGAGATCGACCAGCGAACTGGAATCATCCAGTTCAAAATTTTCTCGTGCAGCGCCCGACGCTCGCTTCAGCTGAGCGGTGTATTCGACCGTAACGACCATCCTTCGACCTCACTCATGCAATTTGTTCTGACGACGGCGTAGCGTGAATGAGCCGCTGAATTCTGTCAATCGGCAAGATCACGACTCCGGTCGAACCTGCTGAATCTGCCCGTCCTCGATACGGAACAGGTAGTCGGCCAGTCGTTCGGCTTCGTCGCGATTATGCGTGACATGCAGAGTTGTCGTGCCAGTTTTCTTTTGAACGTCACTTAGTAATTCGCACATGCGAACTCGAGTGTCGTCGTCCAGCGCGCTCAACGGTTCATCCAGGCACAACACTTTTGGCTGAAAGGACAACGCGCGGCCCAGCGCAACTCGCTGCCGCTCTCCACCGCTGAGCCCTCGCGGCTTGCGATCGAGCAAGTGCTCAATCCCAAGCAATTCGGCAAGCTCTTCGACTCGCCGCTGACAGGCTAACTTTGGGGCCTTGCGAATCATCAGTGCAAAATCGAGGTGATCCCGCACGGTCATCGATGAAAACAACGCTCCGTCCTGTGGAACGTATCCCACTCCGCGAACGGCCGGGTTAAGCGTCGTGACATCCTGCTCGCCCAGCACAATTCGTCCAAGACTCACGCTGCGCAGCCCGAGCACGGTCTCAAGGATTGTCGTCTTACCAGATCCCGTCTTGCCCATCAGCACGCCGTACTTTCCACTCGGAACGGTCAACGACACGTTCTGAATGCGGAAATCTCCGGCTTGTACAGAAAGATTTTCGATCTGGATCATGCTGGCAGGTCAGACTGTGCCTGACGGAGTTTTGGATTTTGGAAATTCACAGCAGACAAACAAAAACTTTACGGTCACGATTTCGTCAAGTACAACCTGACCGATAGATTGAATCACTTAATGGCTTGATGGTCCGAACCGATCATTCGAGTCAGGATAAGGACGACAACTGCGGCCATCACCATGATGAATGAAACCGCGACGGCGGCTTCAATATCGCCAACGTTCATTTCTAGAAAGACACTTGTCGAGAGAACTTCTGTTTTCATTCGAGTCGCCCCGGAAAAGATCAGCAGCGGACCGAACTCGCCGAGCGATCTTGCCCACGCGAGTGTGAAAGCCGTAAGAATTCCGCGCTCGGCTTCCGGCAGCAGGACCCAGCCAAACGCCTGAGCCCGGCTACAGCCAAGTGTCACCGCGACATCTTCACAGCGAGGGTTAATGTGGTCGAACGTCGCTTTCATTGTGCGAACGGCAAAAGCGCACGCGACGGAAAACTGCGCCAATACAACGGACGGAACCTGATAAACGACATCGCGAGCGATCCACCGGAAAGGTGGAAACTGAAACAGGATCAGCAAGCTCAGGCCGATGACAAGCGGCGGTAGAACGATGGGAATATCAAGTACCGCGTCGAGTAGTTGTTTGCCGCGAAACTCATGACGTGAGATTAGATACCCCATCGGGATCGCGATCATGACCGAGATGACCGCCGACATCGTGCAGGAGATTAAACTCAACCAGATCGAGTGCTGGATTCGTTTGTCCGCCAGCGCAGTCGCGATCGGATTGTGAGAAATCACACTGAACAGTGATCTTCCTTCGCTTGTAATTCCGTCGAAAGTCTTTTCCGTCATGTAAGCGGCGTCGGCGATCAGCATGCCGACGATAAGTACGACATAAGTCCCACCCATGACCACGAACAACGCATAAAAGATCGCGTTGGAAACGCCAATCTGTGACGCGCTCGGCTCGCGACCGGGCGATACTGCGTGACCTTCTGCTGAAGATTCAGGAGATGATCCGGGACCTTCTGAGGTTGGCGGAGTGGAGTTCACGTTGCGTTGATTTCGCTGGTTGCGGTGGCTTCGACTGCTGGTGTGTGTTCAGCAGGCGACTGCTTTGAGGCATCGCCGCTTTCCTCCTGATCCACTCCAAGTCGAAACCGAAATCCGGCTTTCTCGAACGAGTCTTTTGCATCGGCCACCCGAGCAAAAAGCCGTCTCACGAGATGCTTATGAACGCTCGTCCGTGCAATGCTGAAAGGCTGAATGGCCAGGTTCAGCGGAGATTCGATCTTGATAATGTCGATGTCTTTTCGAGTCGCCACCGTGTCAGTGATGTAAGCAATCGTGGCGTCAGCGTGTCTCGAAATAACATCCGGAATCAAGAGTGCCGACGATGATTTTTCAACAACGACTTCACCGTCAGTTTTCTGCTTCTCTTTAAGTTTTTCGTACAAGCCCTGTTCCACCAGCATCCGCCGCGTCAACGCTCCAATTGTGCATTGTTCCGGCTGGCCAATCGAGACCCGAATACCTGGCTTGATCAAGTCTGCCGGAGTCTTCACCCGGTCAGAACCCTTCGGGACGACGATAACGATCTCGGCATCCGATACGTTGGCGTCGTCCTGAAACCACTCTTTGACATTATCGAGGTAGTACCTGTCGCAGGCCATGTAGACATCAGGAAAACCAAGAGCCGGGCTTTGGCCATCGATCGTTTTCATCCTGCCAGTGAGAATTCCGCAGCCGTCGTAGACGGTGTTGACGCTGACGCCCTCACGCTCGGAAAACTCGTCGACCACCTGAGCGACCGCACGACGATTAATCGCCCCGCAGTAAAAAGTGATCTCGGGATTGTCGACCCAGATGTCTCCATCGACTGGCCGCATGCCGTATTTCTTGAAAACCGGCAGGCCGCGATCACTCGCCGCTATATAGCGGGCAAACTTCAACGCTGCAGTCGGCTGCTTCGAAGATGTCAGCACGCAGATGCTGATCAGGTTAGGGTCGCCGTCCAGCTCATCGACCGGAATGCCAATCAGCTTCTCACCGTACTTCGGCATGGCCACCGTCGAGTCCCAGACGATGCCCGCGTCTGCCGTACCGATGACCACGTCGTTCGCAACATCGTTGACCGTCGGCTTGAAGACGCCAATGTCTGTCACATGCTCTTCGAGTTTTGTCCACAGATCGCTGTCGTCAACCTGGTGAGGCTTCAACCGCTTGCGAACAGCTCTCCCAACGGCTGCCTGTTCGGGGCTTCCCAGAGAAACTCGGACGTCCTCTTTCAGCAGATCACGGATCGACTGAATCTTCTTCGGGTTGTCTTTCGCAACAGCGATGACCGGTCTCATGTACGCGATGGTGAGCCGCTCGTCCGCGAGGCCTTCTTCGTGAGCCTTGTCTGTGTAAAAGTCGTCGGCAGCCAGATAGAGGTCTGACGTGCCGAACTTATTGACCTGAATCTGGTTGAGCAGTGTGTTCGACCCGCCATACTGCAGCTCGATGTGAACGCCGTACTGTTCTTCGTATTCGGCGGCAACTTCCTCGACCGGTACGCGAATCCCGGCCGCACAGTGCAGAACCAGCGTCTGACCTTTCGGAGCCTGCCCCGGCCCACCACGCGAAAGCAGGAACGCCGAAACGCCGATAACAGCGACACCGCCCGCCAATAACGCCCACAGCGCGTTGACTCGGCCGGATCGGTTTGGAGTGTCACGGCGCAATTGATGAAATTTCGTAGTTGGCGAATTCACAATTCGTGTCTCACGGGGCCAAACAGAAGACCTTTGAGTGTAGGAATCTGTGATTCTCATCACAACGACGCGGCGAGAGTGGCCGAACAATCAAGCAACCGCCGCCGTATCCAGCTTTCCGTCGCGAAGATGAATGACTCGATCAGCTGTCGCCGCGGCCTGAGCATCGTGCGTGACCAGCAGGACGGCTCCGCCCGACGCTGCAAACTTGCGGAGGTGTTTCAAGACTTCGGTCGCGTTCTCTGTATCGAGGTTTCCGGTCGGCTCGTCGGCCAGCAGCACCTTTGGCTCATTCAACAATGCACGAGCGAGAGCCGTGCGTTGCCGCTCGCCACTGCTGAGTTCTCCCGGCGTGTGTTCGAAGCGGTGCGAGAGACCAAACTGGTCGAGCAGCTCGCGAGCCCGTTGTTCAGCGTCTTTAGAACCCGTTGCGATGCTGGGGGCCAGCGCGTTATCCAGTACGGACAGGTATGGGACGAGATGAAACTGCTGAAAGACGAAGCCGATGTTATCCGCTCGGAATTTCGATCGAGCATCGGCCGTTAAGGCGTACGGGTCTTCGCCACCGATTTGAACGCTGCCCGATTCAGGCGTGAGCAAGCCCCCGGCAAGCAGTAACATCGTCGACTTGCCACAGCCGCTTGGTCCCTGAATGGCAACGAACTCGCCACCGTCAACTGACAGGCTGACGTCATCGACGGCGAGCACTTGCCCGCTCGCTCCCTGGTACGTCTTTCTGGCGTCCTGAATGTCGACAAGCATCAGTTTCTATACTCCGTCGGGCACGCGAGCGAATCACCGGCATACCAGAATTTAAAATATTGTTTTCAGTGCTCGATGGTATGCCTGCACTTCGCGTGTCATACCTGACGATTCCTGGCCGGGCTCACTATTCGGCCTGCAGCACCAGGGCCGGGTCGCGACCGGCGGCCATCTGTGCCGGCAGCCAGCTCGCAACTGCTGAGAAGATCGGAGCCAGCAATGGCGTCATCACAACGGTCATGAAGACGGTACTGGTTTCGAAAATTCGCTGCCATGTATCTCCGTAAGGTGGAAGACCTCCAAACTGAATTCCGATCAGCACACCAGTCGCCGCTCCAATGATTCCACCGATCAAACCAATCAGGCCGGCCTTGACTAAAAAGATCGCCAGCACCTGCTTTGAACTCAGGCCAATGGCTCGCAGAATACCGATCTCGCTGTTGCGCTGCCGCACGTTGCCGAACGTCAGGAAGCCGATCCACAACGCGCAGCCGATCAGCACGAGCGGAACGAGGATCTCCACAAGGCCGGCTCGTTGGTTTTGAATTTCGGTTCGCGACTGAGTTTCGCGAGCCAGCGCCGCTTGCCCCGCTTCCTGTTCGGCCGTCAAAGCACTTTCAGCGGCAACTTTGGCCTTGGCTCTGGACTCAGCTCGTGTCAGTGCCTGAGAGTGTTTCTCGATCACGTTTGTGCCGGGCAGAATCCCGGCGATTTCTTCTCGGATCTGACTGATACGATCGCCGGTGCAGCCGCACTCCAAAGCGAGAATCGCGTTAATGACATTCTCCATGCCAAGCATTTTCTGAGCTTCGGCCAGGTCGATCCAGACAGTCACGTCGTCGGACGACCCGCGTTCGGGGTGCAGTGTCTTAACCGTGAACTCGTTACCGAGCAGCGTGACTTTATCTTCCGTCTTCAGTCCAAGCTTCGAGTGAATCTGATAGCCGACGACCATCGTACCCGCCGGTACGGCGTCCAGCAGTGGCTTCTTCAGCCCACGGTGCATGATGGGAACTTCGCCGCGAGTTCCCTGCACGATGACATCGATCTCTTTCTCCGGCCACGCGACGCGTTTCGTCACACTCGGCAGAAGATGATTGATCGTCACAATCTTTGAACTGGCCAGTTTGTCGACGTAGCTCTCGGGCATTGTCTCGGTCAATGTTCCGTTCAGATGCAGCTCCGAGAGGTCCTGATTCTCAGGCACAATCAATACGTTGAAACCGAGCTTGAGCATGTCCTTTCGAACCGAATCTTCCAGAGCCTTGCCGGCGACAGCAACATCTTCTTCACGCGTGGCGATGGCCGCTTCAATTTCAGACTGTTTTTCGGCCAGGATCGCTTCCGTTTGAATCTCGTCCGAACGAAGCAGCGTCTGAGCGCCGACCAGACATGTAATCGCGACCGTCACCGACAACAGCGACAACACAACGTTTACCTTGCGATGTTTCATCTCTCGAAGAACGAGTCGCCAGACGCTCATGAGTTTTCCTCTGTTTTGATCGCGAAATCAGTCAGTATCTTAGCAGGGTGCGTCAAGACGCACCCTGCGGCTTTGCGATTCTCAGGACGGCTTCGGTGCAAATACGACGGACATGCCGACCACCAGAAGAGCCAATCCGCCGACAACGTAGATCGCCAGCTTACCGACACTGACTGCCGGTGCCTCTGTCATCTCCGTGGTACTTCCGGCTTGGGGTGTGGAAGCCGCCACCGACGTTTCGTCCGTCGCCTCTTTGCTGGATGTAACAGCGTCTGCGTGATCCGCGGCGTGTGAATGGTCATGCGAATGCCCGTCGTCCTCTTTTCCAAATCCGCTCAGGCCAGCCAGAGCCGGAAGAATCGTGTCCTTTTCAAGCGTTGGCACGACAAGTCTGTCCCAATCAACGCTCGTCAGAATGTCGACGCCTGGATTCTGAGCTTTGACGGTGCACTGACATGCTCCGGTGAGGAAGCGGCCGGCGTCTTCAATTGTTTCCGCATTGATGCCTTTTCCGATTAACGCGTACAGCGCTCGACCGCGTCCGAAGAC
This sequence comes from uncultured Planctomyces sp., assembly GCA_937904325.1. Lineage (GTDB taxonomy): Bacteria > Planctomycetota > Planctomycetia > Planctomycetales > Planctomycetaceae > JABMPE01. The sequence goes on from CALGTK010000028.1 coordinate 11,439, forward strand.
CGGCAGCGCCATTGGCTCGTTGGCGAATTCCGGGTCGCGCAGATCGGGCTCGACCGTGAGTAACATCTGCACAAACGCCTGTTCCTGAGCATCGTCTTTCGCCACGGTGATCATCGAAAACCGCAGCTTCAGATCATCAGGATTTACTGAGAGAAACCCGTCCTCAATATCCTGCTCGTCGATCTCCGGCAGTTTGAGTTCACCCTGCAGGCGTTTGAGTTCTCCCCGCATGATTTCTTCAGCCGCCGCGTCTTTGGCTGCGTCGCCCGACTTCAGTAGAACCCAGACGACCGAGTCGCCTTTCAGAATGGCGTCGGTAATTTTCTTTCGCAGCGGCGAGTCGAGCAGACTGGTGACGTTCTCCTCGTTGAATTCCTGCGAGACGACCTTCAGCGGCTTCCCAAACTTCGCCGGAGACCGCACCAGCATCCACGGCAGTGTTTTTGTCTCTTGCTGCTCCCAGAGCTCGACCAGAGCGGCATCGGGCGCCGCATCAAGATCGACCGTCCTCACCCAGGCGTTCGCCGTGTAAGAGGCGTCGATATTTTTCGGCTCGACTTTCGCTGCCAGTTCTTTCTGGGCATCCGACAGCGGCCCTTGATGAAAGACAATGACTTCGAAGCTGTCCGGTCGCCATTGCTCAAGCGCGTAGCGAAAGACGGGCACCGAGCAGGCCTGCGCACTGGCAGCGGCCATCAGCGCTGCCAGAACGCCCAACGTAATTATCGATCGAATCATTCCGCACATCCTCCGTTATCGAATTTCGAATATGCAACAGCATACCGCGACAACAGCCGGATGACACCGAACGCAGCTGTCGGTCGCTAAGTGGAATCGCCAAAAGACGCCGAGTGCGTATGAACGATCCGAGCGTGTTCATATAGTGACAGGTCGATTTTCATCTGAAAGACAGTTGCTCGACGGGAGTTTGCAATGCCACGGTTTGCTCGACTTCGCAGGATTGTTTGTGCTCGACGCTGTTTCGCGGTGGCTGCCGCCGCAGTCGGACTGACCCTTCTGGTTTCACCAGACCTGCTGGCCGAAGACTGGCCGACTTACCGGCGCGACAATGACCGTTCCGGATCGACGCTGGAGAAAATCGGCGGACCGCTCCACCTTCAATGGACCTATTCGCCACCCGCTCTCCCGCGACGAGCCTGGTCAGAAGCCGGCGGTCGCACGATGGAGGGGCACATCATTAAAGATCGGGTCAGATATGACGACGCGTTCCAACCAGTCGTGGTGGGTCAACGCGTTTACTTTGGCTCAACCGCCGACGATCAGGTGCACTGCCTCGACCTGACCTCGGGCAAAACGTTGTGGTCATTTTTTACCGGAGCACCGGTTCGACTCGCACCGACCGTCTATAAAAAATCGATCTACTTCGGATCGGATGACGGATTCGCTTACTGCCTGGACGCGGTGTCCGGCAAACTGATCTGGAAGCTTCGAGCCGGTCCGGCGGACGAATGGTTCCTTGGCCGTGGCCAGATGGTCTCGCGCTGGCCGATCCGCACGGGAGTTCTCGTCGACAACGACGTCGCTTACTTCGGAGCCGGCATCTTCCCGCACGAAGATGTTTACCTGCACGCTGTGGATGCAAAGACCGGCGAAGTCGTCTGGACGCGTGACGACATTAGCGAGAACGACGCTGCTCGAGACGACCTGTCGCCACAGGGCTACCTGCTGGCCAGCAAGACGCAAATATTCGTTCCTTCGGGGCGATCCATGCCGGCAACGTTCGATCGCAAAGACGGAATACTGCTTCACAAGAAAACTTATAGCTGGCGCAGCACGGCGGGCGGAGTCGTCGGTGGCACGCGAGCACTTCTGGCCGACGGGCAGATTTACTCCGGCGGCGCTCACCACCTGCTCGCCATCGCTCAGGACGATGGCGACGTCGGCTTCGGCTGGTTCGAAGGCCGACAGATGGTTGTCTCGGGCGACGAAGCAGCCATCGCAACGGGAACGGCCATCGCCAGAATCGATCGCATGAAATACGCGGTGAACAGCCGCCGAACTCACAAGATCGAAATGGACCTCTACAGCCTGTCGAGATCACTCCGCAGTGCGAAGGGTGACAAAGCGACGGAAATCCGAGCAAAGATGAAGGCTCTGCAGACCGAGCAAAAAGAACTGGCATCGGTCGGCGTAACTTGGCAGAAACCGAACGAGCACGACGCCTCACTTCTGATGACCGGCGACATGATCATCTCCGGCGGCAACGGCGAAGTGTTTGGCTATAATCTCGAAACCGGTGAACAGACTCTGAAGCTGGCAGTCGACGGCGAAGCTCGCGGACTGATCTTTGCCAACGAAAACCTCGTCGTCAGTACAACGACCGGCCAGGTCTTCTGCTTTGGCGCGGGCGAACCAGGCGACACGGCGCTTGCCAAAGCAAAGAAATACCCGAATCCGTACGCGGAGGACGATGCTTCAAAACTGGTCAGCGATGCCGCCGATCAGATCGTCAAGGAAACCGGCGTCACGCGAGGCTTCTGTCTGGTCGCCGGCAGCGAAGACGGACGCCTTGCTTATGAACTGGCCAAACGAACGGAGCTCAGCATTTACTGCATCGAGCCTGACGCTGAGAAAGTCCGAAAGTCTCGCGAACTGTTGAACAAAGCTGGTCTCTACGGAAGCCGCGTTGCCGTACATCAGGCAGAACTGTCCGCCATTCCTTACTCAAACTTCTTCGCCAACCTGATCGTTTCCGACACATATCTGCGAATGGGCGAGTTACCAGGTGATTCGCGATTGATCATGCGGCATCTTAAACCGCTCGGCGGAGTCGCCTGGTTGTCGTCGCCGGTTCAATCGAAAGCCAGTCCCGTCGAAATCGACTGGCTGCACGAAGCTGGACTGACAAAGGAAGAAGCTTCAGTCAAATCAGCAAAGTCCAGCACAACGCTTGCCCGCGGTGCACTGCCCGGAGCCGGTAACTGGTCACACCAGTACGGCAACGTCGGCAATACAGCCGTCATCGACGAGAAGCGAGTGAAGGGCGATCTGGGAGTTCTGTGGTTCGGCGATCCCGGCCCGGGAGACATGGTCAACCGTCACGAAGGAGCCGTCGGGCCGCTGTCAGTTAACGGCCGACTCTTCGTGCAGGGCGAAGCGACCATCTCCGCGTTCGACGCTTACAACGGTCTCTTCCTCTGGAAATACGAAAACGAAGAAGCCATCCGCAGTGGTGTGTTTCAGAATCAGAACCCCGGCAACCTCGCTACCAGTAACGATCACCTGTTCCACTTCATGAAGGACGAATGCTTCCAACTGGACGCGGCCACCGGAAAGGTGGTCGCCGTTCATCGACTGCCGCCAGACATGGACAACGACACTCGAGAGTGGGGCTACGTAGCGTATATTAACGATCGATTGATCGGTACGGCGACTGTTCGAGCGGACGTCGAAGCCAAGTACCGGCGCCGAGGCCGCAAGACCACGGAATCAACCGATGGCATTTTTGCGATCGACGTCAAAACCGGAAAGCACCTTTGGACGTACACGGGCGGCAGCATTTCACACCGCACGATCGCCCTCAGTGATGACGAAGTTTTCTTCATCGACAGCACGATTACCAGCGCCGAACGCGAGCGAATTCTCCGCGAAGATAAATCAGAAATCGAACAGCTTTCTGGCGAAGAACTGAAGATCGCCGAAGACCGCATGAAGAAACTGGACGCTCGCACGGCTGTCGCGATTGACGCTGAAAACGGCAAGAAGATCTGGGCCGTCGGAGTCGACGTCACCGACTGCAGCGAAATCGGTATCGGTGGCGGCAAGCTGACAATGATGTACCAGGACGGCGTCCTTGTCCTCTGCGGAGCCAACGCCAACGGGCACTACTGGAAACAGTTTATATCAGGCGAGTTCAAGCGTCGCCGACTGGTCGCCCTCTCTGCCGAAGCTGGTTACACGATGTGGAAGAAGGACGCGAACTATCGGCACCGTCCGATCGTCGTTGGAAATCGAGTCATCGCCGAACCTTGGTCGTTCGAACTGAGCACAGGCGAGCAGCACACGAAGACTCACCCACTGACCGGCCAGGAAGTTCCGTGGAGCATGATTCGTCCTGGCCACCACTGTGGTATGCTCACCGGCTGCGAGAGCATGCTGATGTTCCGTTCGGGCTACACTGGCTTCTACAACCTGGACAACGACGAGGGTACTCGCCACTTCGCCGGCCATCGCCTTGGCTGCTGGATCAACGCCATTCCCGCCAACGGCCTGGTCATGATTCCTGAAGCCAGCGCCGGTTGCGTCTGCCAGTTCTCAATCGCTTCAACGATCGTCCTCGAACCGCGACAGGCTCGCCGCCCCTGGACGATCATCAGCGCAACCGGTGCTCAGACTCCAGTCAAGAAAATGTCACTGAACCTTGGGGCGCCCGGCGACCGTCGAGCCGCCGACGGAACCTTATGGCTCGCCTATCCAAGACCGAATCCTCACAAGGTTACCAGTCTGGACCTGGCCTTCGACCTTAAACCCAAATTCACCGCCGGAGGCTTCACCAGCGTCAATGCCGCCGCCCAACCAGTCACCGGAGCCGCAACTCCCTGGCTCTACACTTCATGGGCTAGCGGATTGAGCGAAATAACGCTGCCACTTCGAGGCGAAAAAGATCGCCCGGCAACCTACGACCTCAAGCTGCACTTCGCTCAACTTCGAGAAGGCACGGCTAGATTCGACATCGAGATTAACGGCAAAGTCGTCCTCACCGACGTCGAAGTCAGCCGCGTACGAGGCTCCGAACCCGTCGCTCAGGTAAAAGCCATTCCCGGCATCGACGTCGAACGAGACCTCACGATGAAGCTTATTGCCAAAGTCTCCGACGACGCCAAAGCAAGAGTCGTCCTGAACGCGATCGAGGTGCTGCGGAAGACTGAAGTCGCAAGTACTAAATAAGCGGCATTATTATTCGACGTACCCATCCCTGCCGTCTGTATTCGCACCAAACTGGATCATTTGCGATCGATATTATTAAGGGGATTGCCAGTCGATGCGATTAACTGATGTCACAGGACCAACCTCTTTGCTCCGCAGTCCCTAAGAGATCGACAACGAACTGAATTTGATGGCTGTAATTCGCTGTGCTTCTCAACTTTCCACGCTAGTTGTTTGTCAGCCGCTAGAGTTGATTGGATTCAAATCGGGCGAGCATGGTGGCAGGATTGAGGATTTCGTCGACCACTGATTCGATCGCTTCACGAACACCTTTGGCCTGGTGACTCGACGGGTGATCTATCACGACGATGTCTCCGGGAGCCAGCGTGGGAACGAGATGCTGCCGCACCCATGCCAGAAAGATGCAACCGTTGATCGGACCATCAACAGTCAGGACATCAATAGTCACTGGTGTGGTGAAACTGGTGACACGTAAAGCTCCGACGAACGTTGTCGTTTCCCGGTGTGCGAAAGGGACTCCTTCGATCACGCGGGTTCCATGCGATTAACGGCCATACGTCCGAGTCATATTGGCCTTTGAGCACGTTTCGTCGATGAAGCACGACAAGCTCAGAATCGGTGTTGTTTCCTGTTTCGACGTGTCTGGGCAACGTCTTCGCGTTCCTGTTCGGCGTCAATCAGCGTCTTTTCTGTCGAGTCAGTCTTAAAGCTCGACAAGCTTCACTGTGTATCTGCGGCGACAACGTTGCCTCCTGTTCAGACTCCAGCTTCAACTGAAGTTTGTGCAGATAGATGTTGGGCTCCTCAGCGATTTTTTCCGTAGGCTTTCCCGCAGCCGGTCACTCCATTTCTGCCACGTTGGACGACGGTTACGAATCGTATTCGGATGCAACAGCAGGTGCAGGATCACGCGGCACATCGCTTACGCGTAATGCATCCTGGATAGTTAGGGGGATTCGGGCGAACAGGAGCTTTAAGAAAATCTTGATACTTAGTATGTTTAATGCAAGTTACAGATTTTGTTAGATCGCACGAGAGGCTGTGTACAGAAGGACCCACTTCCCGTCGGGTCGATGAGTGCCCACAGCATTCGACAAACCCTCAAATCCGATTGCTGTTAGGCAATCAAGAGGCTTTGGTTTGACAGCGCTGACGGCCGTTGGGTATCTGCAGTTCAGCACCTGTCACGATGACTGACGCCGGCTGGTCGATGGCTGCACAGAGCCAGTGTCGGTCGATGAGATCACGTTCTGTGAGGTCACGTTTTTCAGGTAATGAGACTGGGAGCGAAGAGGAACATCCCTATGAAAAAGCTACTTGTGGCTCTGGCGGTTTTCGCATCAGCGAATGCTCAAAGCCAGGCCGGTGATTGCTGCAAAGCTGCAGCAGCGTGTGCTCCCTGCCCGCAGGTTGCATGTCAGGTACAGCCAGCCTGTCAGCCAGTGGTTCAGTGGAAAGAAGTCGAACGAACAGTGCTCGTCCCGGAATGGGGTACCGAACAGCGAACAGTAACTCGGACAGAGTACAAACATGAAACATCTGAGCGTGAAATCACGGTTAATAAATGGGTCCAGAAGCAGCACAAAGTCAGTCGTGAAGTGACTTACTACGAATGCCAGAAGAAGTGGAAAGAAGTCACTCACAAAGTTGCAAAGCAAAACTGGAAGGACGTCGAAACAAAGCTTTGGGTCAACGTTCCAACCCGTGAGACAAAGACCGGCACGCGAACAGTTCGTAAACCACACTGGAAAGAAGTTTCCCACGAGTACACCGTCATGGTGCCTGCGATGGAAACTCAAACTCAGAAGTACTGGGTCTCGGAAGTCGTTCCAGTGAAGAAGACTCGTAAAGTTTGCGAAGACAAAGGGCACTGGGAAGAAAAACAGGTTCAGGTCGCCGGTTGCAATCCTTGCCCCGTGACATGCATCCAGAAAGTTTGGGTACCAAACATCGTCCAAACCGAAGTGGAGTACACCACTCACGAGTGTCACAAAGCTGAAAAGACGCGAGAAGTTCAGGTGTGCGTCAGCAAGCCAGTCAAAAAAACCTGCAAACGCAAGGTCTGTGAGTGGGTTGAAGAAGAGGAAAAGTACACCTACGAAGTTTGTGGCTTGAAGAAAGAAGAAAAGACCTGCACTCGCAAGGTTTGCGAAACCACCTGGGAAGAAGTCACTAAGAAAGTGGAATACTTTGAGTGGGTTGCTAAGACTAAGACTGTGGAAGGCACCGTTTGCCGTTGGGAATGCGTTCCGACTAAGAAGACGATCAAGGAAACTCGCTGCATTCCTGTCGAAGTGAATGCAGAAGTTGACGTGCAGGTTTGCCGAATGGTTGAAAAGACCATTGCAGAAAAAGTCTGCAGGCCAGCACCTGCTCCATGCAACGCTTGTCAGTCCGCTGCACCGTGCAGTGTCTGCAAGCCTGCTCCATGCAAATCGAACTGCAAAAGCTGCTGCTCTTAAGCTGATGACAGAAGTTGAAACCTTGACTGCCGCTTACTGTCAAACAGCGGCGGATAAGGTTTCAAACTAAAGAATGTTTACAGCGCTGTAGCAAGATGCCCGGCGGCGAATAATTCGTCGAGGGGCATTGTCTGTGCACTGTGCCTTTAAAACAGGAAACTCAGTCAAACGCACTCACTCGCGGCCTCACGTTACAGTCGCAGGCTCTCTGCGTGATCCGTACTACGAGGCACTGCGATCGACCGAAGCTCTGCCGCACGGTATCCGTGACTCCAGCCAGCTCAGCAGTTCATCGAGCGTTTGCCTCCAATCTTCCTCGTTGAGCAGTTCATGATAATGCTCATTGAGAATTCGCAGGGTCCGGTCGGTCGAGCCTGTCTGAGCCAGCCACGGTTCCACAGCCAGCGGATCGACAATCAGGTCGTCACCAGCCTGCATGGCCAGAACAGGAACGACAACCGAAGCTGCCTGATCGTTGGCGTCTCGTAGAGCCTGTTTCATCTGAAAGAACCACGAAGCAGTGACGCTCTTTCGAAGCAAGGGATCGCTAGCGCGTTTCGCCAGTATTTCAGGATTTCTTGTTGTATGTTCCGGGGGCACTTTGCTCTGAAACCGCGTTGTTGGAGCGACAAACGACATCAGTCGACCAATTGCATACGTCAGAGGGTCAATCTTCACACGCAACCCCAGCAATGGCGACATCGGCACAAGAGCTGCCAGACGTGAAGGACGCGTCTGAGCAAATCGAATGGAAACAAGACCGCCGAAACTGTGGCCAAGTACGGCAGTGCGTTCGGGATTCAATTCGAAATATTGCCAGATCGTGTCAAGGTCCAGCAGGTACTGCTCAAAGCGACGAATATGAACCGCAATACCATCTGACCGACCATGCCCGCGCAGGTCAGGAATAATGACATCCCAGCCCCTGGCGACGGCTTCTTCCGCTGCATGAAGGTAGCGGCCGCCGTGCTCGCTGGTTCCGTGAACAATGACCAATGTGCGTCCGCAACGATCTGTTGGCTGGGAAACGCAGTTCCGCACAAAAAGGTTGGCGGAATCATTCGCTGCGATATTGAACTCGGTGCACTTCATGGTTCGGTTCCCCGCTGTCGCTCGGACACTGAGGACGATGTTTCAACACTGTGCCGCCCGAACGTCTGTTGAATTGCCTGGTTCACATTCAGAGGACGCTCAGTCGATCCGGAAAGACTTCAATAATTGATTTTAACAATCTGCCAGTACAACCCTGTCGCTCGCCTTTGAAAAGCCGAACGAAAATCTATCCATTCTACTGAATACGTCATTACAGGGACTGTTCCTGAAGTGGAATTTGGTTTCTGAGGCGTCTGAATTGAATATCGATCCGGCTGTTGATCCCGTGGAGTTGTAGTTCACCCGCGTCTCGATCGATCTGATAGTGCACAATTCTGTCCTTAATCATAGCTGCGGACTCCACAAAATTTTCGCCAGTCATGCGGTCAATCACTCGCACTTCAAGCGAACGCATGCTGCTTGATCGTTTTGGACTGACTCGCGAAAGACCAACCAGAAATGGCAGCGAGCATCGATCAGTTCTAACGAAGCTCCGTTGCTGCACTGGCGTTTTCCAGATGAGCTTTCCCGTCTGTCGAGAAATGGCGATCAGAAAACCACGATGAACATGGTTGACTGGGACGACCGAATCACTTGCCAGTGAATAAATCTTGCTTGTATGGCTTGCGATGTCAGACCGTTGAATGTTGACATAGATGTTTCGCTCATCAGAGAAGAGTCGCATCGATGATATGTATTCGATATCTGCCGGAGATAGCTTCATGTCGACAAGCGTCTTCGCCGAATCGACAGAAATTACTCGAAGCCGCGAATTAGAAGTCACCAAAGCCAACTCGTTTTGTGACGATCGCGCTGAGTTGAACCGGTCAAACAGTTCTTCATCAAGTTCCATCTTGTTTGTTAGAGGGTCCCAGATACGAACTCGCTTTCTGGATGAACCTGTTTCCCGCGTCTGATGAAACAATTTTCTTCCGAATACGTGGTGTCGATAGCGGAAGTCGACACTCATTTGGCCTTTACGAATCACCTCGCCAGTCTGTGTCGAGAATACGGTGTAGCTCGACTGGTCCGCATGAAACATCACAAGCACCTGTTCGTCGCCAAACAATCCGGCTTCACGGTCCACTCTAATGCCGCTGGCGAGGTCAAGATCCGATCGGCGCCAAAGTACACGCCCCGTTGCCGGATCGATTCCGAAGAGGTGCTTGCGAGTCTGAAAAATACACACTGAAGGAGTGGCAGGACCAGGCTCGATCAGTTCCTGACCAGATTCAAGTGGAGGAAAACTCAGTTCCCAGTATGGGCGTGCATCGTGATACTCAAGTAAAGAAACCGATCGCATTCCAGCGCCGGTTCCCACAGGCATCAGATGTCCCACCGTTCGATATCCCGCAGCACCTGGCATTGTCACTCTGCCAGGCATTCTGATGCTGCCTCGTTCGGTCCCCGCAAGGCGATCGAGAATTCTCCACTCGCTCTGCAAACTGCTTGAATTACGAACGATATCGAATTCCGATTGTTGACCATAAATCACTCGCCGTGAATAGCTGCTCCACAAATCCGATGTCAGTGGATTCGACGCTCCCAACGTTTGCTGCCGGACTCTGACGCTCCTCACTTTCCAGTCGAGAGGGTGCAAATCCTCAAAGACTTGCAGTGCGGATTCGTCACCAGAGAAGAGGCTTACAAACGCGGCACCTGTCAGAGAGTCGGGGGCACCTTCGCGGTTAGACTCACGGTCGAGGGGCTTCAGCACCGCGTAAACTGTTTGCAATCGGTCCTCAATGACAGCACGCAAATCCGCTGTTCGAAATTCCTTTTCAAACTGGTAAAGCGCATTGCCAGCTTCAGAACTGAGCTTCAACTGGCTCCAGAGTGAAATTAGAAGTGCTTTCGCCACTGCGCGAACATTCAAGTCGGAGTGTGAGGCATTCTGAAGGATCAACAACTCCGCTTGCTGGACTTGTCCTGATTGAATCAATCGATCAGCAAGCCTGTTTCGAACTCGTCCAGTTTCTGCTGTTGCTGCGTACACGTTGAGAAAGCTACTCAAACTGTCGATCGTATCCAGGGACAGTGCGACTTGCAGATCCCGCTCGATTAAATCCTGGAGTTGCGACCGGGCTGGAAATGTCGAAGTCTGCAGACTTTGTTGAACGACATCCCTCGCGTAGACATCTGCGGCTACAAGGCAATCAGGAGAACCTCTCATTGGAATGAATGAGTCGAGCCCTGAGTCAATTGCCTGTCGGATCAACCCAACGGCCGCTACCGACGAGCCATTCTCGGTTTGCCACTGCGCCTGCTGAACGAGAGCGTAGGCTTGTTCCTTCGGTTGTTTCGAGAATTCGGCTAACTGCTCGATCATGTGGCGTCTTTGCGTTGCAGTCAGCGAAGACCGAGGCTCGTTTAATCGCCGATTGATTAACTCACGCAATAACCACTTTGCGCGATCAACAGACTGTGAGTCCAGCTTCAGAGAATTGCCATCCGGTGATGCAATCATCTTCGCCAAACGATCTACCGCCGCATCTTCTCGATTGGCCGCAACTTCAAGTTGAGCAACACGCAATTCGTCGACCGGTTGCTTGCTGTCTTTTTTTTTCAGCAACTCGTCGAGAAGCGATTGTGCTTCGGAAAAGGCGGTCAGATGCTGAGGCCCCACCGAAAAAACCAAGCCGTCATGAAACAAAAGATTGCCCGGCCGAACTTCGTTGGGAACTCTTTGATCGTCAAGACCAAACAGCGAAAGGTTGTACTCACGAAGCCCGATCAACCTTCCGTCATCAGTACGGCGTGAACTCAGGTAGCGTTGATTTGAAAGTTCAGGAACGATGGAAGATGTCGTCCATTGGCCAGTTCCAAGGTCAACACTCGCGATGCCGCCTGACTTCAGTGGAAGAACATACTGATTTTCAATTCTGACGCCGCGGCCCGATGGCAGGCCAGTCCGAGCGGTCCACAGAAGACTTCCGTCGGTCAGCGACAGACCTCGCATCCCATCATTCTGCACACTGGCGACAGTCTGATCTGTAATCGCAGCCAGGTAAGCATCTTTGTCGCGTTTAACTTTCCAGACTCGCTGCCCCGTATGCAGGTCCAGGCGATGAATATCCTCAGAATGTTGCGGAAGACAGAAAACGGAATGGCGATGAATAATCGGCGCGGAAGGAAACCCTCGAAATCCTCCACGCGAGGTCAAGGATGACCGCCTCGATCGACCGGGCAGGCCATCACGACCGTATGAATAGATCCACTTCAATTCTCCCTGCGCGGCATCGACTGTGACGATGATTTCTGCGTCCGGCTGGCAGATAACCAGTCCGTTTGCGATTGTCGGCAGCGCCATCGGCAAATCTCGTGAACGCTGACTCGTTTCGAAACTTGGCTGTTGAACGAGGCCGATTTTCTGGATCCAGACGACGCGCCCCGTTGCGGCTTCGAGTTTTACGAGATTTAATTCTCGATCACGTCGCGATTCCGAAATCACAAAAAGCGAATCGTCGACCGGACGAGGAGCACCGAGAAAAAGCTGATCAGCCAATGGACCAGTATCGGCCGACCCGCCGACAGACCATGACGGCTTGACGATCTCGGCTGCGTCGTCATGGTCGTCCGCCCTGGCTGGAATATTCAGGCACACAAGCCGGTTGGATGCTCGTATTGAAGATCCGCCGCCCGGGATGGCTACTTGTTCGAACTTGAGCCAGTCGATGGCGAAGACTCGTTTGCCATCTGTAGTCACGATGCCCTGGGCGGAATTTTCAGCCCAGGCTGTTTCGATCAATGACACCGAGCGGCCGGGAGTTGCCTGTCGTAACTCACTGACGAATTCCGGTACTGAAAGTGTCGCATTGAACCGCCAGTTGAGGCGACCATTTTTTGGGTCACAGCTCCTGATGCCGTACAGATCGCGAACGATTAATTGCTGCTGCGTGATGATGGGAAAGACTGACGCGCCGGTCTCAGCAAGTTCATCGTAAGAACGCTGCTGTTCCCAAATGGCCAGTTTATCGAAAGGTCGATTTCCGTAGAGTGGCTTGGTCCAGACGGGTGCGAGGTACGGGACGGAGCCGCAACTTTCGCCATTGTTCGTGGGGTTGCCAAATGGGTCACTTGCTGGCGAATCCATTACTGGGGTCGCAAAGTGTGGATGGTTTTTCGCGACAACTTCGATCGACTTTGCTGTGAAGCGGACGCTGCCAAATAATGCGACCGCTTCGGCAACCACCGTTCGAGCCTGGTCTTTGTCACCTGACAGGAACAGTGACGTCGCAGCTTTCTCGAACAGCCGAGGGTTTAGTCGATTTCGATGGATAGTCGAATGAATAATACGAAGCCATAGTTTCGCTGCCAGAGCAGCCTCGCCGCGATCGAGCAATCTTGTGGCGGCTTCGTCAGTAGCTTGAGCACCAGCCAGTGTCGGGAAACATCGTCGGGCAACTTCGAGATAAGCGGCCGACCGACCGGACGCTCGAGCAGCCTGCAGAGCGCTGCTGGCCGTTTCGGAATATTTCTTCTCGTAGAAGTTCAACTGGTCGCGAGTCAGCGACTCGAAAACCATCAGGGTTTCGCGGCGGACGCTGCGAAGCCGCCCGTTCGCCAGAACAAAACTATCTGACGGGGCACGATTCCAGTCCTGCGCTGGTGCCAGCAATTCCTGAGGATCACCTAATAGTGACTGCAACGCTTCGAAGGCCAGGCTTAGCTCATCATCTTTCAGATACTGACGAGCCCGCTCTAGCAGAATCGTGGCTCGACGTTCAAAGTAGACGACGTCGCGGAGGGCCATGATCTCGGCGGCCGACAAAACAGGCTCCTTCGCAACGTTTCCTGGTGCCTGCGGAGGAACGTTCACGTTGAGTTTGATATTTGGGGGCGTCTGTGCCACGACCGGCCGTGTCAGAACGAATGGCAGACAGCCAACAATAGCGCCTGCAATCAGCAGACTCGGCAATCGTTTGATTGTCAAACAGACAGCACGCATCAGTGCTCCTTGAGCTGCATCTGACTGAACGGGACTTGGAAAACAGTACCGGTCGCGAGAACTGTACAGCAGAGTATACCAGATGCTTCGTGTCGCCAGGAGACCGACCAGAATCCGTGAAAGAATCGCGAGGCGATAATCCGGCCGTCGTCAAATAAACGTCCCGAGATGAGATTACGTTTCCTCAGATCGAATCAGCACGTCCGGCCGTTGAATCGATACACCCTTGACATCCACTTTGACCACCGGCCAGTTTTCCATCGGTGTCAGAACATCAAAGCCCTTCTTGCTCACGAGGATCGTGTCAGCAGACATGGCCTGTTCGATCGAGGATTGCCAGAAGATTGGCATGCCTGCGGCGAGCTTTAACTGGCTTTGCGGGACAATGGGCGCTTCGCACAGTTCGTATCCCGTGACGCAGCCTTGATCGGCGAAGTGCCACTCTTCCGAATGTTCGAACTTTTCATAGATGCGCTCGACCCGATTCCAGGTTTCATAGACTTCCCATTGATCCTGGGAAAAGAACATTCCGGTCGCTTGAACGAGCAACGTATCCAGATGAGCTTTGCGAACTTCCTTCGGCGGCGCTCCGAAACTTACCGTACGAGCTGCTCCAACATGCAAGCCTTCGCGGCGGGCAATTACTGCAATCGTACAGAACTTTTCTACTTTGTCGTCACCGAAACTCCAGTGCCGATATCGCTGCCCCTGCCCGTCGGCAAGAATCTGAATCCGCTCCGGAATAATCTGATGCCGGTATAGTCGATGGGCAAGTTGTCCCGCGATTTCCGCTTCCGAATCGCCTTGCTGAAATGAGCGAGCCGTCGCTTCAACCGCGTGAGCAACCTGGCTGCCCGAAACCCGCAACGATGTGCGTTCAGTCTTACTCAGCGGCAGTCTCATGCCGTCGAGATGCGGCGACGCGTCCTGGCAACGTTCGAACTGGAAATCGCACGCGACATTGCGACCACGGCAAAGATCGCCCATCAGCAATTGCATATCTTCCTGCCAGGTTCGCTCCTTGAGTTGAAAACCCAACCCATTGACTTCGCGGTCAAAGAGTCGACCGGAGTCGGTATTTCGAGTCAGTACGACGCGAGCATCCGGAGAAACGAACAAGGCCGCCGTTGTGTCAGAAAGACTTCCGCGAGTGCTGTTTCCACCGACCGTGGCCCAGGCGAAATTACCTGGTCTAGTCAGCAGCAGACCGTCGAAAGACTGCTCCTTCATAAACTGCGAAAGCAGATCGTGTCGTCTCAGGATTTCGGCGCCACGATCCGGGTCGATGATCTGAATTTCTCCAGATGACATGGAACCAGGAAGAAGTGACGCGATCGACATCGAAAGTTGCCTCGTGATTCTGCAAACTCAACTCGAAACTATGCGGGGCAGATTGGACGTCCGGGCTCGCAGTGAGTCACATTCGGAGTGATGATTGAATTGTCTCGGGTCCCGAAAAGAGCCTGGATTCCTGACAACTTTTCGGACATGCAGGATAGCAACTGCAAACCAGATTGGAACAGGATTCTCGCTGCCCGTATCCACGGTCTGTACAGGATTAACCAGACAAAACGGAGTCAGATGACAGATCCGAACGCAACCTAATGTTCAGTTCCGTGCCAGAATCTCTTTCACTTTCTTAGCGGCTTCTGCGCGGGCTTTCTTCATCACACTTGCAAGCGTCACTGGTGCCCCGTCCTGGCGTTTGCTTTCGTCCGAAGCTTCCATGAAAGCGTAGATTTCGAGAGTCTCCTCTTCCGTGACCGGCACCTTCCGGGTCTTGAAGAATTTCACGATTTCGACAACCAGCGGTTTGTATCCGTCGTACTTGCCAACCGGGACGATTCCTTTTTCGCCGAACGCTGTGCCGCCGTATCCGCTCTTGCCGGATCTGATCCCACGGAAAGTTCCAATCCGTCCGTCGTTCCAGGTTCCGGTGACAAGTTCAAAATCTTTTGAACTGGCCCGAGTCACCGATTCGCAACCGGTACCCATCACGGTAAACAACATTTCGACGCCGTGGATTCCGTACCAGAAAAGATCCGGATGTGTCTTTTCCAACGAGCAAGGCGAGTAAGTACTGCATCCGAGAATTTTTCCGATCGAACCGGCTCGCAACGCCTGCGGCCCGTCTGAAAAACGCAACGACGAAGAACAGAACAACGGTGTCTTAAAGTGGCGTCCGAGTTCAAACATCGCAACGGCGTCTGTCACGGAACCGGCGATTGGCTTATCGACAAATACCGGCAATCCAGCTTTTAACGCTGGAACGATCTGCTCCAGGTGAGGCCGTCCATCGTTGGTTTCAAGCAGGATGGCGTCGACCTGGCCAACAAGTTCATCCAGATCGTCCACGATTTTTACGTCAAGTTTCTTCATCTGTTCGATGTAACCCGGCACGCGACTCGTGCTGGATTCAATGTCGGGGCTGCCTTTCGGATAAACCGCGACCATTCGAAAACCAGCAACATCCGCAGTCGCGTTCGGATCGTTCAACAGCTTCGTAAACGCGAGACAGTGCGAAGTGTCCAACCCGATCATTCCAATGCGGACGACCCTCTTTTCCGCGTTTGCCACTTCTGTCGATTCCACCTTCGGAGTCACCGAGGTTTCGCGCGAGGATTTCTCTATCAAGGAAGCCGCAAGAGTCGCCAGGTTGCCTACTCCAGCAACGACCAGATGCGGTTCATCGGAGGCACCAGTAAGCGTACTTGATTTCCAAATTTTCGCAGTGCCGTCTCGACTTACTGACGCGATCAGTTTGCCATCGCGCGACACAGCCACGTCAAATACCGGACCTTTATGAGACTCGATCGATTTGACAGTCTCGCCCGTTTTAACTTCCCAGACGTGAATTTCGTTCTTCCCAACGGCCCGTCCGCCGCTGGCCGACACAATGTGAGTACCTGACGGAAGAAACGTTGCTTTGTTGGTTGGTCGTGAATGGCCATCGTAGTCCTGCAGAATTTTTCCAGACTCGACCGAGTGCAACTTGACCCTCTCGTCGAATCCGGTCGAAGCTACCAGTTTTCCGTCTGGTGAGAACGCTACTCCCGTGGTCGCTCTGTCGTGCTTTCCAAATTCGTGAATGACGTCGCCGGAAGTTGCATCGATCAATCGAACATGCCCTGGCCGCGTCGGCCGCGTATCGTCTCCCGAAGCGACCGCAAGCTGCTTGCCGTTTGGTGAAAATGCAACGCCGGTGATTGGGTCTTCTTTTTCCGTATGTAGCACACGCGACTTACCGTTTGAAAGATTCCAGACACGAAGAGTCGCGTCTTCGCTGGCAGATGCGAGACTTTTTCCGTCCGACGAAACCGAAATTGCAGTGACGTATGCTCGATGCTCGGTCAGTTCCTGTTCGACGCTCCAGGACTTCGCATTCAGCACGGCGATCTTCCGAAATCCTCCGGCAAATACCCTGGTACCGTCCGGCGAAAATGAGAGGCAACGGACGCGGCCAAGCTTGTGCTTCACGACACGGCTGGGGCCAGATGAGTCCGAGGGCGAAATCTGAATCGCGTCGTAAGTGCCCGTTACAACGTGCTTGCCGTCAGGACTGATGGCGACAGAAGCGACCCACTCGTCGAATGGGCCAAGAGTTGCTTGCGGTTCTGCAACCGGCTTTGCTGGCGTCAGCCTGGGCAATTGAGCACACGCCACCTGGCTCGAAATGAAGCATGCAGAAGCGGTTAGAAGGACAAACACAACTTTAAGTCGTAGAACCAGCATCACAGGAGTCTCCGGTTTCATGGAGAAATGTTTGAAATCGAAAAGTGGCAGATACACATCGTGACAGAGTCGGCAGAGAATAGCATCCGCAAGCAGAGTAGTTGCCCAATGTGTATGGATAATTGGCATTGCACAAAACTTCGTCACTCAGAGTCTCTGCTCGACATCGCTTTCTGTGGACTGCGTGATTCAACGGGTGACCCGTCAGCCATGCCCTGCGTCCAGAACCGAAGATTCGCCAGATTCTGCTCACCCTGTGCAAAGTAGATATCGGGCAACCGCTCAAAGTGACGTTTGAACGATGCCCTAGCCAGGTTCTCCCACCCACTTTGCGGAGTCACCAGTGAGGTACGCTCCAGCTCTTCGACAAGCGCCAGCGCAATCAACTGATGACCTGCGAATGACGGGTGGATATGGTCGACGAGTATCGAACCGTCGAGAATTCCGTTTCGCGTTTCTGTCTCGAGGAGCTGGTGGACGTCCAGCAACGGCACACGGTTCCGGTCAGCGACTCGTGACAGAGCCTGTTCCAATCGAACGATGATTCTCAGCGGGCAAATGTCATGTTCGCGTGCAAGAAGAAACTCATCACGAGCTGCGTCGAAATTACCGATCAGCTCCAGCAGTCGACCTAATTCGAAATGAGTATCCGCGTAGTCAGCATCGATTGAGATTGCCTCTTGGAAAGAATCAACAGCCGCAGCCGGAAACGTTTTTAAAGTTGAGTTCGCCGCATCAATCGCGGTTTTCCATTCGGAAATCTCTTGATGCGTCATGTTCGATCGATGTTCAGACTTGAAAGGCGGACTGTCCGCAAGATTTGACGGGGGGTGAATCAGGATGATCGGTACGTTGGCTCGTCGAGCCAGATTGATCATGCGTTCGAGATTGCTTTCAAAATGCTCGGCAACGCCTTGACGCCAGATTTCATCACGGTGGTATGCAGCGAGACCGTTTCTATAGTCAAGAAACGCGTCAACATCGGCACCAAGCTGATCTCGACTATCGGCTTCGGCCTGTGGATCTGTCAGCATCGTTTGCCGCATCAGTCGAAAGCTTCGTAGTTTCGACAATTCGTAAAACACGCCCGTCATCAGCGGTGAAAATTTCCGGATTTCACCATACGATCGGTCTTCCAGAAATTCGTTGTGCCCTGTGCAGACGATGAACGCATCTGGCTGGTAGGCGAGACATTCCTGCAGGATCGGAGTCAGTCGATAACTTGCATAGGAAATGCCGCCGCAATTGATCACATCCCAGCCATGATTCGGTTGTGCTTCCTGCAAAGCCAGTTGCAGCCAGGTTGTAAATGAGGTCTCTTTGGAGAAGGGGCGTCCTTTCACTGTCGACCCGCCGAGGCAGAAAATTCGTTTAGTGCGAGCCGGCTTTGATGCCGTAAATTCTTCAGCCGAAAAAAATTTCAGCCGAGATTTGGCAGTTAGAAACCTATCGCCGCTCGTGCTTTTTTCGAAGAGCTGCTGCTGGTTGCTGAATCCAATAAACGGATCGTCATCCAGCCGAGGTTCGCCGACCCCCAACAGGCAGCACGTAACTTCAACTACGACGAAGATTGAAAGCCCGCACACGATCGCCAGGCATCGGAGCAGCCAGACCCTGGCGGCTCGCCGTCGACCGGAAGACGAAGTCGGCTGCTCGTCGGCTGAAGTCAACACTCCCATCACTTCGTGACTCGGACGATTCGCTGGCCCGAGTACGTTTTGCCAAAGACGTCTGACGCACGGACCTCAATCAGGTGACTGCCCGGAGCAATCCCTTCTGGCAGCATCGCTTCCCACAGGTGCGATGAGTTTCCCGGTGACGGCAACTTCAACCAGGGCTTCTGTGTTACGGAAAGTTCAAAATCGTAAATACGTTTGTAGGTTGGATCCGGTCGCAATGTACTTGCCATCCTGACCCAGTCGCCTGACCCGATTCGCATTTCGATCACAGACGTCGGCAGCCCGTTGAACACGTTTGCTGTTATCATTGTTTCCGCAACATCCGCAATCGCGACAACTTCAGGAGCGTCAATCTGCATCTGATAATCAGCGGGACGACCAGCGGCTTTGTAGTCGAGTCGGTATTCGGCCCCGTCGAAAGAAATGATCGAGTAACCGTTGGGCGTTCCGTCCTTGCAGATTGTATGAGGGATGCCGCGTTCGTCCGGCGTGCCCGACCACCAGCTTCCGCTGACTGTAACGTTGACGATGTGATGATGAGGCTCCGGTCCCATCCAGCCATCCTCGCGGGTGATCATTCGATGCTGGTGATAATGCGTGTGACCGGAAACCGACATGCAGAATGGACGCTGCTCGATTAATCGGTAAAGGCCCTGCCGGTCATGAACTTCGTCAAACGGAATGTGCATCAGCAGAACAACAAGCTGGTCTTCTGGAATTATCGCCAGATCATTTTTGACGAATTCAATTTGCTTAGCACCAAAGCCGCCGCGGTAACGTCCTTTCTCCTGACCTTCAGCGACGTACCATTCGATATCGTCCAGCACGATGAAGTGCACAGGGCCATGATCGAATGAGTAGTACGCTGGCCCGAAGTGACGCTCGAACGTTTCGTCGCTGATCGAGTCGTTTGGAGCGTCGTAGTTGATGTCATGATTTCCGACGACGTTGTACCAGGGAATGCCCAGCAGTGCGATTGATCGAGCCTGCGCTTCGAACAGCGAAAGATCATCAAATAGAATGTCACCGAGCGTGACTCCAAATGACGCATCAGTACCGACCAGTTCTTCGATGACGTCATGAGCAATGTAGTCAATCTCTTTCTGATCGCGCGGCTGCGGATCTCCGAACAGGATTGCGTTGAACTGCTCTGGCTCGGCCTGCGGGTACATTGCGAAGTCGATCGAATCGGGAAGGTCGCCGGTCGGGGCAACTCCCCGGTACTTGAGCGGAGGAGAACCTTTCGGTTTGTGGATGTAATAAAAACGCGGATTCTGATGCTCGCTGATCGGCGTTCGCCAGCCCGACGGCTTAATCACGAAGATGATCGTGTCATTATCGACGCCGATCTCATATTTGCCATCGGAGTCGGTTTTGACAATGTCGACACCGTTGGACACTCGAACGTCGGCCAGCCCTTTTTCACCCGCGTCACGAACTCTGTTTTCATTCGCATCGTGGAAGACAACTCCGCGAGCTGGCGTCAACGGGTCGGCAGCATCGCGTGAAATCGTCACTGTGGCCAGTGAAGCTGCCGTGATGATCAACGCGGTCAGGGTGCAGGCAAAGGTCTGTCGCATGGTGCAATTTTTCCGAATTCGATGTTGATTATCTCAGTGTTGAATGTTCGCTGATCTCTACCAATGTTCGATCGGCCCAGAGGGCACGGGGATGTGCATGTCGGGGAGTAATCCTGTCCGATTTTCTCCGACGGGTCCAGCTTCAACGATGACTGCGAGTGCAGCGTTGAATTCCTCGACTGTCTTCGCCTGTTGAAAATGATGCCTCAAAGCCGGCTTAACCCGCATCGACTTCAGATACCAGTGGCTCATCTTGCGAAACCGAACAATCGCTCCTTCCGGCCCCCACTGGTCCTGCATATACGAAAACTGTCGAAGCAGAAGTTCCAGCCGATCATTGAAACTACCCGGTGACGACCATTCACCAGTTTCTTCCCACTGACTGAGCTGCTTGAAAATCCAGGGATTCGCCAACGCTCCTCGACCAATGGAGACTCCGTCACACCCCGTTTCGCTTAGCATTTTCTCGGCATCTGCGACTGTTCGAACGTCGCCGTTACCGATGACAGGAATTGACTCAGTTGCTTCAGCCACTTTTCGAATACCGCCTAGATCGACGCTCCCGCTGAATCCCTGCGCACGAGTCCGGCCGTGGATCGCGATCGCGACAACTCCGATTTTTTCGAACTCCCGAGCGAACGTCGGGGCGCTCAGTTGAGTGCTGTCCCACCCGAGTCTCATTTTGACGCTGACCGGAATCGAAACTGCCTCAACGATCTGCTGTACGAGCGCAACCGTGTCATCAGCATTGCACATCATGCCCGCCCCCGAACCACCGCCTGCGATCCTGGCAACGGGGCATCCCATATTGATATCGATCGAGTCGACTCCGCGCGTCACCAGAATCTGAGCGGCGTCGATCATCATTTTCGCATCGCGTCCGAAGATCTGAACCGCAAACGGTCGATCTTCAGGGTGTGTCTCGATCATCTTCAGAGTTTTGGGGTTCTCATAGACGATTGCGTCGGCGCTCACGAGATCTGTCGTCGCCAGACCGATGCCACCGATCTGCCGGACGATGCGGCGGAACGAGAGGTTCGTGTACCCAGCCAGCGGAGACAGATGAAACCGCGACGTCAGTTGCAACGGTCCGTAAGAAATCGGTGGCGGAAACTCAGGACGTGGATGAGTGAACAATGGCATGGCTATAACGGATACCCTGACAGTTCTCGTGAATTTTGATCGATGAGCCAACGTAACAGGTGAATCGCAGGTTTATTCGTCATCGGTCTGCAGATAAGTGTAGCTGTTGAGAGACTCTTCATAGAATTTCAGAAACGCATCGGCCTCCAGGTGCCCGATTTTTCCAGCCCGGACAGACTCGTCAACCGTGGCCTGTACACGGTCCACCAGATTTTTGACATCGTACTGAACGTAGTCGAGCACGTCGTTGACTTTGTCGCCCGTAATAATGGCCGTCAGCGTAAACCCGCCACCTTCGGAAACGTCGACGTGTGCGACGTTTGTATCGCCGAAGAGGTTGTGCAGATCGCCAAGAATCTCCTGGTACGCGCCCACCAGAAACGCGGCCAGGTAGTACGGTTCGTCATTGAGCACGTGCAGCGGTAACGTTTGATTGGCTTCGTCAGCGCCGACGAATCGGTCAATTTTTCCATCGCTGTCGCAAGTGATGTCGCCGAGTATGGCATTTCGAGTCGGACGCTCGTTCAATCGATGGATCGGCATGATGGGGAAAAGCTGGTTAACGGCCCAACTGTCCGGCAGCGACTGAAACAGTGAAAAGTTGCAGAAGTAGATGTCTTGCATGATGCGGTCGAGCTGTGACAACTCTTCCGGTGGATCGTTCAACTGTTTCGCCAGGTCTTTGATTGAAGCACAGATTTCTCGAAACAGATCTTCGGCGAGGCTCCGCTGATTAAGCGGCAGATGCCCACCACTGAAAAGGCTGACTGCCATCTCAAGAGCCAGTTGCGCGTCGTGGAAGCTTTCAAGCAGATTATCGACTCTCAAATGGTGGTATGTGTCCCACAATGTGCGAACGGGCTGCTCTGCATCATCGATCAGAGTCTTTGGCAGCTGAGTCCGAGCACCGGGGCCTGAAGCACCAAACGCGTTGAAAACGAGGACGCTGTTGTAAGCAGAAACTGCTCGACCACTTTCAGAAATGATATTTGGATGCGGCACGTTGGAGTCTTTACAAACATTACCGATGTGAAAGACCACGTCATTCGCGTACTCCTGCAGAGAATAATTCATGCTGCAATCAGCGGTTGTCTGTGAACCTTCATAGTCAACACCCAGTCCACCTCCGACATCGAGATACTTCAAACCGGCGCCCTTACTGTAAAGGCCTGTGTAGACTCGAGCCGCTTCGATTAATGCGCTCTTCACCGAGCGGATGTCCGAAATCTGGCTTCCCAGATGAAAATGCAACAGCCGGAAGCAGTCTTCCATATCCTTTGACCGGAGAGTGTCAAACGCGCGAAGAATCTCGCTGATTGTCAATCCAAACTTAGATCTGAAACCGCCGGACTCCTGCCACCGACCGGTTCCCTGTGCTGCAAGTTTGACTCGCATTCCGAGCGTAGGACGGATACTGAGTTCATCTGCGTATTTCAGGATCAATTCAAATTCCGCATAGTTCTCCACGACCGGTACAACGTTGTGTCCCATTTTCTGAGCGAGCAACGCCATTTTGATGAACGCCGCGTCTTTAAACCCGTTGCAGACGACCGGCATTTCGGCGTCTGAAAGTGCTAACACCGCCAGTAGTTCCGGTTTGCTACCTGCCTCCAGACCGAATCCAAGCGATCTCCCATACTGGACGAGTCGCTCTACCACGTGGCGAGCCTGGTTGGTCTTAATCGGGTAGACACAACTGTATTTGCCCTCGTAATTGTGGTCGGCGATGGCTGTTGAAAATGCGCCGCGCAATTCCTGCAGGCGGTGTTCCAGAATTCCGTCGAATCGTAAGAGTACCGGTAACTCAACGCCTCGCAGACGTAAGCCATCGACCAGTTCTTTCATATTGATCGACTGGTTTTGTTTCGCCTCTGGGTGCACTCGCACATCGCCCAAAGCATCGATCGAGAAGTAGCCCTTGCCCCAGCGCGGTACGTCGTACAGTTCGGTCGCTTCCTCAATTGACAAGGACGGCTTAGCTTCTTCGTTCATCGTCGCCCTTTGTCACGACTTGTCATTGAATATGAACCCATGCTGCAGAACGGCGGTATCTCAAAAACAAACTCTCTGCGATTCTGACTCGCTCTTCAAAATTTAAAACAAGAGTCAGCAGTTAATGTGACGCCGACACCGAATTTAGACCCACGGTAGCGCGTCGGCTCTAAAGCTCGCCAAAAGCAAAGCGTACGAGCCGACGTCGATAATCGACGCGGACAGGCCGAGCAAGAACCAATAAAGCATGAACGTGCCGGCCAGTCGACCCCTCACCTGGCCGGACACCCATCGCGGCAGCGATGTCCCTCAGCTTCTTTTTTATCGCCTGAATCTTGTCCGGCTGCAGAAGAAATCGCGACTAATCCACGTCATCTGCAGTTCCATTGGCACCCGACGGAATGTTAACAGTCGTCTGCGGGATACTGGCGGCAAATATCGACAGGAGCAACCCTGATGAAACTCACATCGACAGGTACTTGCCGAAATCTTGTATTTACGTTCCCTGACATTGTGAATGTCACAGAAGGGTTGCTCACAACTCAGTAAACTCAAACACTCGGTTAGAAAAATCGATCAATTATCGTGGACTTGGACAATTGATCTCAAACGAGCGACAGTCAAACATGCCGCGCCGACCGAATTTCATTCGAGTCGGCAGTATGCAACGCCGCCTCTCTTACGACCCTCAAGAGTTTCGAACACAAATCATGCATCATCGATCCCTTCACGATGGCCGCGCCGACGGACTCGAACCGTTGGAAAGCCTTTCACTGGAAAACGTCGCTTCGTTCGCCGACCTGCTGAGAGCCATGTCGAAGACTGCATTCTCAGGACGAGAACTGGGGCAGGCTCTCGACGTGCTGCTCGGCATGTCGCGCGACGAAAACTGTCACGTCGTCTTGACGTTGTCCGGCGCCATGACCGTCGCGAAACAGGGCCGCATCATCTGCGACCTGATTGATCGAGGCATAGTCGATTCGGTAGTGACGACAGGTGCGTTGATGGCTCACGGGCTGACTGAATCGATCGGCTGTGCTCACTACCGCCACGACCCGAGCAAGTCTGACGAGACGCTGTTCGAACAAGGCTACAACCGCATCTACGACACGCTGGAAATGGAGTCGAACCTTAAGCATGTCGAAGAGCTTGTCCGAAAAGTTTTGACGGAATTTCAACCGCAAGACGGAGTCTGGTCATCCGCTCGTTTGTGCCGAGCGCTTGGTGAAAGGCTCAGCGAGGATGCAGACGGTCCTGGAATTCTTCGCAGCGCCTATGAAAAGAACGTGCCAGTTTTTATTCCCGCTTTTACTGACAGCGAGATTGGTCTGGACGTTTCGACGTGGGCGATGGACGTTGCACTGGAAAAGTCCGGTCGCGAGTCGCTGACGCCTGACGAAGTTCTGGCAGCGACGCCAGCGTTCAATCCGTTTCTTGATCTGCAGGAATACGCTCGGCGGATTGGCACGACAAAAGAACTGGGGATTCTGACGATCGGCGGCGGAGTCCCTCGAAACTGGGCGCAGCAGATCGCTCCGTACTATGACATTTCGAACGAACGCCTCGGCACAAAACTACCCGTGCCGCGATTCCGTTATGGAGTTCGCATTTGTCCCGAACCGGTTCACTGGGGCGGACTTTCCGGCTGTACCTATTCCGAAGGCATTAGCTGGGGCAAGTTCGTGCCTGAGTCCGCAGGCGGGCAGTTCTCCGAAGTTCACGCAGACGCCACCGTCGCTCTGCCGCTGCTGATTCGCGCACTGTTCGAGGAACTCGACCATGGCCACTAATCAAACTGGCAGCATGGGAAATATCGACTTTCTTGACTGTCCGGATGCGGGCATCAGCGATGCCGAAATCTGCATCGTGCCTTTGCCGTTTGAAGGCACAGTCAGCTACGGCTCTGGTACGGCGGCCGGGCCGGATAGCATCATCGTCGCGAGTACTCAAGTGGAGCTTTGGGATGATGAACTCAACTATGACCTCGAGAGCCTTCGATACTTCACCGCTCCTGCAATCCGTCCAGAACCCAACGAAGCAGCCGATGCCTATTTGAAGCGGGTCGAAGTCGGCGTTCGAGAACTGTCTGGTAATGGACGGCTTGTGATAGGCATCGGAGGCGAACACAGCCTCACTCCACCACTTGTCTATGCGGCTTACAGGAACAACAACGACTTGAACGGTCTGACTGTCGTACAGATCGACGCCCACGCCGATCTTCGCGAGACATACGAAGGAACGCCGCAGTCACACGCCTGCGCGACGCGCCGCCTGACCGAACGTGGTGCAAGAGTCATCGCAATCGGCGTTCGAGCGATAAGCCAACCGGAATGCGAGTACGGAAAATCAGTCAGTCTGGTCGAAATTTACCGTGCGCAGGCACTTGCCGAAAAATCCGGTGTGGAGCAAACGCTGCTTTCCCAGCTTCGCGAACTTCATGGCGACGTCTACCTGACGGTCGACATTGACGGCCTTGATCCATCGATGTGCCCCGGTACGGGAACTCCTGAACCCGGCGGTCTCGGCTGGTGGCAAACATTGCGAATTCTGCGTGCCATCCTTCTTGAGAACCGCTCACGCAATCTGATCGGCTGCGACCTCGTCGAAACCGTTCCGCAGCCGAACACTCAAATCAATGAGTTCACCGCTGCGCGACTGCTCGCCAAAATGATTGCCTATGCAAAAGCACCGGTTGAATAGGCTCAAGCAAAGAAGTTCGAGAATCCAAAACTGACGCCAGACAGCAGACTTTCAGTTTTCTTTGCGAGTAGTCAACGTCCTCTGCGATTCAACCTTCGACACCATCACCCGCGGCGGATCGCATCCATCGGCATCATGCGAGTCGCCCAGAGTGCCGGGTAGAGGCCGCCGAGGACCCCAAGAATCGCTGCGAAGACAACGCTGAACGCGAGTAGTTCAGGGCTTGCCAGGAGGCGGATGTGTTCGGGCCATTGCCAGTTGATGATCTGCGTCAGCAGCCAGCCAGACGACGCACCGCAGAGGCCGCCTGCCACACCCAGGACGGCGCTTTCGTACGTGATCAACTTCATGACGTCGGATCGTGACCAGCCGTTCGCTTTCAGGATCCCGAATTCGATGATCCGTTCGGAAACGCTCATCAGCATCGTGTTGATGATGCTCAAAACGGCGATCGTTAAACCGATGCTCGTCATAATTGTGAGGAAGATGTCGAGGTCCGAGCTGAACTCATCGAAGCGTTCGGCCCAGTCTGCTGCCGATCGAATTTCGAGTGGGTCGAGTTCTTCGTCGTCTGTCGCGACGTCAGCCAACTCATTGTCTTCCATCGGGATGATTGACGGCTCCTCCGCTGCGATCTCTTCTTCGACGGCCGGTACCGTTTCGTTGTCTGGCTCGCCGAACCGCTTGATTGCGCGATCGGCGGAACGAACGAGATCGATCAAAGGATTTCCTGACGACATGGTGGACTGTTTCGCGTTGCTCGGCCTGGACGAGGAGAGCCCGCTGCCAAACAGCAACGACGAAGGCTGCCACGAAGCCAGATCCCGTCCGCGAAACATCTCCTGCATCCATTCGACAAGCTTGTCGTTGGAAATCTCGCCGGTTGGTTCCACGTAGAACGAACAAACGACATTCGGATCAAACAGCGACATCTGCCGCACGATCGGTTGATCGACGATGATCGCCATATCGAGCAGCAGCGACCCGCAGTAGTAAATGCCGACGATTTCGAAGTCGGCACCATTGGCGGTGATACTGTCTCCAACGCCCACCTCGAACTCTTCCGCAATGTGGCGGCTGATCACCGTGCGCGACAGCCCGGAATCAGACTCGTTGAGATACCGACCTTCAACAATTGCCTTGCCGTAGACACTGTGTTTCAGTTTTTGATGAGCGGCAATGTCGGCGCCGAACAGAAACCTCGGCGGACTGACAATGTTCTTGCCATTGATCACGTTGACGCGAACCCAGATTTCGGCGCTCACAACATTGACGCCGGGCAGCTTTTCAATTTCGTCAGTCCATGCTTTCGGAATCCGCGAAAACAGAGGGATCGGTGCCCCCTTCTGCATGACGAGAATGCCGGGGATCTGTCCGAATGTTTCATCGACCGTCGCGTCGATTCCTTCAGCGACCGAAAATAGACCGACCATTCCAACGATCGCCACCGTCAGCCCGAGCAGGGACAACAGGGACCGAACCGGACGGCTGAGAAGATTTCGGATGGCGAATCGGAGCATGATGAAGGCTGGATCACTTTCGGAATTAGTTTTCGATGCATGTTACTGAAGACGTGATCGACAGGGAACGCGTGCATGATTCGACTGCTTGTCATGAGGTCATGCTCAGGTCGGCGGGAACAACTCGCGCGGGAAAATGTTGTGAGCACTGTCCGTCCGGAAAGTTGCTCTTTGGTGGCTTCCCGGTCATAAGCTGTGCATGTCTGATGGAATCTCAAATCTCCGGAAAGTGCTCGTCGACCTGCCCAGCCGCGTTCTCATCGGCATTGTGAGGCTGTATCAAATCTTTCTGAGTCCTCTGATCGGCCAACAATGTCGCTTTCATCCGACCTGCAGTCGCTACTTCATCCAGGCGGTGCAGAAGCATGGAGCGATCAAAGGCTCGCTGAAAGGGGCCGGGAGAATCTGTCGATGCCACCCGTTTAACCCCGGTGGTTACGACCCTCCATGACTCTGCAGGCAATGGTGTGTCCGGCTACCGGCTGATGATGATTCCGATGAGTCGTTTCAGCTCCTCATCGTTGGCAAGGCGACCGGTCATCCCGATGTGAATGTCTCGATCTTCCGAATTCAATGCGGCGAGAACTTCACGATATCTCCGAAGTTCTGTTTCGTCGTCGCCTCGTGAATATGCCAGCCGAGCCGCACGCAGTCGCCGCTGCCAGGCTTCGAGATCTTTGTCGTCGCTGCCGAAGAATAGAACGATCTCCTCGCGAGCGTCCGTCTTGCTAAGTTCTGAAACTGACGGCGGATCGATCTCAGCAAACAACATCGCCAACGAACTGAGAAACGACAGCCCCAGCACCGAGTACAACAACGCTGAACTTGAGGACTGCGGTTTCGCCTGTTTCTCTTTCCGGGTTGGATCGTCCTGCAGTGACAGTTCCGGCAGATGTCCGTCCGCTCCGAGTTCCACCAGCGGTCCACCCTGGTCGGTGATAAACCTCGCGACATTCTTCTGGCGTTTTGCGGACTTGCCCTTCTTCTTCGATTTCTTCTTACGACCGCCGGTTGCTACTGCTGATCCGTCAGTTGATTGATTGGCAGAATTCTCGGATTCACCATCAGAACTGACGTCTGCACTGGCTCCTTCCGCATTCGCCGAATTTGATACCGGCTGAGGCACTGCAGAGGGACGTACCTTAACTGGCGACTTCGCAGTAGCAGGCTTAGGCGAATCAGTTTCCGGCGCAACGGTCTTCGATGATTTCGGTGGCTCGTCGTCGAGCGACAATTCGTAGGTCAACTGGCACGACGTTCGGCGACCAAACTGCAGTCGCACATCGTTGGGCAGCCAGACCCATTTCTCGGCAGGGATGTTGGCACCGTCGACTTGAACTTCGGCGTCGGTCGGTCGGAAGATGGCGAAACGACCATTCTTTCGTAGAACGCTGGCCTGGTGATCCGGCAGTGAAGGATCGTCCAGCACGATCTGATTCTCATCTGCCCTGCCGATGTGGATCAGCTCTTCATCAACCTCGAAGACCTTGCCCCGATCAGGCCCGGTCGTCACGACGATGCGGCAGGTGTAAGTGGTCGCTTCCACAAATCAGTATCCGACAAGAAACAGAATTGGCCGCTGAGCCTTCATTAAGACGCTGAGTTTTCATCAAGATCTGGAGTAACTCGATGCTTCTGCTTGGGAATCAAAATTATAACCGATCCTGCGCTGACGCGTCGGGTTTCCAGACTCAGGCAGTATTTCGTACAAACTCGAAGTCGGTTTCACCATTTCAATCGATTGGCGAAGCAATAACAACAGGCTTGTTCGCGTGAATTCAACGTTGCGAGATTCATCACTCGGCAGCAGCAGGTTTTGTCAGGTTCCATTCGCGAACGTTCCGGTCGCCTGAGACTGTGAACGCAGTCTCGCCGGAAGATTCAACGACCAGGCTGTGAATCGGTCGCCCGGTGTCGATTGAGAATGACAGGTTGAGCTGATTCGACTCGACGCTCCACACGCGAATTCGGCCGTCCCAGCTTCCGGTCACGATTTGATTTTCGGACCACACCAAAGCGGAAACCGCGTCCGACTGCGAGGCTCCTGTGACCGACTCACGCTTCTTCGCATCCCAGATGCGCAGCTCGCCGTTCCAGTCTGCCGATACCAGTTGCGTTGCGTCAGGTGACCAGGCCAGCGCGGCAATCTCCGTCTCGTGGTCGGCCGCTGTGCAGAGAACTTCGTCGTGTTTGAAGTTGTACCAGATGATCCTTCCTTTACTGCCGGCCGAAACCAGCGTCTTCTGATCCTTACTGATCAGCATTGCCTTGACACCTGGGTGACCGGAATTCCGCAGCGTGGTTTCTGACGCATCGATCGTCACAATTCGCCCGTCGCTCAGACCCAGCAGCAATTGCTTGTCGGCAGGTTCCTGCCGAAATACGCAGGCCGTGACGGCAACCCGGGGGCTATTGATGGTGGATTCTTCGAGCTCCGGCTGCTGCCACGATCGCAACAGGCCAGAGCTGTCACCACAAAGCAGCAGCCCATCCGGAGACCAGTTCAGCATCGTTGCCGGGCTGTCAGTCACTTTTCCGACGACGTTCAAACGTCTGCCCGGCAGCCGCCACACGAGTACGTCCCCGTTCGCTGATGCAGCGGCCAGAGCATCGCCGCCATCCGAGATCGACAACTTCGTCAGAACCTCGGCGTCAGATTCCATGACCCGAACTGGTTCCGCCGGCGTCTCCGAGCCCTTTGGACCGAGGAATACGAACAGTCCAACAGCAACCAGCAGCACGACGACTGCCGCTGCGATCACAATGTTTGCCTTTCCGTTTCTTCCGTATCTGTACACAGACTTATTTCTGTATCTGTTTTAGCTGAATCAATCCTGACCGGAAACAACGAGTTCCGCCTGAGCTGAACATCGTACGGCAGCGGGCCACGACTCTCCCATACGAGTCCTCCGATTCTGAGCGGCTTGCCGCCAGCCGTTTCCTTCTAAATCGTGTTTTTCCCCGGTACTCTGTGCCGCTCGCGGGGTGCTTCGACGGATCGGGACCCATCATCCCAGTCGGGATAAAACGGTCTCAGCCGCCGGTGCACCCTCTCTTTGTTTACGGGCCGCGTTTGTCAGGACCCGGTGATCTGCATGAAGCGTGGCCGCCTGAATAATCCATATCCAACAAGGAATTTCGTAATTTGAAGTGGCACGACGACAGAACTTCTTCCTTCGAAATTCCTTGTTAGATATGGGACACGGCTTAACAGAAATGCGTTGAGGCTTCACGCCCTGCGCTTCCATTTACAACTCGATCCATAAAGAGCCAAACTATGTCGTACTTTCCTGAAGTTTCGAAGATCGAATTTGAAGGCCAGGACAGCAGAAACCCTCTGGCCTACAAGTATTACAATGCTTCCGAAACGCTCTGTGGAAAGTCGATGGAAGAGCTGCTGCGGTTCAGTGTCTGCTACTGGCACACCTTCCGTGGTACCGGAGTTGATCCGTTTGGTGCTCCGACGATGGATCGTCCGTGGGAAGACGGAACCGACTCGGTCGACATGGCTCTGAAGCGAGTCGACGTCGCTTTTGAATTCATCGAAAAGCTCGGTGCTCCGTTTTACTGCTGGCACGATCGTGACGTCGCTCCGGAAGGCTCCAGCCTCAAAGAGACGAACGAAATCCTGGACAAGGTCGCCGCCAAGTTGAAGGCCGAGCAGGAACGAACCGGCATCAAGCTGCTGTGGGGTACGGCCAACATGTTCTCTAATCCGCGGTTCATGCACGGAGCTGCGACCAGTTGCAACGCCGACGTATTTGCCTACGGAGCCGCTCAGGTGAAGAAGGCGATTGAAGTCACGCACGAACTCGGCGGCGAAAACTACGTTTTCTGGGGCGGCCGTGAGGGTTACCACAATCTCTTCAACACCGACATGAAACGCGAACTCGATCACCTCGCCAGCTTCATGCACATGGCTCATGAGCACGCCAGGTCGATCGGCTTCACAGGTCAGTTCCTCTTCGAACCAAAACCGAAAGAGCCGACCAAACATCAGTACGACTTCGACGCCGCCGCCTGTCTGAACTTCATCCGTTCATACGGTCTGGAAGACGTCGTGAAGCTGAACATCGAAACCAACCACGCCACGCTGGCTGGACACAC
The DNA here is from genome assembly GCA_937904325.1 of uncultured Planctomyces sp. Taxonomy (GTDB): domain Bacteria; phylum Planctomycetota; class Planctomycetia; order Planctomycetales; family Planctomycetaceae; genus JABMPE01. The sequence goes on from CALGTK010000028.1 coordinate 43,302, forward strand.
GATGATGCACGAACTGGAGTACTCATCGATGCAGGGCTATCTGGGTAGCATCGACGCCAACACCGGGGACCTGCTGCTGGGCTGGGACACCGACCAGTTTCCGACCGACATCTACCTGACCACGCAGTGCATGCTGGTCATCCTGAAGCAGGGCGGCCTGGCACCTGGCGGCATCAACTTCGACGCGAAAGTCCGTCGGGAAAGCTTCGAGCCGATTGACCTCTTCTATGCCCACATCGGCGGTATGGACACATTTGCTCGTGGAGCCAAAATCGCCGCGAAGATCATCGAAGAAGGCCGCCTGGCCGAAATCGTCACCAATCGCTACAGCTCGTGGGACAGCGGTATCGGAGCAAAGATTGAAGCCGGAGAAGTCAGCTTCGCCGACCTGGAAACCTACATGCTCGCAAAGGGCGAAGCCGACCCCAGCGGCAGCGGCCGCCAGGAGCTGATCGAAAACCTGATCAACGAGTACATCTGAAAAGGACACACAATACGAGTAGTAAACAGCTTTGCCAAACAGTAATTGTTTGTAGACGACGAGCTGCAGGATGAGGTTTACGGCGAGGATTTTCGTAGCCGTATGTACGGCAAGATCAGGGACGAACATGCTGCCGGTGAAGAAGTTAGAGCGTCATATAGGCGGCACCTGGCAAGTGATTTGCAGAATTTTTATTGATAACCGCCTCGTATCCCACCGCAAGCCTGATGCCCATGCCAGGCAGTCAGCTGAGAATAATACGGCCAGCTAACAAATGCATGCACCGGAGTTGCCGGCCATGCCGAATTTAAAAGCAACGTCGCTGTTGGTAACACCAGTGATGCCGGACGTGATCTAGCTCAGTTAAGCAACCGTGAAGGAACGAAACCTGTGAAAGCAATCTGGTCTGCGACAATCCTTGGTATCCTTCTTGCGCCGTCAACGACGTGGGCCCGGAAGGTAGAAGATTGGTCTTACGATCGTCTTTTCAAGGAAGCTGACCTCGTCGTCATCGCCCATGCCCTGGGCTTTGCTGCTTCCAAGCAAGAATGGCCGGGAAAAGTTTTTGAGAAAGATTGTTTCGAGGGTGTTGAGACAATCTTTCATGCAAGCTCCGTACTCAAAGGTGAAGATTCACGATGCATTCATCTGGTTCATTTTAAGTACACGGATCATACCCGTCCCTACAACGACGGGCCGAGTCTTGTGTCATTTTTCATGAAACCCATCTCAATCGACGTGATGCAACAGCATCGAGAAGAGGACGAGCAGCGAGAACTAAAACAGAAACGCCAGAGTGTGACGAGCAAACCCGAATACTTACTATTTCTTAAAAAACGCAAAGATGGACTTTACGAGGCGGTGTCAGGCCAGATGGATCCAGGTTTGTCTGTCCGTGCGTTGTTTGAACTTCGATCACTGAGATGAAAGTGGAACTGACCAAGGTCGTGATCTGATGCCTCAGAATGGAAACATGACCAGATAAACAGCCGCTCGACCGGAGCCGCGGGCCGCGTGGTTTTTGCAAGCAATGTTGTACGCCACGACCCTGTAAACGGTGACGTTATGTGCCTCCGCTGAATCGCGTTTACTTTGAGAGCGATCCAGAGAATCTGCCACCCTGCATCGCCACCTGCCCAGTAAAATGAGAGGGCAGCCTGAGCTGACAACCCGACGGGGCCGATCATTAAACGTGGCCAGATCAAATTTGACTCGATCGCTGCGGCTTCTTCGCTGTCAACTCGGTGAGGGACGCCTTGAATGGCTCCGGGGTCTGGCTTAATCATGCTCGCATGATCCCGAGAGATCCCCCGCACGATCTCTTTTGCGACGACCTGATTCTACCGCAGGTATCCGCGGTCAATAGCCGTTCCAGTTTGGTCTAACGGAGAACACAGGAGCCGCCCGTAAAGCATTCCTGGCTGTCCCGGTACTATCATCTTTGCGGATTGCAATGTTGGTCGCAGAACTCGAATGCCATGACAGTCCCGCTCAGACAGAGTGCCCCATCCGCTTTGTGTCTCAGACGCAAGCTGCTGTCCCAGCAATCTGCAAAGTGTAACGGTGCGTCCGGTAGACAGCGTGGTTCTCGCTACGCTCTGATCGTTCTCGACTCAATGTGACTCGAGTGGCACAGCCGGTATGGTTGTCTGTTGTCGCCTTCGCAGGCAACGATCCGAAACTGGTTCAACTTCGTATGTGAGCGAAAAATGAAGTACTTTGCGCCGTTGGTATTCTGTCGTAAATCGTCGTGCCATCTCTGTCCGGTTCCAATCGTTTGTCCTGGCATTCTGTTCCTTCTGCTTAGCTGTATGGCGACCCTGGTAGCTGCCGACGAGCCGTTCCGTACGGCCGCGAGCCGCCGAATCGATGTGCATCACATTCGTCTGGACATCGAACTTGATCTACCGAAGAAGCACTTACGAGGTCGCGCAACCATAAACTTCTCGCCACTACCTGCTTTCTTTGAAACAGGGAGAGAGCCGGTCATTGAACTGGATGCTCACGCTCTGGATGTTTCAGCAGTTCGACTTGCCAGGGACGGTGGCCAGGCAACTGCGGTCGACTTCGCAGTCGGCGACGACGAACTTTTCATCACTGCTCCGGAAGGCATGGTCGAGACCGGCCGGAAGTACTTCGTCGAGATTGATTACTCAGTCACCGATCCTGAAACAGGCCTTCACTTCTTCGGACCGACGAAACAGGCTCCGAATGTTCCATTGATGGTTTGGAGCCAGGGCGAACCCCAGGCAAATCATCACTGGTTTCCGTGCATCGACAATTCCAACGAGCGGCAATCGACGGAGTTGAATGTTCGCGTTTCGGGCGGCGTTGAAGTTCTTTCGAACGGAAAGCTGATCTCGAGAAGGAATTCGGCTCAAGGTCACACGACGTTTCACTGGAAGCAGGAGAAAGAACACGTCGCGTACCTGGTGACGCTGGTCGCCGGCAAGTTCAACGTGGCGACCGAAGAATGGCGAGGCAAGCCGGTTACTTACTACGTTCCTGAAAACCGTAAGGCCGATATCGAGCGAACATTCGGTCGCACAAAGCCGATGCTCGATTTCTTCAGTAAACGGTTTGGCATCGAGTATCCCTGGAGCAAATACGCCCAGGTCGTCGTCGAGCAGTTCACATTCGGTGGCATGGAGAACACGAGTGCGACGACACTTTACCATCGAGCATTGCATGACAAACGTGCCATCGTCGACAGCACTCCGGACTGGTTGATCGCACATGAACTGGCTCATCAGTGGTGGGGCGACCTGGTCACTTGCAAAGACTGGTCGCACTTGTGGCTCAACGAAGGCTTCGCGACATACAGCGAGTCGCTGTGGGCAGAACACGCTTTCGGTCGCGACGAACGAGACTGGCACATGCTGGAAGACAGCCGCGCTGCAAGGTCGGGATCGACGCAGACTCGTCCGATCGTTGACCGGCACTATCCCAACCCGGGATCGATGTTCGACAACCGAGTTTACCCCAAAGGAGCATGGGTTCTACATATGCTGAGGACTCGGTTGGGCGACGAAGATTTTTTCCGAGGACTGCAGCGTTACGGCACAGTCATGTCATATCAAACTGCAGAAACGTCTGACCTGCGAAAGACCTTCGAGCGACTCTACGGACTTTCTCTGGAACGGTTCTTTCACGACTGGACCGAACGGCCCGGCAACCCAAAGCTGCTCGTCGAAACAGAATGGCAGCCACAGTCAAAGAGGCTGAAGGTCCACGTGAAACAGACTCAGAAAGAAGATATCTTTGAGATTCCAATCCGCATCGATGTCCAGTTGAAGGGCTCCGAGAAGTCGCAACACGCCGTCAACCGCCTGATGAATGAACGCGAATTCACCGAATACGTCGCCCTGACTGGGCCACTCGAAACTGTCGAGGTTGATCCAGAATTCGCGGTGCTTGCCCAGATCGAACAAAAACAATCACTCGCCTTGTGGGAAAGTCAGCTTAAGAAACAAACGGTTGGAACCGTTCCTTCAAGAGTTCGCGCGGCCGAGCACTTCGCAACTGTTCGTACAGACAAAAGCCGCCAGCTACTTGCCGGCGCGTTGGCCAACGATAGCTTCTACGGAGTTCGCACCGAAGCGGCCAAATCGCTCGGTAAACTCAAAGGCGACATCGCTTGCGATGCGCTGCTTACTGGCCTGTCGCAGAGCAACGCCAAAGTTCGTCGAGCGTGTGCAACGGCACTCGGGAACTTTGAACATGACTCCAACGTAAAGGACGCTTTACGAGTAAAAAATTCTGAAGGCGACATCAGTTACTTTGTGGAATCATCCGTTCTGTCATCGTTTTCGAAGGTTCTTGACGAACCGCCCGTAGACCTTCTGATCGCGGCTTTAGAAAAGCCTTCACACCGGGAAACGATTCGTCTGACGGCTTTGCAGCAACTTGGAAAATCATCCGATCCAGAAGTTCAGGCCGTGTTGCTCGATTGGACAAAGCCAGGCAAACCGCCTCTCTGCAGACCCGAAGCCTGTCGGCAACTCGTCGAGTTCGCCAATCACAACCTGCTTCCTGAAGCGGCAACCGATCGGATCGTTAAACACCTGCTCGATCTGCTGGATACATCCGGCCCTCGAATGCGTGGCTCCATCGCCGCTGCCTTGGGTAGTCTCGGCAACCGAGCCACCTCAGCCAGAACACGGCTTCAGGAACTGACTAAAGCCGAACCCAACGACTGGACTCGAACCAGCATCAAAGCCGCGATTGACCGGATCTCCACGCCAGCTTCGGACACCGCAGCTCTGAAGAAACTGCAAAAGGAAATTGATGAAGCTCGCACCCAGACTCGAAGTCTCGAAGAGCGACTGTACCGGCTGGAAACCCCTTAAGGCAGAGTACTCGTGCCAACTGATCCAGCTTGACACTGGTTACACGTCGCGTGGCTGATGTTCTGGACTAAGTCTGTACAAGGCCAGACAGCCAGGCGGCACACGTTCCGCAGACGACGATCGGGATCCATGCGGCCAGTTCGATATCGACGACGTTCAAGCGGCCCATGTGAATACTGAACTGCGTGAAGAGGAACAACATTCCAAGCACCGTCGTGCAGGCAGCGATGTTGAGTAGTAAACTGTGACTTTCACGACGAAGCGTCAGCGGAATTGCAATCAGCACTGAACTTAGAATTAGAAACGGTCGTCCGAGCCGTTCGTGCAAATGTACTGACTGGCTTCTGATTGTGACCATTCCGTAGGCCGGATTTCGAATGCGATGGATTAATTGTGAAGTAGACAAGTACTTGAAGCTGCGCGTGCGATTGTGAAGCTGATCGATCGTAACATCGGTCACGACAAACATATCGCCGCTTGATGGAGCTTTAAGAATTCTTCGTCCGCCTTCGGCTGTCAGCGTTAGTTCATCAAATGCGGGCTTTGGCTCTCGAAGTAGCCAACCGGCTGGCCTGGACTTGCTTGCCGGAATTTGAATGGCCTCTTTGGTTTTCAGTGTTGTTGGTTCAATAACCTGCAAGGGAACCGGCAGTAGAAACCTCGCGTTGAAGACTTTTCGCTCAGCAATCCGAAGCCGGTCGCCTGAGATTTCAATGTTCGTCACGTAGTCCCGCGCCGGCTGAACGTCGTGCGTGGCTGCACCATCGTCGCCGCGGTTGGCCTGAAGCCTTTCGGCAATGTTGGGGATGATGACTTCCTGATTTACGGCCAGACTAAGCTCAATCGTCAATGTTCCGACGATAATCGGAATCGCCAGTCGCCAGGTTGGAACTCCGGCCGATAACACTGGATAGATCTCACGAGACCTTTGCAGCAACGCAAAGACGCCCACGACAGCCAGGACAGTCAGAATTGGCCCGACCATGTCGAAGAACGGAAACACCTGAAAGAAATAGTGCGTTGCCATTTTCAGCAGGACGGTGGCAGTTGTTTCTTTGGCTGCTCCGGACTGAAATTCGTCAGCATTCGAAAACGCATCGAAGACGACGTATAAGCCGTACGTCGCGACAAATCCGATGGCAAAAACATGCCAGAATCGTTTCAGAAGATGTCGGTCAAAAAGTGTCACGGACGGCCTTGCTCGTTTTTTGAAACGCCGGATCTGCGCGCAGCAATCCCGTTGTCAGCGAATGCTGAAAAGTGAATTACAGGCCGAACGCCCAAAATTGGTCAATACCAACTCGTGGATGATGTGTAGTCGAATTTCAAAA
>CALGTK010000029.1 GCA_937904325.1 uncultured Planctomyces sp.
GTAACAACGCGACACGGCCTTTTTCTATGCGCTGACATAAGCTGCGTTCGTGGAAGGTTACTTTCGTTGTATCAGTTGTCGTTTTTTGCAAATGGTTCTTATTTCAAGTGTTAGTGATTGCCATGTTGGCATCGACATCTGCAACGGGTTTTGGACGGCTGATATTACCTGATGTCGCTCCTGGAATCGTGAAGTGACCAGTATCCGATAGCCAGGTTAATTGTTTTTGTTGTGCTGAGGCACAGGCACACGCTGTGCCTTCCAGAGAGTCTATGTTTAACAGGCGGGTGAAGAACTTCCCGAAGACCATACTGATTCGCTGTCAAATGCCGATGTCAGTCGTTTCATGGCTCTGCCTCTGGATGGAACTTTTCAGATAGTGCCTTGAAAATTGACCGCGATCGATCGTCCGTCGGGCTAAGAGCGAGTCTGGATAGATTCGAACGCGGATGGTAGGAGGGAGTGCGGAAATCGGGAGCTGTTCAGCAGATGGCTGCGAGTCTTACTGCAACAGCAGAGCGTTTACAGGAGTCAGGTATGTTGCGGAGAAAGCATCGATTGATCTCGTAACGATTTCGTGATTCCGGCTTCGTCACTTTGTTTGCATTCGAAAAACGCCGTCCCAATTCGATTCCGGCGGAGTTGCCTGATACTGACGACATCGCTTAACCAATTGACTGGCTGGCGGGTCGTCGGGACGCATTTTCAGAACCTGCTCGAAGATGGCTAAGGCTGCGGACCAATCCTGTTTGCAGTACTTTTCCATGGCTGATTTGTGAAGGTTGACGAGTTCGGCCAATTCTGAATCGGAGTCGTCCATCGCGAGCAGTTCGTAGACCAGTACGGCTTCGGACTTTCCTTTGACCGATACGAGATCAATTGGTCGAGCCAGCACACCATTGGCAGCCTGGTAAGTGTGCTCACTGATCATGATGGCTGTTGAGTATTGCTTGTTGAGGCCTTCGAGTCGACTGGCCAGGTTAACTGCGTCGCCAATCACGGTGTAGTTGAGTCTTCGCTCGCTGCCAAAGTTGCCCACTACTGCGTCGCCCGTATGAATGCCAATTCGCATATCGAAAGTCACTCGCCCTTCAGATGTCCATTTGTCGTGCAGCTCTCGCAATTTTTTCTGCGAAGCAAGCGCTGCTTGACACGCCGCCCGCGCGTGTATTGGAGTGTTCTGTGACGCACTCCAGAATGCCATGACGGCATCACCAATGTACTTGTCGACGGTCCCGCCAGCGTTGGCGACTTCGTCGCTCATCGCGCTGAGGTACTCACGCATCAGTTCGACAATTTCGTTCGGCGGTAACTTTTCGGTGATAGTCGTGAATCCGGCGATGTCCGAAAAGAAAATCGTGATCTCACGCAACTCGCCTCCGAACGCAGCTTCTTGCCCTGAGCCCATTAGAGATTCGACCAGGTCTGACGGAACGTACTTTCGAAAAGATCGGAGTCCCGTCTTCATCGATTCCAGTGATCGGCTCAATAGATCCACTTCATAAACGATCGAGTCCGGTGGATCGTTGGCGTCCAGCTTAAGTTTGCCGATTGATATCGCTTCTTGAGCCATCGCTTCCAGCGGCAGTGAGACCTGAGAAGCGAAGTAATAGCTGAATGCAACGACGATGCTCACCACAGCAAGAAATATCACGACGGCAACAGCGGTATGTTGATGGATTCGACCCATGACTTCGTCTTCCGGAAGAAGCGTGCAAATGACCCAGTCCGGCGGAGCTTCCCCGTCTGAATGGCACATATGCTGACCCAGCCAGAGTTCGTCTTCGTCGCGGATTCGAACTGGAACAGGGCCACTCACCACAGAAGATGGTCGAGTATGATCTTCCTCAATCCGTTCAACGAACTTTCGCACACGTTCGTCGAAAAACTGCGGGACCTGCGCGAGTTGCTGCTCCTTCGTCTGAGTGCTCTGGCTGACGAGCAACTGAGACTTTGGGTGAGCGATTATGTGCTCACTGCGGTCGCGTCGCCGTTCGATGATAAAGGCATATCCGCGTTCGCCGATGTCAAGGGATTTGAGGTAATCGGAGAGTTGGTTCAACGCGAGATCGGTCGACACTACCGCAACTAGTTGGCCATCGTTGAAAACGGGAGCAGCATAGGTAATTCCATAGAAGACTGAGCCGTCTAAATCCGGAAATAAGACTGTGCCATCTAAATCGGGAATCCACGGGTATGATTCTGTCCAAACGGCCGTTCCAGCCTTTTTCGCTTCGGTATACCAGGGGCGCTCGCGGATGTCATATGCGTCCCAGTTTTCCGTTACATCGAACGGCCCGTCCGGATACCGTGACACGGGGTATTGATTCAGGTTCAGCCCGTCGTCTTCGGGCCTTTGGCGAAGTTCGCAGACACCGAACGTTCCCTCCGAGTGCCGAAAAACGTGAAGGCACTCACCAGTTTCTTCCAATCCGATGGTGATAGAAGCCGATTTATTTCCCGAACCAAGCAATGAAGTCAGCAGATGTGCCAACTCGGGAAAATCAGCAGCGGTCATTTCTGGCCGGCCGAACAGCTTCAGACTGACTTCTGTCTGATTTTCGACGGTTTCCAGAAGTACACGTGCTCGGCGATCGACTCGCATTAACGATTGTTCAAGCACCTGCTGCGAGAGATCGTTCACGGTGTACGCAGCTGCGAAATACGCCAATGCAGCAAAAGCGATGGTGAGTACGCCGACGATTGACAGGTTGATCATCAGCTGCGTCAGGCGGAATCGAAATTTCATAAGCGATAACTATCGGACAGTGCATGAGCGAACTACAGCAAACTAAATAGACAGGCATGAAGCAAATCATAATTACACCTACGAATACAATGAAGCATCCAGATCTGATCGTGATGGATTAACCAGTCGTAGGCTCGATCGTCTGCTTGATTACCGTTCAGCGAATTCAGCCTTACGGTCAGCTTTCCCGTGAACTCTTTTAAGGAGACCGGCATGGAACACTCTTTAACAACCGTTTTCGTTCTTTTAGCGACAGCTGCGCAATCGGTCTGTTTTGCTCAGCATGATTTCAAAAAGACGACTGCCATCTATAAACGAGTGGGTGACCTCAAAATTCATACTGACGTCTATCGTCCGCTAAACAAAAAAGTGCTGCCAGTGGTCGTGTGGATTCATGGCGGGGCATTAATCATGGGGCATCGCGAGGGAATCAGTGGACGAGTCAAGCAATGGGCGAAGGAAAATGGTTGCGCTTTGGTTTCGATTGACTACCGACTCGCTCCGGAAACGAAGGTGCCGGCCATTATCGAAGACCTGGAAGACGCATTTCGATGGATTCGCGGAAAGGGATCAAAGCAGTTTCATCTCGATGCGACACGTGTCGCTGTGACAGGTGGCTCGGCCGGCGGTTACATGACGATGACGGCGGGGTATCGAGTGAAACCTCGCGTGCAGGTGCTGCTTTCCTTTTGGGGATACGGTGACCTGGTCGGCGATTGGTACAGCAAACCGAGTCCCCATCCACGACACAATCCACGAAAAATCAGCAAAGAAGAGGCATGGAATCAGATCGACGGGACAGTGATTTCAGACTCGCGGGATCGCAAAGGCAACGGCGGCGTCTTCTATCAGTACTCGCGCCAGACGGGGCTTTTTCCGAATGTCATCAGCGGCTGGGACCCTCACAAGAATCCGGAAAAGTTCTACCCCTATATGGCTGTCAAAAATGTCACCGGCGATTATCCACCAACCGCGATGATCCACGGGACGGCCGACACAGATGTACCCTACGTCCTATCGACAATGATGGCTGACGAGTTCAAGAAGCACTCAGTCCCGCACGTCATGCTGACTGTGCCGAACGGCGAACACGGCCTGAGCGGTGGTGATCCAAAAGTTATTGAAGAGGTAAACCGGCAAGGTTTCGAGTTTCTTGGCAAGCACTTGCTGGGACGATGAGGGTCGCCTTTGGCGAAAAAAAGCGACAATTGGCGAGGTCTAGCCAGTCCCAGGCCGACCGCTTGTTGTTTACGATCCGTCTGAGCTTTTAGAAGCAGGTACGAAACATGGTCGACGATATGTGCTGCTCTCCTGCAAAAATTACGGTCTTTCGGCATTTTGTAGCTTTTGCTATCACTCAGCTTCAGGACCGAAGGGCGCGGTGTGTTGGCTCTTCGGCCAAATTGGGGGGAGTTTGCCTGGATGATCGGGGACCGGTCAGGGTGAACAGTTTGTCGGGAAAGGATTCCCATGCAGAATATCTGGAAGATTGTTTCACTGGCCGGTGTCGTCGGTATTTGTTTTCTGATCGCTCTAATGGCTCAGAACGGGCTTCAGAATGGTCAACAGGTTGCTGTTTCTGGAGTTCCGGCGACGGACACGACCGTCGACCTCGGCGATCCCGCTCCAACCAATGTTAAATGGCCGGATTCTGATGATCAGTGGGAACCGGATGTGGTTCAGAATGAGACGATTGTCATCGACGATTCGATCATTGATCCATTTGCCAATGACACTCGTCAGCCGGAGCTGGTCGACCCGTTTCCCGTCGCCGAGGTTGAGGTAGAACGCTCGGCTTTTCCTGAGCTCCCGGAACTCGGTGAGCCGAATCTGGCCGCCAGTGATCCGTTCCCTGATGATTCAGGGAAATCATTTGGCAGCGAAGAAATTACGTCGTTTAATCCGGTCGACCTTGGGCCAGAGCCGTTCGCTGCCCCACCGGTTGACGACGGTCCCGATCCGCGCGAGTTAGCTCTGGAGTTGATGCTGAAGTCTTATGAGGCGATCGACGCTTCGGAGCTTCTGTTTGCGCGTGACAAAGCGGTGGCTGCTGGCGTGTTTGACGTTGCCTGGGGACCGTTGGAAGAAACGCCTGCGAACCTGGTTGCGAGGATTGATGGCATGCTCATGGCCGCCAGGCTGCAGAACGTGGCGGAAGCGGCGATCGAACCTGAACCGTTTCCAAGTGGCATTCTGCCGGTTGCTGCGGAGGAGCCATTTCCTGCGGAGGAGCCATTCCCTGCGGAAGAGCCAGCACCTGTGTTGGTGACAGAATTTGGTCCCGACCCGTTTGCAGACACGCTGCCGGATACTGCTGAGCCGCGGCCCACAATCGATCTACCTGAGCTTGATGAGCCAGCGACCTTAGAACCGTTTGCCGAAGTGCAACCGGAGCCTGAACTGTCGATCGAACTCCCAGCCCTTGAGGAGCCGCTTGCTGAGCCCTTTCCTGCGATTGCCGAACCTGAGCTGGTTGCCGTTCCCGTTGAGCCAGAGCCTGCTCTGATAGAAGAGCCCGACCCGGTCGTCGTGGCGGCTGAGCCAGCTGTGAATTCAGCATTCGCTGCAAACCCGGACGTAACGATTCGTAAAGTCGCTCCTGCCGAAGCGATGATTGGCGACCCTTTGATTTACTCGATAGAAATTTCAAACAACGGTGAGACGAATGCATCAGAAGTGATCGTCGAAGATCGGATACCAACCGGTTGCAAACTGGTCGGAACGATTCCACAAGCCGAGCTGATCGGTTCGAAGATTTTGTGGCGACTTGGACGTTTACCGGCCAAATCGGCCCAGAAATTTCTGATCAAAGTTGTCCCCTTGGAAGAAGGTGAAATCGGTAGTGTGGCGACTGTTAACTTCGTCGCTGAAGTGTCGACCAGCACGTCGGTAAAACAAGCTGCGAAGCCGGAGATCAAGCTGGAAGTTAAGAATCGTGAAACAGCAAAGGTTGGCGAAAACGTTCTGTTTCAATTCCGAGTTGCCAACGAAGGCAGCGTTGATGCTCGGGATGTCAGTTTGCAGGACATCGTGCCGATCGGTTTTGAACATCCCGCAGGGAAAGATGTCACCTATGAAATTGGTGATCTGCCCGCCGGAAAAGCGATTGACATCGATCTTGAATTAACCGCAGTGAAACCCGGGCAGCACGTTAATCGAGCGATTGTTAAGTCTGGTAAAGATTCGAAAGTCGAAACTGCAGCGGTCGTGGAAGTCGTCGACGCAAAAGGGCTGACTATTCAGTCGCCATCGTCGCGGCCTCAACCGGTTGCTCAGAAGACGAGTCACGAATTTACCGTCACCAACGAATCCACTCAGCCGATCGTTGGTGCTGCAGTCAACGTGATCCTGCCTCAGGAACTTGCGTTCGTTTCGGCGTCAGACGACGGTTCCTTCACCAAGGCGTCGAACTCGATCCGCTGGAATCTACCTGCCGTTCAGCCGAACGAAACGGTGACGCTGTCTACGACGGTGATTCCGAGAACTTACGGAGTACACCGCAGTCGAGTGCAACTGATTCAGCCAGATCAGCCGATGGAGCAAACTGATTCGCTCGTCGAAGCCAGCGGGATCGCGGCGTTGCGATTAACACTCGAAAACGCACCCGCCACGGTGCTACCGGGTGAAGACCTTGTGGTCGACTTCTCACTCGTCAACAAAGGCACTGGCCCGGACAGCAATGTTCAGTTCTCGCTGGTTCTGCCGACCGGAGTTGATTTCGTGTCCGCTCGCGGCCCAGTTCGCAACCTGCCTCCGAAAGCTGCAGTCGGTGGCCGAACCGTGGGCTTTGCGACGATTCCGGAAATCGGCGAAGGAGCGAGTGTCGATTTCCAGGTGATTCTGCGATCTCAGAATGCTGGACAGCCAAAGATTCGAGCAGAAGTTCGATCTGATCAGCTTAACGATGCCGTTGCGACGGAAGCGGCGATCGAGATCCTCGACACAACTCCGTAGGAGTGTGTTCGTGAGGGGATGACTTAGGAATCGCAGAGTGCGGAGCTTGTTCCAGCCTGTAAACGCAACTCTACTTAGTGTTCCTCTACATTTTTTTCTTTCGGATAAGGTTCTGGCCGGTCGATTTCGTCTTAGGCCTGGGTGACTTGCCATTCCCTTTTCGTTCGACCGTACTTCTTCCGCCCCGCTTACGGCCGCTGTGTTTGCCAGAATGTTTCCCTTGTGGCTGCGTAACTCGTTCGAGCAATGTGACGGTTTCGATGTGGGCGGTGTGCGGGAACATGTCGACCGGCTGAATTTCAACGATTCGATATCCCGACTGTGTGAGGACTTCCAGGTCGCTCGCCAGCGCCTGCGGATTACACGAAACGTTGATGATGCGGCGAGGCCGTAATCCTCTAGCAAGGATCTTGACCACCCAGTCCGGACACCCATCGCGCGGCGGATCAAGAATCACCGTCTGAAACTTCAGCGAGCGGGGTACGCCTTTGAGAAAACCTTGCACGCGACTCTGTACAAAGCGACAGCGAGGAATTTCATTTTCACGCAGAGTCGCCATTCCATCGGCGACGGCTTTGGGATTTTCTTCAACGGCGGTGACTCGATGCCCTGCTACCGCCAGCGGAATCGAGAACAGACCGACTCCCGAATACAGATCGAGAATTGAACTGTCCTTCGCATCAGGGACATGCTTCTGCACGAGCTTTAGAAGCTGACTCGCGCAGTAAGCGCTGGTCTGAAAAAAAGCGTCCGGCGAAACGTGAAATTCTACACCACCCACCGATTCGACCAGTCGCGGCTCGCCAGCCAGGCAGCGAGTTTCGCGGCCGATGTAAGTGCTCCCAGGGTCCATCTGAATGTTGAGATGGACTCCTGCCACACCGGGGATGTTGAGAAAGGCTTTCTCGACACCTCGAAGTTCAGGAATCTGATCGGCAGTTACCACAAGCACGATGTGGGATTGCTCGCCGTTCCCAGCCGTACGCACGAGAACGCTTTTCAGTCCAGGCACGGTGGACTCTTCGTTCGCTCCCGGAACATTGCGTTTGCACAGCCATTCAAAGGCCTGCCGGGCAATTTTGTCACCAGCGGGGTGATGCACTGGGCACTCGTGAATCTGCTCCACTTCTGTGCTGTGCTCTTTATGATGACACAGGTGCAGGTTGGTCGTGCGTCCGCGTCCGAAGTTAACGACGGAGTAGTGAATCTTGTTCCGGGTTCCCCACGGCTCCGGAATGCCGATCAGCGGTTGAATCGGAAGCCCGACTCCGGGAAGCTTGTGTTCGAGCGTTGCGCGAAGCAGTTCTTCTTTCCAGTGGAGTTGCTCACCGTAATCGATATGTTGCCAGATGCACCCGCCGCACCTTCCGAAGTGCCGGCACTTCGGAGTCACTCGCGTTTCTGCCGCCTTGACGACCTTGATGACCCGCGCACGACTAAACTTCTTGCCAACGGTGACAATCTTTGCTCGCACCGTTTCGCCTGGAATTCCGCCGGAAACAAACACGACGTAGCCATCCAGCCGAGCCAATGACTGGCCTTCCAGAGTCATCGACTGGATGGACAGCTCGACTTCCTGTCCAACGGAAATTACCGAGCCATTGACCTCGATACTTTCCTTCTTTGAATTCGGTTTCTGAGTGCTTTTCCAAGGAGAGTCTGCGGGCTGGTTGCGGGGATTCATAGCGAGGGTTCAGTTTCCAGCGAGCTTCGGCTCGCCATTAGCAGACCTGTCAGGTTGAGCGATTTCGTAGGACGTGACCTTAGTTGTCGAGTGCGGAAGTCTGGTCGGGCTTCGGAGCGTCATCAAGGTTGTGCGGGCCGAAACTGCGAGGCAGCAAGTCCCGCATGGAAACTTGAATGTTCTCTGGTCCGTCGCAAACGCTGATGACTTCGATGTCCGGTGCGAACTCCGTGACGACCTGGCGACACGCACCGCACGGAGCGGTCGGTTTGTCCGTCGCGGTAAAAATCAGCAGTGTGGTGAAGTCACGACAGCCAGCACTGATCGCTTGACCGACCGCGTTCCGTTCAGCGCAGATAGTTAATCCGTGAGAGGCATTCTCGACATTGCATCCGGCAAAAATCTGGCCGTCTGTGGCAAGCAGGGCTGCTCCCACAGCGAATTTGCTGTACGGACACCAAGCGTGTCGCGACGCGTCGACTGCACCTTGTTTAAGAGCTGCGAATTGAGATTCCGAGATGGGCATAAAAACGTCTTACCTGGGCCGACAGGGGCGGTGGCCGTTGAATAGTTTCGGGGATGTTCAGAACAGTGATTCGTCGGTCGTCGGCCCGCGTCGAGCTGTTGTTGTTTTGGCTGTGCTGGCCGGTTTGTCCGAGTGTCCAGAATTCGATGCAGTCGCAGGAGAATCGAACGTCGCCGAAGCATCAAAGGCTTCTGTTTCGACAGTGCCGTCTTCAGCGACGCTGGTTAGTACTTCGATCCGCTGCTCGGATTTTTCAAGCACCTGGTAACAGTTTCTGAGCAGGGAAATTCCCCGCTCGAACTGCTCCATGGATTCTTCCAAAGGTAGCGATCCATCTTCAAGCTGCGCGACGATGCTCTGCAATTGGACGATCGCCCCTTCAAACGAAGGAGCTTCGGATTCAGTCTGTTCTTTTTGCGACTTTTGCCCAGCCAAGGTTCCGTTTCCTTATGGAGCCTTCGCCCGAAGGAAGGCTTCTGTTTGTATCGGCTTAAGTTAGTGCTCGATCTGAGGCGAGCCCATATTGACGCTCTTTTCGGGACGGCCGTAGATTACCGGTAAACGGCTGAGAGTTCTCCCGACCGATACTTCTCCTTCGAAATTCCACAGCAATTGTCAGCGACCGGACTTTTGATTCTGCAGTCGGATGTCATGCTCGAATCCGAGGCGACGCAGTTCGACGCGTATGAGGGCTTGATCCAGGTTGGGTCGGGCGTCCAGGAAAGCTTATCAGAAACGCATGGAGACGCAGTGGACAGTTCGTGGGATCAGAAACAGCAAGTGTCGGCACCAGTGGTCACCGAAATTGTACGATACCTCGCTAAACGGCCTGGGATCGGACCAGGCTCTCGTGTCCTCCTATGTGGCGTGCCGCACGCTGAGCTGATTCAAGGGTTGACGAACCTTGGGCTGCTGGTCACCTGCACCGATGAAGAAAATGCCGACCTGCTGCAGGAAATGATTCCAGAAGCAGATTGTTGCGAAGGCAATCTGCCGCGTGAGCAGTTCGATCAGTCGGATTCCGGCTTTGACCTTGTGGTTGTTCGGGCTGCGGCAACGAATAACTGCGAAAGTGTGTTCTCAAGACCTTACATGATGGAACTGGCCAGCCGTTTGGCCTGCGTTCAGCCGGGCGGCGTGCTCGTGCAACTTGGGGGAAGCTGTCCGGCCGAGGACACGGAGACGACGCATCCTCGGCAGTGTTGTCTCAGGCAGCTCAACATGTTTCCCGGGCGAAGTTCAATTTGCACCTTCACCAGCCAGAGCAGGCTGAAATTCTATCGTAGAGCTGGACAGTTTGCGGTCTCGCTGAAGATTCCCAACAAGCGGTTGTCTCCGTTTGAATGGGACGTTCTGGCTATGAACGCTTCGCGGCGACTGCCAGCGGACTGTTGCCAGACGTCGTCCAGCATCAGCAACACGGATGTTGCCCGCGCAGCTTAGATCGATCACAGATGGATGCGTGCGTTTCGCAGCCGGAAAGCAGTACTCAAGTTTCGACTACGCAGTCTGCACGCCGCAAACTCCGCCCACAGTGACGGCATTGGTCGGGCCGGACTGACTGGAATCTGCGGAATAATCCGCACTCATCGGACTCGCCGCGATCCGACTGCATCGAATTGTCCAGATTCGCCTCGCAATGAATCTTTGGCGCAGCAGGTTTACTCTTTTCGCAAGCGTTCTGTATTGGATACGATCGATGCCTGTTGTTTCCGTTGTTGTCGAGCGGTGATAAGATCCGTCGATCTGTATCTGGAGAGAGTCTGTCTGTATGCCTGTGCGACTGGTACCCGTCTCATCTGGAAAGGCCATTAAGCTGGACAAACCTGTCCTGCTGATCGGTCGAAATCCGGACTGCGACGTGATCCTGAAGCAAAGTCGCAAGGTGTCACGAACTCACTGCCTGCTGGCATGCATTGAAAACACTATCATTGTACGGGATCTGGGCAGTACGAACGGAGTCTGGCTTAACAGCCAACGGGTCGAAAGAGAGTCGCAACTCCAAGTCGGTGATGAGCTTTCAATTGCAGACGTGCGATACAATCTGGTTAGAGTGGAAAAGAAGAATGGCCAGAGCGAACCGCCAAACGCCGAAGTGCCACATGTAAGATCGCAGAACCAGAAAAGCGCAGGGCAAGCCACTTCGCCACGCAGCAGACCTAAGCAGGTTGACGCTGGACAGGCCGTTCCCGTTGCGATTCCCGATGAAGATGACAGCTTCATGGTCGAGGCTTCAGCACCTCGGCTGCCGCGAATTTCACCGGAAGCCATTCAGGCTGCGGCTGATGACAGTGTTGGAGAAGTTCGTCGAAACAGCGATTCTGATTCCAATCCTGCACTACAGTTGGGCGACGATTCGGGATTCGATCTGCCCGAACCGTTAAACATGGACGACGACTACGAAGCAGGCGTTGACGGGACTGCTGAGCCGAATGACAGTTCGTATGACGCACCGATTATTCCGTTGGACGATTGATTAGCCAGCGAAATTGCCAGTGCGGACGTAACCGGTATTTTATCCTGCACCCGGATTCTCAAATTCAGTATTCGAAAGGCGTACCCGATACGGAAATTATGAGTTATCTCAATCTTCCGCAGCCCGTATAATGTGCCGCCTTACTTCTACGCGGAATCCAGCTTTGTTTATTGGTCGATTGACCATACTTATCAAGATTCGTTTCGAGTATTTAAAAATGAGTCGCCCGGCTGACGGTATTCGGCAAACCGGTATGATTCAACGGAGTTCACCATGCGTCCTGGACCTGTAGCCGTCGCAATCCTCTCATTGGTCCTTTCGATCATGGGGGTTGTCTGGTTGACACAGAGCCTCGTCAAATCTGTTGTCGTGTCAGGGCAGCCACCGACGCTGAAGATCGAAGATCAGCCGGATTTTCCGAAACCGGCGGAAACCGGCCCGCACCCAAAGGTGAATTTCGAAGAGACCAGGTTTGATTTCGGCACTCGCCCAAGGTACTCCAAGGGAGCCTATAAGTTTGTCGTCACCAACAACGGGGAAGCACCGCTTAAACTCAAGACAGGACGCACAACCTGCCAATGCACATTGGGAGAACTTGGTCAGAACACGGTGGCTCCTGGCGAGTCGACAACGATCGAATTGAGCTGGGAAATCAAACAGCCTGGGCCAGGATTTCAACACTCCGCACAGATTCACACAAACGACCCGGCAAACCCGATTCAAACGCTGGTTATCAAAGGGTTCATCGGAGCCGACCTTGCCGTGTGGCCAGAAGGTCGCTGGTCGCTCGGCTCGATGAAGGTCGACGGTGATGCAAAAGTGGATGGTTTTGTCTACTCACAGATATCTGAGAATCTGAAAGTAACGAAGATTGAGTGCAGCCATCCGGGACTGAAGTTCGAGATTAATCCTTTAAGTGTCGAAGATCTGGTTACACTTCAGGCAAAGTTAACAAATGAATCTGCCGAGCCGCCTGACCCACACGGGGGAGATGCTCCGCCAAAAATTCCGGATGTTAATGCGGGCGCTCGGATTACTGTGAACGCGAACAATCAGATTCCTGCTGGCCAGTTTTCGATTCCGGTGACGATTCACACCAATATGGAAGAGACGCCCACGCTGTCGATCGCAGTCAGCGGAGTTCGGCCAGGCCCGTTTCAGCTCTTTCCGCTGCCAGGCACGATCTACCGCCACGGGAGAATGTTGATTGATGCTGGTGCGATCTCGGCTTCGAAAGCCCACACTGCAGGGTTGCTGGTTATCTGCCGCGGCTTCGATGACGAGTTGAAGCTGAAGGAGGTTGTCGCCGATCCAAGCTGGATAAAAGTCGAACTGGAACCTGCGCCTGGCGACGGTGAAATTCGTCGATATCGTCTGCTGCTGAAGTTTCCAGCAGGACTGCCTGCGGTCTTCAGGACGATGGCCAATCCTGCAACGTTGAAGTTGCGGACGAATCACCCTGATGCAGAGAGTCTTAACCTGAAAGCCACGTTCGTCGTCGAGGGATAATCATGCGCGCGAGTTCATGGATCGGACTTTCTGCAGCGATCGTTCTTGGGATCTGTTTCACGGGATGTTCCGATAAAGCCGAGCAAGGTGGCACAGGCACAAGCCCGGTATATCCATCCAATGATGCTGTTTCTGAGACCGCTAACATCGAGCCCTCATCAGTTGATACTGAGCTGGTTGGGGCCGATTCGGCCGAAGAGTACGACGGCGAAGCAGCGTCCGGTGATGACCATTCGTCTGAGAACTCCAACCCGGCTTTCGGGCCGTATTGCGATGGTTGGGAAACTCCGGCAGCGATCTTCGCGGCGACGGGCCAGATGCACGGCTACTTCGAACCATGCGGCTGTTCAGATCCGCAATACGGTGGAGTGTCTCGTCGAGCAGAACTCTTGCGGCAACTTGAAGAACGCAAGTGGCCGACGATTCCTGTCGATCTCGGCGGAACGATGAAGCGAGTCCGGCAGCAAAGTCAGTTCAAATTCCAAACGTTGCTCGCCGCGTTAAAGGACATGAAGTATCGGGCGTTGGCTCTCGGCACGGAAGAACTTCAGTTGGGCGCCGGCTGGCTGCTTTCTCAACATGTGCCGCACGACTCCGATCCGGAGTTATCCTTGTCGTTTCTGGCGGCCAACGTTGTTCTGTTCGGAACGGCAGAGCTCGGCACGCCGGTGCATTATCGAATCGTTCAGGCAGGTGATCGGAAGATTGGTCTGTCCGCGATCTACGATCCGAAACTGCTCGATGGCAGCGTCAATCTCGATCCTGATACCGTGCAGGTGCTCGATCCTGTCGAGCCGCTGAAAAAAGCGATCGCGGCATTGCAGGCTGAGAAGGTCGATCTGATCGTCCTGCTGTCGCACTCGCGGCTGGCAACGTCGCAAGAGCTTGCGAAGCAGTTTCCCGAGATCCCGTTGATCATCAGTACGGGCCCGATCGAAGAACCGCTCACCGATAATCCACTGAAAATTGGTGAGACGACACTCGTCACCGTCGGCCACAAAGGAAAGCATGCAGGATTGGTTGGCTGGTATCCCGCCGCGACGGGTGACCAGTTCAAGTTTGACCTGGTCAAGCTCGACGGGAAACGGTTTAAAGACGACACGCGCATGATCGAGCACATGAAGTTTTACCAGGAGATGCTGAAGGACTCGCAGTTGGCCGAAACTGAACCAGCGCTGCAGCATCCCAGCGGCGCGAAATACGTTGGTGCCGAAAAGTGCGGCGAGTGCCATACCAAAGCGTTCACCAAATGGAGCGAAACCGGACATGCCTCAGCGTTCGACAGTCTCCGTAAAGGTCGTCGAGGAATTCCGCGAATGTTTGACCCCGAATGTCTCTCCTGCCATGTCACTGGCTGGCATCCTCAGCAGGCCCTGCGATACGACTCAGGATACATCAACGAAAAAATGTCCGCTCATCTGCTCGGCAACCAGTGCGAAAATTGCCACGGCCCAGGTAGCAAGCATATCGAACTGATCGAGAACGATGATATTGAAGCCGCTCGCAAACTAGTGAAAGTAACGCAGAAGCAGGCTCAAACATTCTGCTACAACTGCCACGACCTCGACAACAGCCCACACTTCGTCTTCGATGAATATTGGCCGAAAGTCGCACATCCTGGCCTCGATTGATCGTCGATTGGCCACATCTGTTTTACGCGACACCTACACATGGACGCGTTCTGGTTGAGCGACATGACACCAACAAAAAAGACCGACGACAACCTGACAGCAACGTCACAGGTTGACCTGCAAGAGTTGTTCCCTGCACTGCGTCTGCTTCGCGCATCCGGGCTAGCGATTGATCCACGTAAGATGTTGCTCGGCGGTGTGGCATTAGTGCTTCTGGTATCTGGCGACTGGCTGATCGCGTTCTTGCCGTTTGCACCAGGTGAGGACTTAATACATGGTGCAATCAGAAACGAATCCTCTGCCGTCGCGAGATTACTGGGTTGTGCCGGTTTCACTGCCCGTCAGCAGTTCGACTCCTGGCTGTCGTGGGATGCTGCAGCGTTTGCACTGCTCACGCCCGTTCGCACACTCATCGAACCTGCGCGAGTAATCTTTCAGACAGGTCAGTCGTGGTCAACGTTAGCGTTTGCGTGGACACAATTCATTTGGGCGCTCATCGTGTGGTCGCTCGTCGGCGGGGCACTCTGTCGAATGAACGCTTTACAGTTTGCTCGTCGAAAGCGAATTGGAATACGGGCTGCATTTGTATTTTCACGTCGACAATTTACGGGCTATCTCGTAGCTGCACTCGTCCCGTTAAGCGCCGCAGTAATCCTGTTAGGGGTTCACTGGCTGCTGCGTTATTTGGATTCGCTAGCGCCCTCGGTTAATGGCGTCGTTCTGGGACTGGGTTGGTTTTTTGTCCTGTTCACCAGCTTCTTAATGGGGGTACTGTTATTGGGGCTCATCATTGGATGGCCACTCATGATTGCCGCCATCAGTTCTGAAGATAGCGACGGATTCGACGGACTCAGTCGATCATTCGGATATCTTTTTGACCGACCCTGGCAAGCGTCGGTGTTCGCGATTTCATCTTTGCCTGTTTTTATGGCGAGCCGAATACTTGTCGCCACATTGATTGGTTTAACGGTCTCGCTCGCTGCTAACGTTGTCGATCAAGAAGAAGACTCAAAAATGCTGGATGTTCGTCTTGCGATTCCGTTATTGAACAGTCCTGCCGGAGATGTTGCGGACCAAATGGAGCGGACGCTTTCCGGCGAATCCTGTATTTCCCTTTCTGGATCGATGCAGGAATTTGCGATCTTCGCTTGGACATGTATTCCGGCGTTGCTTTACGTAGGCTTCGGCCCGTCGTTTTTCTGGTCGGCAACAACGGTCAGCTATTTTCTTCTGAGGCAATCTGACGACGGAACGCCGTTGGATTCTGTCGTGGACTGGCCTGAGACACAGGGCACCAGAAGCTCCGACAGCAACGGGCACCGCTCCCATCGAAACTCCACCGGATAACGAGGCCTGATGTTTCGGAACGTCGCCTGTAGGAATCAGTTGGCCTGTTTGCCGCGGTCGACCAGCAGGATCCCGAACATTGTCAGTACGCAGCCTGTCACGAGTGGCGATGTCACCGGTTCGGCAAACAGCAGGACGCCACCGATCGCGCACATGGCGTTCTGTGATGCATTCAGGATGTTGAGAAATGTCACAGGAATTCTCTTCAAGGAACCCGCAACGGCGAAGAAAGCGGCGGCGTTCATAACTCCGGCGCCGATGATTGCCGGCCAGTGGCCTTCAGATAGTTTGAAGAGCTTTTCAGAGCCATCCATAAGGAAGGCGTGAGCGGTCATCGTGACAGCTCCGGTTGTACTGAGGACAACCAGCGATGACGGAATCGTCAACGTACCAGTGACGAGTTGCCGCACTACGACGCCGGTTGCTCCGTACGCGATTCCTGATATCGCAGCGGACAGGATCGCGAGCGCCGTCGTCTGCCACGAAGCAGCATGTCCCATTGATGTTGTTGCCGAGCCGGCTCCACTGCTCAGCACGCCCACTGCGACGATCAAGATTCCGATTGCCCCCATTGTTTTCGGGGTGATCTCTTCGCCACAGACAAGCCGCGACATCCAGGCTCCTGCGATGATCAACATCGAAAAACAGACCGGGACGGTGATGGCCAGTCCGCCGATGCTCAGCGACCACTGAAACATGAAGTTTCCAGCGTACTGCATGATCAGCCCGACAAGGATCAATCGCCAGATCATTCGCCCAGGCGGAAGTCCCGGTTCGCCTCTTGACCACTGGACGAAGATCATGAACCAGGCGATCAACGCAGCCGGGATTGCTTTGTTCGCGGTGACCCAAACTGCCCAACCGGGATCGTTCGGAATCGCCAGTTGGCGTAAGGCAAGATTGGCTCCGGAGTAGCCGACCGCGGCGCAAATTCCGAGCAGAATTCCCATTCTCAGCTCGTCATCGACTCGACGTGTCTTATTTTCAGGTTGAGTGTCGTCCGTAGTAGTTGTCGATGAGCTATGTGATTGGGCACTGGAGCGGTCGTCCTGGCCGCTATCCGAATCGCAATTCTGATTGATGGCCTCATCGTCGGGCATTAACGGCTGATCCAGCGCAAATAGTTGGGTAAGGTCCGCACTGCACGGAGCGGAGCGACGACAAGACGCGGACATATCATCTGCGATTAATGTTCGACGACAAAGTATCAGAGCAGATTCAGACACGTCTGAAAACCTTCGCGACGTGCAGAACAAACAACTGACTCGGTCGTGTGGAGTTACGAGGGCGAAAATGGATCGAACGCAGCACTGGAATCAGCGATACGAAACCGGCAGCACTCCCTGGGACAGCGGCTTGCCTTCGGCAGAACTTCGCCGCGTCATCGAAGAGTCAGGTATTCAGCCGTGTCGTGTGCTGGAACTCGGATGTGGCACAGGCACCAACGCAATCCTGCTTGCCGAGCTTGGCTTCGAAGTCACTGCGGTCGATCTCTCGCCTCTGGCGATTGAACAGGCCGAACGAAAAGCCGCTAAAGCGTGTGTCGATGTTGCCTGGCTCTGCGGGGACGTTTGCTCGATCGAACAACCGTCTGAACTGTTCCCGCTCGTCTTTGACCGAGGCTGTTTTCACTGCATTCGTCGAGACGTTACCGTCTGTGCGATTCTGCAAACTCTTGAACGAGTGACCGCGGCGGGTTCGCAACTAATTGTTTTCACCGGCAACGCTAACGAGAAACGGGAGCATGGCCCACCGGGCCTCTTTGAAAAGGACATTCGATCTGACCTTGGCGGGCTGTTCGAAATCAACCACCTTCGGCCGTTCTACTTTGAGGATGCTGGTGGCGAACAAGGACCGCTCGGCTGGAGTTGCCAGGCGACTAGGCGATAGTTCGTCGTCGTGTTTCCGGTGGTTTCCTGCGGAGTCTGTCCCCTCTTAGAATGTCGCCTTTCAACGCGGTGGTGGAGCATTCTCTGTGGCATTGATCGATCTCGACATAACGATTGAACGTGGGCGAATTCCCGACTCGATCGAAAAATTTCTGCACGAAGCAAACCTTCGAACGGAAGACTACCTCAATCACAGTCGAGTCCGACCCGGCAGTTTTGTGCCGTCGGACTTTGTCGTCGCTTACTACGCACTCAAGACGGTGATTCACCAGAACCTCGCACCAGGCCGACTGTTTTGCGAATGGGGCAGTGGTTTTGGAGTGGTCGCCTCACTGGCTTCGCAGCTCGGATTTGATGCGTGCGGCATCGAGATTGAAGAAACGCTGGTCGACGCAGCTCGCGATCTGGCAGATGCTCATTATCTGGACGTCGAGTTTGCTGAAGGCAGCTACATTCCGGAAGGTGCCGATGAAGCTTCTGGTGGAGATCAGGATCGCGAGGGCTTCGTCTGGGATGTCGAAGGCAACGACGCTTACGACGAGTTACAAATTGGGCCGGACGAATTCGACGTCGTCTTCTGTTACCCGTGGCCGAGTGAAGAAGAAGCGACGGGGCGACTGTTCGACTATTGTGCGTCCGAAGGGGCGTTGCTTCTGACTTACACTCAACTGGACGACATTCGGATCCGCCGTAAAGCAGGTGATCCGGAAGATCGGTAACAGCAGTTCAGGATCGTCTACCCGGCCGTTTGAAAATTACATCTCCCTCGAATTCGTGTTATGAAGGAAACGTTGCGTGTCATTGCGTCTTGTTATGCTGGGAACGGGATCGTTTGCTTTATCGACGTTCCAGGGGCTTTATGAAACCTCGCACGAGATTGTCGGACTGGTCACTCAGCCTGACCGCACCGGGCGGGGGCATCACAAACACGTCAACCTGATGAAGGAACTGGCGAACGAGTACGAGACTCCAGTATTTCAACCGGTTAAGGCAAACGACCCTGAATCGCTGGGGCGTTTGCGTGAATTCAACGCTGACCTGTTTGTAACCGCGGCGTACGGCCAGATTCTGTCGGCCGAGTTGTTGAGCATTCCGAAGATCGGAGCGATCAATGTGCACGCTTCGTTGCTTCCAAAATATCGAGGCGCTGCTCCGATTCAGTTCGCAATTATTAACGGCGAAACAGAAACCGGCATTACGATCTTTCGAATTGAACCGAAACTCGACGCTGGTCCGATACTCGGCGTTGTTAGAACGGACATCGGCAAAAAAGAAACCTACGGCAAACTACAGGACCGTCTGGCAGAACTCGCCGTGCCGCTTACCTGCAAGGTCGTGGATGATCTCGCAGCAGGTACGGCTCAGGAATCTGTTCAGGATGCGAGCCTTGTAAGCAGGGCGCCTCGGCTCAAGAAGACCGATGGGATGATTCCATGGCAAAAGTCGTCCCGGCTGGTCGGCTGCCATATCCGAGGTGTACAGCCCTGGCCGAAACCATCGACTGTACTGCACGCAGGAGATGCTGCATTACGACTACTTGTGCTGGATGTCGATTCGTCGGATCACGTCGTCATCGGAGAACCAGGCACGATCGAAGTTGTCGACAGGACACGGTTGTTTGTGAAAACGCAAGAAGGAAGTGTTGAAGTACTATCGCTCCAGCCGGAAGGTAAACGTCCAATGAGTCCGGCCGAGTTTCTTAACGGCAAAACAATCTCAGCAGGCGATCGCTTTGAAATTCCAGCCGAGCTGACATAGTTTGAAATATGATTTTGCGACGAAACATTCGCCGAGGTTACCGATGAAAAACGCAGCCAGTGTCATAACAGCGTTTGCTCTGACGGCTCTTTCTCCCTGCCAAAGTGCGGAACCGTGGCAACGGCACACCATCGACAACTCGTCGCGAGGTGCCGACGGAGTTCGCATGGCAGACGTCAATGGCGATGGTCACCTCGACATCACAACCGGCTGGGAAGAAGGCGGCGTGGTTCGTGTTTACGTCAATCCAGGACCGAGCAAGGCTGCGGCAATTTGGCCAGCAGCAACTGTCGGTACTGTGAAATCACCGGAAGACGCGGTGTTCGCGGACCTCGATGGCGACGGATCCGAGGATGTGGTCAGTTCGTGCGAGGGTAAGACTCGTACCATGTTTTTTCACTGGGCACCGAAGTCGCCCGACGAGTATCTCGTGTCGGATTCATGGAAAACAGAAGCGGTGCCGTGCACGGTGAAGCAGCAGTCGTGGATGTTTGCTTTGCCGTTTGACGTTGATGGTCGAAACGGCATCGACTTAATCGTTAGCTCAAAGGGTGGAAATGCTTCGATCGGGTGGCTGGAGTCGCCGGCAGATCCTCGAAACGTGTCCGAGTGGAAGTACCATCGGTTGCGGGATGCCGGGTGGATCATGTCACTCGTCGCGTACGACATGGACAATGACGGAGATCTGGACATCGTTGCGTCTGACAGAAAGGGGAGCAAACGAGGTGTGCTGTGGCTGGAGAATCCCGGCAAAGAAGATGCTGCATCTGGTGCAGCCTGGATTGATCATTCAATCGGTGGCGCGAGCCGCGAAAATATGTTTCTCGATGTGATCAGCCATCGAGGTAATTCGCCCGCGGTTCTGTCTGCGGTAAAGCCCGCGGGGCTGATCCGGTTTCAGCGGTCCGTGCCTGGAGGCCCGGCAAGAGCGTTGGCCACGATAAAAGGTACCGGCTGGAGCAGCTTCACGATCGAGATCCCAGGCGAAAAAATTGGCACGGGAAAGTCCATTCGATCCGCAAATGTGAACCTCGACGGTAACGAGGATCTGGTTTATTCGTGCGAGCAGGCCAACGGTGCGAAGCATGGAGTCGTTTGGCTGGACATGACTCCTGAAGGATTGCAGATCCGACCAATCAGCGGACCGGTAGGCGCCAAGTTCGACTTGATTCAACTGGTCGATCTGGACGCGGACGGCGATCTGGATGTTGTCACCTGCGAAGAGCGAGCGAACCTTGGAGTCTTCTGGTATGAGAATCCGACGAGATAGTCACCCGAATCGGGAACAGAAACTTGCAGGGCGAGTTGCACACAATTCTGCCCGGCGTTTAGCCAGGCAGCATGCGGCCGCCGGTCTTCATGAAGTGTTCAGCCAATTCAAGGACAGGGCCATCGATCCCGTTTTCTGACATATTCTGTACGGCGGCGGAGACGTCGTATTCGACTCTGCGGAATGAGACTTCGCCGTCTTCGATTACGCAGTAGGCGGCGCGAGGATCACCGTCCCGAGGTTGACCGACGCTTCCGGAATTGATGACCTTTGTGTCGCCGACTTCGACGCAAAACTGAGTGTGCGAATGCCCAACGATGACATAGTCCGCTTCAATGCCTCGTAGGCGATCTTTCCATCCTTCGGAGTCGTCTTTCAAGTACTCGTCGAAGGGGTCTCGCGGCGTGGCGTGCACGAGGTAAAAGATTTTCCCGTCCAGTTCGACGCGCCTTGTAACTGGCAGTCGGCCTAAGAACTTCAGGTGAGAATCGTTGAGCTTTTTCCAATGGACCGGCCGAGCCAGTCCTGCCAAACGTGAAAGGCCCGTCTTTTTCTTGACAGGAATCCGTTGCGCAACGGCGTGATCGTGATTGCCTCGAATTGCGACATGCACGTTTTTACGAACCCATTCGATGCACGGAACGGGATCGGTGGCGTAGTCGACGAGGTCGCCGGCAAACAGGCAGGCATCAAAGGATTCGTCGATCGCCTGTAGCGCCTGCCAGTTGGAATGGATGTCTGCGAGCAGAAGAATTTTCATTGCCAGCGATATTCTTCAGTCGAAACGTCTTTTCGACGTGCCGACGAAAATTGAACGAAGATAAATCTGCAGCGTGATTTGCAGCAGAGCCCGATCAGATTTCCATGCTATCGAGATCGTCCTCGGGACGCGAATCCGTTCTCGACGGATTTATTCCGCCGTCCCGCTGATTTCAAAAATCCATGCTGATCAATCCGCTTCTGATGTTCCGTGACAAACAATGCGTGCATCCGTCATGCCTGACGCGTCCTTTTTCAGATTTCGGCCAATGTAAAGCCACGTGACTGGCGATCCCCCATCGTTCACTCTGGTAGGCGTAATGCTTATCGAAGATAAGCTTTCGCTTGGGAACCGTATTGATGAGCAACTCAGCCAGTAGGATCACAGACTTCACTGAGACAGCTCAGCGGTCGTAGCGGATTCTCGATCCGATTCGAAAGTTGCTGCTGTTTGTCGCGGCGACGTTATTGATCCTGCCGCTTGTCTGGGTGATTGGCGTATCAGTATCTGAACGATTTGTTTGCGTTAATTGCCATTGCGTTCAAGCAGGCCACCCATACCTGCCAGGGTTCATTCGCGTGTACGCGCCCGTGATCTGTTTCGGCGATTGCGGTTTCGATTCATCGTCGCTCCAGTGCTGTTGCGAACGGCTTATCTCTTTGCGACCTTTTACAATATTTATGCGTTGATTCCGGCGAACTGGCTCGACAGTCTCCAGGGAATCTGGTGGGAACTTCTTACCACCTCGACGGGGCATATGGATGATACGTCTTGGTTTTGGCTGCTTACGCGGTATTCCGCCGAGTCCTGTCAAACTGCTCGTGACGGTTTCAAGCATTGGCTCAGATCCACGGCGTTCCTGGTTTTGCCTTTGGAAGCTTTCGCTTTCTTGAACACGGGCTGTACGACAGCCCCGCCCGGGATGTACTCCTCGCCTTTCTCGCGACGTCGGAATTGCTGCATTACTACGACGACGGTTTCTCCTGGTAGATTCGCGATACCGACACCAGCCACGCACTCGGACTGAGCAACGCTCGATGTTTCAGCACTCATGCATGCAGGTATGTGGGCGATTGGCCTGACACCGGTAGACTTCTGACGCTTGTGGAAATTTACTCATCGCTCGACGAAGCGTCACCCTGAGTTTGTTGTTGCCGGGCAGCCACTCGGCGCAGGTCGAAGCCGGTCAGAAATTGAATGCGAATGATCGACTGACGGGATCGGCCCTGAAATCTCAGCGTGCGATTGAGATTGAGCCTGACGATCACCCGATACGCGTGCGACTCACAGAAGTCCTGCACCAGCGAGGCCGGATCAACAACGTGTTGCAGGAATGCGCACTGAATTCATGCAGGTTCAGCCGGACAACATGCAGTCACGTCTGCTGGCGGAATCTGTCAACCCTGCCGCCGTCGAACCGCAGCTTCGAAAAGTGATTTCGCGCATGCCAGATCTTGTCGACACCCGCACGAATCTGGAAATTGTACTGGCGACAGTCGGGCGACTTGATGAGTCAGTAACAGCATTCAGCAGGTCCCCGAAACTTTGCAGCGATCCGGACACTCATTTTAACCTGGCCGCCAACGTGTTGACGCAGCAGGGAAGTCGCGACGAAGCTCGTCGACACTACCAGCAGGCACTCTCGTTGAGGCCAGACTTTGCTGTGACCGACGGAGCGATCATGCAACTGAAAAGCGACTCTCCAGAATTCGACACGCTTTAAGTGCGTTTACCTTTCCTTTCGATCGTAAATACGCGTTGCTACAAAGTGGCAACACATGTGGCTGGATGTTCCCTGCTCGATTCATAATCAACTGGAAAGTCTCCTGATGAAATACCTGCTCGTGTTCTCGTTGATGGTG
Source organism: uncultured Planctomyces sp. (assembly GCA_937904325.1). Taxonomy (GTDB): domain Bacteria; phylum Planctomycetota; class Planctomycetia; order Planctomycetales; family Planctomycetaceae; genus JABMPE01. The sequence goes on from CALGTK010000029.1 coordinate 23,416, forward strand.
TCCGCCTCCGGCCGCTGCTCACTGGCTGCAGATAGCCAGCCGGTTTCTGCTGACGCACGACTGAAGTTTGAAGGCAAAGTCGCGTTCGTCGAGGGGCCTTCCTGGCATCCGACCGGGAATGTTTACTTTAGCGATATTCCCAATGAACGAATTATGCGAAGGGATCGGAACGGCGAGATTCACGTGTTCCGAACGTCGTCTGGTTTTACGAACGGGACGTGTTTTGATCTTCAAGGACGCATGATCTGCTGCGAAGGCGGTGGTGCTCCGAGTAAACGTCGAGTCACACGGCTTGAACTCGATGGCACGATCACCGTGCTGGCAGACAGCTTTGAAGGGAAGAAAATCAACTCACCAAACGATTGTACTGTTGATGCGAAGGGACGTGTTTACTTTACGGATCCGCGATATCGCAGCCGCGTCGGCCTGGAGCAGGTTGATGCCGCCGGCCGGGAAGTCGAAGGCGTCTATCGCATCGACGAAGCCGGAAAGGTGTCGAGAATCCTGTCGCATGAAGTTCAACGCCCGAACGGGATCGCGATTTCACCCGACCAGAAGTTTCTCTACGTCGCCGATAACAGGAACGACAAGCCCACTGACAATCGCAAGCTGTGGCGTTTCAACTTAAAGACGGACGGAACCGTCGACGCTATCAGCCAGAAACTCCTGTTCGATTGGGGCAGCGATCGAGGTCCAGACGGGATGGCTGTTGATTCGAAAGGCCGGTTGTACGTGACTGCCGGATTCAACAATCCGGAACCGCCTGCTCAGACGGCCAATAAATTTAAAGCCGGCGTTTACGTAATCACTTTTGAAGGCACACTCGTGCAGTTCATCCCGGTCCCGACCGACATGATTACGAACTGCGCCTTCGGCGACGACGATCTGAAGACACTGTACATCACCGCCGGTCACAAGCTGTGGAGCATCCGTACAGGCACAGCTGGTCACGTTGAGTGGCTCAAAAAGTAGCACTCGCATTTCGATTGGAATGCTTAGCAGCACAGCACGCCGAGTTCGATGGAGAAATTCACAACATGCAACCCAGGTGAACTCTTTGCAGATTTTCTCTTGATTATGCTGCTACGCCCCGGGTCGTGCTCGGATTCTTCGAGCCCTCATTGCCTGGCCGCAGCCACTGATTTTCGAATCAAAACTGGCTCGCACCAGTTTGCGTAGTCGAGCACGCTGCCACGGTCCGCAGATTCGACAATCAGCGACAAACGCTCAGTGTCAGAAAGTTCAATCGCCGGAAGTGTGACGGCCGCAGATTGTCCCGTGAGCAAATCGCTTTGCCAGGTGACGGCGTCATCGATAAGCACTTTGAAGATGACGCTGCCGCCTCCCTGTGCAGCGTCGTCAACGCCAACAGTTGCTCGAAACTGGCTGTATCCACCAGCAAGATTCCAGGTTTGATTTGTTTCGCTGATTACTCCGAAACCGGTTGGTGCGAGCCGTCCCCGCAAATGGAGAAATCCGCCGAGTACGTTTCGATTTACTTTCGGTGGACGAGCCACCGACAGATACGGGGCGATGGTCGTTGCTGCCGGTTGCAGGCCTGTCAGGTCGACCTTATTGGAATCGTAGAAGCGGATTGTTCGTAACGTGGTGACGGGAATGCTGAATTCGAAATCTCCAAGCGATTCGGCAATGATCAGGTCACCGTCCGAACTGACCGATCGCACATACAACGTAGAGCCGTCGCTGAGCACCAGAACTGCAAAGCTCTGCCTGGCTTCGGGGATGCTGACGAGGTCTGGGTTAAAGGCAAGTGATTGTGTCTGGTCAGTTCTTGTTTGCACCTCTCCGATGCTTGTGTCGAGGGTAAACTGTCCGTCTTTCAGACTGACAAACTCGCCCTCGATACTGTCGCCATTGCTCAGCGTGATGAGGTCGAATTCTTTCTGGTGATTTAGAAGTTGGTCGAAGTTCCGCCCTTGATCCCGGGCTGACGACGGAACGGACATCATGATTCCGTGGCACAGTTCAAGCGGCAACGACATCGGCGGCAGCAACGAAAAAGAATCCCATTTCGCCGCGATGCTTTCATCGTTAATGACGAGTGGTGTCAGTCGTATGCGATCGCCGGTCGACAGAAAGATCCAGGAAGTCTTCGAAACGGGTGTCACTTTTACGTTGTCGAAGTCCGTCGCAGAAATCGTGAGGACGTCTTTTAAATTGACGACGTTCGTTTCGCCCGACTTAGTAGTCAGTTCAAGTCGTGAATCCGTAAGTTTCGTGAATCGTCCTGAAACGGGATCTCCAGAAATGGTCTCGACGCGAACTTTTATTTGAGCAATCGCGGAAGCATGACTGAATCCGACGATAGCGAAACTGCACAGCAGAATCGTAAGGAAGACCCTACGTTTTCGGTGGGCTTTGTCATTCCCACGCAGGTGGGAAACCAGCGTATTCACGGAGTGAGTCCTTCAGAAACTAGATGCCCGATTTCGCGGGCATGACTGATTGAACCGGTTTTGGAAAACTAAAAACGCCGGCACCCTTTCGGACACCGGCGTCAATTCAACGCGCACAGCGATGGGACTCAATCTTCAAGTCAATCAGCTTTTTTTCTTCGGAGCTTTCTCGATCTTCAGTTTTGCAAGCAGTTCAAGAATCTGTTCGCCATGATCGCCGGACTTAACTTTGTTGTCTTTTCCGACGCCGATAATATGTGCAACCTTGCCATCCTTGCCCACGATGAAAGTGACTCGGGACGAGAATCCACGAGGACTCAGGATGCCGTAGGCTTTGGCAACTTTGGTGTCAGGGTCGCTGAGGATTGGATAGTCGAGTTCCAGTGATTTGGCGAATGCCGTGTTCTTCTCGACAGGATCGCAGCTTGCTGTGAAGTAAGCGACTTTGTATTCACGCAGGGCCTTACCGCTCGCACGGAGCGATTTACATTCGGCCGTTCAGCCACCGGTAAAGGCTTTGGGATACCAGGCGACGACAACCGCCTGCTTATCCTTAAACTGCGAAAGTTTGTAGGTCTTTCCGTCGCTGCCCTTCATTTCAAATTCGGGAGCTTTGTCTCCGACTTTGAGTTCGGCAGCCTCTGCTGACGAGCTAAGCATCAAAGCTACTCCTATTCCAACTAACAGGGATTGTACGAGATTCATAAATTCCTCCATCTTGTGAGAAGAAACATCGGACACGGAAAAGCAATGTTTACGTGTCAACTTGCCAGCGTCGAGTCTACCGACATGTCTCGCGATACTCACGGCATAAACTGCTTCCGCTGGCGACCGGGGAAATTTCCGGGAGGGTGGCTCGATACCATATCCACATCGCGATAACATCTGTGGCTTGTTCGTGCGCTATCTGGGCATGATCTCGTCATAAGAGCACTATCGATTGTAGAGGAACATCAATATGAGTGATGCCGCGGCGGCACCAAACGCAAAACGACTGCTCTGGGCAGGCTTCATGGCGATTCTCGCCGCTGGAGTCGGGTTCAGTATCCGAGCCGGCATTCTGGGCCAGTGGGCTCAGCAGTACGGTTTCACAATGACCGAACTTGGAGCTATCACCGGCGGCGGCCTGACCGGATTCGGCATCATCATTCTTCTAAGTTCGTTCCTGGCGGACGCTGTCGGCTACGGAAAGCTGATGTGGCTCGCGTTTCTGACGCATGTTGTCTCCGCAGTCCTCACGCTTGCAGCCGGAGCAGCTTTTGCTGCCGGTGGGAAAGAAGCGGCGTTCCAGTGTCTGTACTGGGGCATGTTCCTGTTCGCGATCGGTAACGGCATTTGCGAGGCAGTTGTCAATCCGCTGGTCGCAACGCTCTTCCCCAAAGAGAAGACGCATTACCTCAATATTCTGCACGCCGGCTGGCCGGGCGGGTTGATTGTCGGCGGGCTGGCTTCTTACTTCATGAATCCCGACGGGGCGAAGGCCGTCTCGTGGCAGATTCAGATGTCGCTCTTCATGGTGCCGGTCGTTTTGTACGGAGTTATGATCCTTGGGCAGAAGTTTCCGAAGTCCGAAGCAGGCGAGGCGGGCGTTAGCACGGGCGCAATGTTCGCTCAACTGGCTGCTCCATTGATGATCGCACTGCTCGTGATTCACGCGATGGTCGGGTATGTCGAACTCGGCACGGATTCTTGGATCGGCAAGATCACCGGCTCGATCATGGCCTCACCGCAGAAGGGTTTGTTGTTGTTCGTCTACACTTCGGGCCTGATGTTCGCGCTGCGATTCTTTGCTGGTCCGATTGTGCATCGCATTTCGCCATTGGGACTCCTGTGCGTGAGCGGTATCCTCGGCTTCATCGGACTTCAGATGCTTGGTGCGGCGACTTCAGTCATGTTGTGCATTATCGCTGCGACCGTTTATGCCGCCGGAAAGACTTTCCTGTGGCCGACGATGCTGGCTGTTGTGTCTGAGCAATTCCCAAAAGGTGGCGCGATCACGATAGGTGCGATTGGCGGAGTGGGCATGTTATCAGCCGGACTGCTCGGTGGTCCGGGTATCGGTTTCAAGCAGGACTTTAACGCGTCGAACTCACTGAAGGAAAAAGCTCCGGCGGTCTATGAACGCTACAAGGCTCCGGCAGAGAACAGCTTCCTGGGTTATTCGGTCGTTGGACTTGATGGTGCAAAGGTCGGTGTCTTGGACGACGGTGGCAAAGAACTTAACCGTGCTGCTGACCTGCTGAAAACGTCCGGAGCAACCGACGACAACAACGCGGCACTGATGAGCTGGTGGAGCGAAGCATCCGCGACGGCTGACGAAGACAAGACCGACGTTACCGCTGCGACGCTGCACGGCGGCCGCATGGCACTGAAACTGACGTCGTACGTGCCTGCGGCAATGGCTGTCCTGTACCTGCTGCTGATTTTGTTCTTCAAAGCACGCGGTGGCTACAAGGCTGTCGAAGTTGCAGAATCAAGCGGAGATGGCGACCAATCTCCTGAAGCAGCTGCTGGTGAAGGTTGAAAAGTCTAAGTCGGCGGCAGTTTGCCGTTTTTCCAGGAAATGCTGATTTTGTGAATTCAGGAACGCAGCCTTGTCGATTCGGCAGGCTGCGTTTCTTCTGCGCATTCTGAGTTGAACAGCTTCGATCCATGACAAGCCCGATTGCCGAACTCATCACGATCGTGCTGGCGTATCTTTCTGGCTCGCTGCCGTTTGGGTTGCTGATCGCGCGGGTTGTGGCCGGGATCGACATTCGCGAGAAGGGCAGCGGAAATATCGGGGCGACAAACGTCAGTCGCGTGCTCGGCGCGAAATGGGGAATTGCCACGTTGCTGCTTGACGTCTTGAAGGGACTGCTGCCGGTTCTGTTAATCCCACGATACTTTGCGGAAAGTGACACCGGTTGGTTTATCCTGCTTCAGGTTGTTGCCGGCATTTCAACAGTTGTCGGGCACATGTTTCCTGTATGGCTGAAATTTCGCGGCGGCAAGGGAGTCGCAACTTCGCTCGGTGTCGTCGTTATGCTGACTCCGTTTGGATCGCTGGCGGCATTGAGTGGATTCGCACTGTGTATGCTGGCGTCGAGGTTCGTGGCGCTAAGCTCAATTGTCGCGGCGATCATCTTCGCCATCGGGCAGATGTTTATCCTCCAGCCAAACCCGTTTGCCGTTGAGAAGCTACCGCTGTCCGTTTTCAGTCTGGCAGTGCCCGCATTGATTGTCATTCAGCATCGAAGCAACATTGGCCGACTGATGCGGGGTGAGGAAAAGAAATTCCAGTTTGGAAATTCCAAAGACAGTTCCGATGATGAGCCCTCAGGAGAAGACCCATTGCGCCGGGTTTGACAGACGCAGTGCCGGCTTGCCATTTTCGGCGACGTTCCGATGGTATGCCAGCGCTGCGCTTGTCATACCCTGCGGTCGGATTCATGCTTCGGTTTCTCACAAGGCAAATCTGCGGTTCGGAATTCAGGGATCATCATGAGCGACGATAAGCAAGACGGCATGCCGCTGCACTTTCGGATTCTGATCGCTCTGGTCGTCGGAACGGTTGTCGGAGTTGCTATCAATCCTGGGGCAATCGAACTGCCGGATGAGCAGATTGCTGCCGAGCTGAAAATCGAAGAGGTAGAGGCGGGGGAAGGATTCTCAGTCGACGTTAAAGAATCGAGCGGCTTCGAGAGCGTGCGTCGGAAGTTTCAGTCACGAGAAGCTCTGAACGCCGCGCTGCCTCAGCTCGCCGCCGGCGTAACTGAGTCAGGCCTGCCCGCTGCAACGATCACGATCGCTGAGCGTGCGGTTCACATTGTGGAAGCCGCTGGCAGGATCACGATTGACTACACAAGAAAGCACAATGGTCAACCAGTCTCAACGACACTGAAAGTCGCTTCGGCGGATGAATTGCCCGAACACTGGCGCGAGTTTCATTCGCAGCACGGCGGCGGTTGGAAACGAACGCTGACTGCGGCAGCGAAGTATGGCGGGGATCTATTTCTGCGGCTGCTCAAGATGATCACCGTTCCGCTGATTGTGACGTCGCTGATCACGGGCGTGGCCGGCCTTGATAACAGTCGATTTGGCGCGATGTTTGGGCGAACGCTCGCTTACTATGGGATCACCAGCATGCTCGCCATCACGACGGGATTGATCATTGTCAATATCGTGCGACCGGGGATCGGAGCTGAACTTCCAGGCGGAACAGAAGCAGTGCTGGCCGGTGGCGAGCAATCACTGACTGGAATCCTGCTTGGCCTTGTCGACAACATGATTCCGACCAACCCAATTCAATCGCTGGCGTCGAGCAGTTTTCTGTCAATCATCACGTTCAGCATTATCTTCGGCGTGTTCATTGTCAGAACCGGTGGAGAAACTGCTCGTGTCCTGCGAGACTTTTTCCAGGCAGCCTTCGAAGTAATGATGCGACTGACGATGGCGATCATTTCGCTGGCTCCGTACGGCGTGTTCTGCTTCATGGTCTATGCGACTGCTTCGCAGGGGCTGGCGATCTTCGCCACGCTGGCCTGGTACATGCTCGCGGTGTTTCTCGCGCTGGTCGTTCATTCGTGTATCACGCTGCCGTTGATCGTGAAGTTTGTGGCAAAGCGATCGCCACTGGAATTCGCACGAGCTATGAGCCCGGCGTTAATGACGGCGTTTTCGACTGCGTCATCAAATGGCACGCTCCCGCTGACGATGACTTGCGTCGAGGACCGCGCGAAAGTCTCGAATAAAGTCAGCTCGTTCGTACTGCCTCTCGGCGCGACCGTGAACATGGACGGAACGGCGTTGTACGAAGCCGTTGCGGTTCTGTTTATCGCTCAGGCGTATCGCGGAGACATGGCTATCGCTGAGCAGATCGTGGTGGCTGTCACCGCACTGCTGGCAAGCGTCGGAGCGGCCGGTATTCCTCATGCTGGTTTGGTCATGATGGCGATTGTGCTGCAGGCGGTGAATCTGCCGCTTGAAGCTCAGGGAATCATTATCGCCGTCGACCGTGTTCTCGACATGTGCCGCACGTCGGTCAACGTCTGGAGTGATTCATGCGGCTGTGCGATCATCGCTGGTCTGGACTCATCGACAGATGCCAGCAAAGAGTCGTAATCTGAATACACAAAAGCCCTCTGGCATCGAGATTGACGCCAGAAGGCCTTTTTGTGTCATTCAGAGTAGCCCGCTATTCGAAGGCTACGTAGCGATGATCGTTGCGAGTGCGAAGGAAATGCAGGCGACTCCCGCAACGACAAAGCTACGGACGATGTCGACATTTCGGCGACTGTTGCTGACCGTGTTTCGCACCTCGACCTGATCACGCATTTGATCATTGATCCAGGAATAGAAAGAAACGCTCAGCTCCATTGAAACTGCAGATGAGGACATATGAATTCACTCCGGGAAGCTGCAGGTGGGAAACCGTCATGAAAAAATTATCACCCAAGTGGGAAAGCATGACGGGGGGTTGTTGGCGTGGGCAACTGCCAGGCAGTCGCTTAATGATGTTGCCAGTTGAAAACTGACAGCATCGATGGCAGGCAAAAAGGGCAGAGTCGAGGCTTCCGAAATCGAACTCTGAAGAAGCTAACTTGCGTCTGCACGAAAAGACTATACCCCGGAATTGGCTTGTTGGTTGGGATAGTCAGCCTGGTAAAGCTGAGAAATGTTTCATCGATTGGTAGTCAGTTCCGGCTGTAACTATCAGAACGATGGTTGACGGTGACAGGAATTCCTTGAGGCCTGGCGATAGAATTCAGGCCGAGTGATTCATGCGGTACGATCGGCCTCGACTTCCGTTTGGAGATGTTCGCGTTCAACTCGCCGTTCAAACGAAGAAGCGGAAAACGATGATTATAACGATCGACGGCCCTGCCGGAGCTGGTAAGAGTACCGTCGCCAGGATGCTTGCTGACCGACTCGGCTTCGAATTTCTCGATACCGGTGCGATGTACCGAGCCGTAGCCTGGGCATGCGTCGATCGTGGCGTCGATCTGAATGATGTGAATGATGTCTCCGGAACGGTGGCAGAGATTTCAATTCAGTTTGAAGGAAACCGAATCGTCTGCAACGGCCGGGATGTTACCACTGAAATCCGGTCTGCCGAAGCGAGTCATGCCGCTTCAATCGTAGCTGCGGTGCCTGCCGTACGCCTTGAAATGGTCCGTCTACAACGAGAATCTGCGGCTGACAACGACTATGTCACCGAAGGTCGTGATCAGGGCAGCGAAGTTTTTCCGAATTCTGGATGTAAGTTTTTTCTCACAGCTGATCTGAAAGAGCGTGCCGGGCGAAGGCTGCTGGAATTACAAAGTCGCGGGCAGTCTGGATCGATGGAAGACGTGCTTGCACAGATCATAGATCGGGATGAGCGGGACCGGTCGCGAGACATCGGGCCACTGGTTAAGGCGGACGATGCCATCGAAGTCGATACCTCGGGGAAGGCGATTGAACAGGTTGTTGATTACCTGGAGCGGACCTCGCGTAAACGACTTGTAATTTCCACGTCGAAGCTGGCTTAACGGTCTGACGAAGAGCAGTACTCTTTTTTATACGCGATCAGATGTCCCTGTCGGTTTGAAATTGATTCGTGACGTATCGATCGAGGAAAAGCACTGGAAGAGTCAGCGGCACTCTTTACTTTGGGGCTGTGAGGCAACTTGCCGAGTGTGGTGCGGAAGAACGTTCCGCACTCGCCCGCCGGAGCAATTGACATAACCGGCAAGGTCGTGCCGGATCGGTTTCTCTGGTTTTACTGATCCGACCGTTCTAACGGTCTCCTGGTCAGTTCGCGTGACCCGACTTCAATCAGCGGTGGCTTCGGTCGATCTGAGAGAACGAGGCTCTCTGCCGGTAGTGTGCAGCGAGAGTGGCTGACTTCGTGACAAGGTGTCGCTACGGATTGCGACCCAGGCGGGTTTTGGCCGAGACGTTCAGGGAAGATCTGGAATGCGTCCGTTGAGTGCGATGCTTGCGCGAATTACGAAGCGACGTCGATTGTATCGACGCTCGTCGATTTGCCATTTCTCTGCGGAAATTCTGGAACACAGGCTCATGCTGACGTTTGATCCGAGCCCCCTTGAGCAGGAAATGCTCGAACTGCTCAACCGGTTTCGTGACAATCCGCAGGCTGAACTTGACGAACTGCTGTTAAGCCATCCGACGCCGCTGACTGCTCGCGATGCCGATGTCCAGGCGGCGATCGACTTCTTCAACGTTAATGGTGGGGCATTGGAGTCACAGTTTTCCGGACTTAGCCCAGCGCCGCCGCTTGCGTGGAATGAAGCATTGTACGACGCGGCCGAAAATCACAACAACCTGATGATCCAGTTCGATCAACAATCGCATCAACTACCGGGTGAGGCGGGGTTACTGGATCGCGATGTCGCAGCGGGATACGACTGGCAGTTCTCAGTCCGAGTTGGTGAGAACATTTTTGCGTATTCGCAGTCGGTGATTTACGGACACGCCGCTTTCGTCATCGATTGGGGATTTGGCCCCAACGGTATCCAGGAACCCGCTGGCCATCGGATCAACATGCTGGATCAGGGATTTCAGGAAGTCGGAATTGTAATCACCGAAGAGTCCAACCCGGCAACTCTGGTCGGACCACTGGCAATTTCGCAGGAGTTCGGCCGCCGTGGCAACTACGGAAACCCTGCCGTGCTGGGAGTTGTCTACGATGACTTAAATGCCGACGGTTTTTACAACGCGGGTGAAGGACTTTCCGGCGTCACCGTCGAGTTGTCCGGTTCCGCGGGAACGTTTATGACGACCTCATTGTCGGCTGGCGGTTATCAGACAAAAGTGCCAAGTGGTACTTACACAGCAACAGCATCGGGCGGGAGTCTTGACGGTGAGATTCGTCAGTTCGACGTCATGGTGGGAGGCAGCAACGTCAAAGTGGACTTCAATGCTGCGGGGTCGGTCAGTGTCGCGACACACACGATCGACCTTGTCGATGGCATTCCGCACGTCGTCACGATTGAGGATGACAGCATCGCTGGAAACGGAGTCAGTCAGATCATCATCGACGGCATCGTCACTGTGTTTTCAGTTCCGACAGAGACGCTGGTCATCAACGGTGGCGACAATGCAGACACGATTTCCGTCGCAAATCTTGATAGTACGTTCACTGGAAATCTGGTTGTGAACGGCAACGCCGGGAGTGATTCAGTTGACGCTTCGGCAATCGGATTCTCCACAAGTCTTAGTGGTGGGCTGGGGGACGATCTACTTACTGGCGGAGGAGCAGCGGACTTTATTAACGGTGGTGGCGGCGACGACACTGCCTCGGGCAGTTCGGGAAATGATACGATCAACGGTGGTGCGGGACGAGACTCGTTGAGTGGCGGAGATGGGGACGACACCGTGTCAGGGCAGGGGAGTAGCGGCGATGTTCTGACAGGCGGAAGCGGTAACGATCGAGTGAACGGTGGAGCGGGGGTCGACACAATTTCGGAATCTGCGAATGTCAACTTCGTGCTGAGTTCGTCCTCGCTGACCGGCACTGGTACCGACATGCTGCTCGGTATTGAACGAGCGATTCTTGTTGGCGGCAGCGGCGACAATCAGATCGACGCCAGTTTGTTTACTGGCCCGGACATTGAAGGCGTGTTGTTGCTGGGCGGCTCCGGAAGCGATGTGTTAATCGGCTCGCCGCACGTTGACCAGTTGAACGGCTCGGCCGGCAATGACACGTTGCTTGGAAGCGGAGATCGCGACACCTTGCGCGGGGGAAGTGGCAGTGACGTGCTGCTCGGTGGCGGTGGCAATGATCTTGTCGTGGGGCAGGGCGGTTCGGGTGATGTCCTGACCGGAGGAACTGGTGACGACACGCTGAATGGTGGTGCGGGGATTGATGCTCTGATCGAGCAGGGCGACGTCGACTTCACGCTGACGAATTCTACACTGGTCGGGCTTGGAGCTGACTTGTTCTCCGGGCTCGAATCGTTTCAGCTATCCGGGGGGCTGTCCGCAAATTCGATAACGGCGTCTGCGTTTTCAATTTCCGGAGCAACGCTGCTTATCAACGGCGACGGCGGCGATGACGTCATCGTTGGGTCGGCGAACGGCGACACGATCAACGGCGGCGCCGGCAACGACAGTATTCGGAGCGGCGCCGGCAACGATCTCGTGAATGGCGACGAGGGTGACGACACTCTGAACGGCGATGTCGGCGATGACACTCTCAATGGCGATGAAGGGGCGGACGGACTCTCAGGATTCTCTGGCGACGACCTGCTGAATGGCAATGCGGACGATGATACGCTTTTCGGCGGCGACGGAAATGACACACTGTTGGCTGCTTCAGGAAATGACACCGCAGTAGGGGGAAATGGTGTAGATGTTTTGCGTGGCCAGGGCGGAACGGACGTGCTGGTTGGGGGGTCGGGCTTGAACGATCCTGATCCGGCTGACCAGTTCTTCGGTGACGCCGGTGAGATCGACGAAGCGTTTCAACTGAATCCGCTGCCGGATTGGGTCGACAGCGTGTAGCCGTGGCGGCGAAACTGATGGACCTGCCTGTAACTCTCGATGACTCGAAGTAACTCCTCACCCCAGAGCCGCGGCTCGGAAATACCAATGACCGGCGAGCGAATTCTTTTTGTGACCGGACGGTTTGCCGAGGAACCTCTGCGAGGAGTTGTCGATCAGCTTGCCGTACAGACAGGGTTTGTTGCCGACGTCGCTGTCACGAAAATCAGTGTCGCTGCGTTGCTGCACGTCGATTGGTTGGCCGGACAATTGAAGTTGGATGACGCGGTCGATCGAGTCATTCTGCCTGGATGGTGCCAGGGAGAACTTTCAAAGCTTGAGTCCCGGTTCGGTGTGTCGTTTGAACTCGGACCAAAAGACCTCTTCGATTTGCCCGCCCATTTTGGCTCGGAGGAGAAACTGCCGGTCGATCTTTCGCAGTATTCCATCGAGATACTTGCAGAGATCAATCACGCGCCGCGGCTGACCGACGACGAGATCGTCGCACTGGCGGAAGATTATCGCAGGAGCGGTGCCAATCTGATCGACCTTGGCTGCATTCCGGGTGAGTCATGGTCCCGCGTCGGTGAAGTTACGAAACAGCTTGTTGATCGAGGATTACGAGTTTCGATCGATAGCTTTGATCGCGTCGAAGTTGAGACCGCGATTCATGCAGGTGCAGAGTTGGTGCTGAGCTGTAACCAGTCGAATATCGATTGGGCCTCGCAGCTTGACGTAGAGCTGGTGGCAATTCCGGAAGTACCGTTTTCGCTGGAGTCACTGGAAGAGACGGTTCAGCGTTTAATCGAAGCCAAAGCCTGTTTTCGTATCGATCCGATTCTGGAGCCGATTGGCTTCGGCTTTGCCGCTTCACTGGGCCGATATTTTGAAGCTAGAAAACGGTGGCCTGGTTCGAACATCATGATGGGGATAGGTAATCTGACTGAGTTGACTGAAGTCGATGCTGCCGGAATGAACTTCCTGCTGGCTGGCATCTGCGAAGAACTTGGTATTCGCAGCGTGCTTACCACGGAAGTGATTAATTGGGCTCGATCTTCGGTGCGGGAGTTTGACCTTGCTCGCCGACTGACTAGACACAGTGTTCAGAATCGAGCGTTGCCGAAACATGTCGATTCGAAGCTGGTTGTGCTGCGGGATTCGAAGCTACGGGAGCAGGGCCAAGCGGTTCTAGAGACATTGGCCGGTCAGATCACCGATCCCAATTACAGAATCTTTGCGGAACGCGGCAATATTCACGTCATGAATCGGGATGGGTACTGGCAGGGCACAGACCCTTTTGAACTGTTTCGGCGAGTCCGTAAAAATGCCGAGAGGCCGCTATCGGAAGGGCACACATTTTATCTTGGATATGAAGTCTGCAAAGCGGCGACTGCTCTGCGGTTAGGAAAGCAGTACGTACAGGATGAAGAGCTGGACTGGGGGTTCCTGTCTGCTGACGGGGAGTCTTATGTGTCAGGTCGGCACAACGTCGAGTATTAATTTCGTCGAGTATTAATTTCCCGTCGTCGCCGACCTCGTCCGAGGTTTACGTCAATTGCGGCGTCAATCTTTGGCTGACTCGCACAATCCTGGCGCTGCCCTGCACGAAATGCCGATGCGAACGGCTTCATCCGTTTATGTGATTCGCATCCGAATGCAGACGAGTAGAGCTTCGTCCACAGTGAACAACATGACTGCTCGACCGGTGTGGTCCGTTCTGCGGATCGCATGATATCGGATTTTTTCAGGTGATCTTTATCGGAGCCACTTTTCAAATTCTGCTTACAGGCTGGCAACCATTTTCGCTGTAGATATCAGGTCCCGCTACACACGGTGAGGCAATCATTGTTACGTCCACAACTCTGAACAATCCATTCATGACAGGCGACCGGCTTTCGCAAATTCGCATTCCTTGCCAGATGATGCACGTCCGCGGCGAAGTAGAGAAGTTTGTTTCCCGAGTGGTGGCCTGGGGCGTCACTCACGATGAGTCGCTGGCTTTGCGACACAGTCTGCATGAAGCCGTGGTTAACACCGTTCGATACGGCAACGCGGGCGAACCGAATCGGCAGATTCGCATTTGCTACCGGTTTCTGAGTAATGACATCTTCATTGAAGTTGAAGGTCGCGGGTTCGGCCGAGAATTGGTGTCTGACCTAACCACCGACAAGAACCAAATTAGCCGCGGGGGGACGCGGTCTGCTGATGCACTTTATAAATTCAGTCGAGTACAACGATCCTGGCAACTGCGTGACTATGCGTTGAACGTGCTAGTTCGCTTAAATTGCGACGGTGCTCAAAGAAAAAGCGAACGGTGAGGACGTCTCCACCGTTCGCTTCTGGTTAGTCAGTGAAGTCCGACTTGCTTAAACAGGCAAGCCTTCTTCGACGAGTAGATCGCCGAGTCTCGACTGGACTTTTGTTTTCAACTCGCCGAAGAATTCTCGCGTATTGAAGTGCGGGAGCTGGATTTGTGGATACTCGTCGTGAGCTTCCTCCGGCATTGTGTAATCGGCATCGGTGAACCCCTGGCGAAGTTCCAGCCGGTAGCCTCGCAGAAAGACTCGACGGATTGTCTTCTGAATTTCATCGGTTGAAATCTGCAGGCCCGTCAGAGCAGTGACTGCCTTTGCCATATTGTCGTCAGTCATGCCACTGAATTTACATACGCCAAGGAAGTCGTCGCGAAGAATCGCCAAACCGCGATTGGTGATCGCGTCGACCCAGTAATCCATTTCGGTTTCCTTTTCGATCAGTAACAGCAGGTACGTCTTCATCGACATGTGGCCGCCCGCCAAAGCCCACGGGTAACCTGGATTTGTCTGTGGGAGGTACGCAGCGTATTCCATCCCCTTTGACTGCATGGCGTATTCGGGAGCGCCAAGTTCTTTGCTGAGTCTTAGAGTTCCCTGGCCAAGTTCTGGTAGCTTGCCCTGGCCGATTTCTTCCAGAACCTTGTGAGCGGTCTTGTAGTCTCCGTAGGTCACTCCGTGAGCGATCATTTTATCGGGGTTTCGGCGGTTGTACTCCATCGCGTACGAGAGAGTTGTCCCGACGGAGATTGAGTCCATGCAGTATTGGTCGACGACTTCGCAGAGTTCCAGACATTCGTCAGGTTCAAAGATGCCGACGTTTGACGAGAGCAGATTGAGTGGTTCGAAGTCGAGCTTTGCTCGGAATTTTGAAGCCTTGCCGTCGTCGCCTTCGTCATAGACGTTCTTATGGCACGAGATGCCGCAACGGAAACACGATTCATCTTTGACGACGTACGGTCCCTGCTCCCAGTTGTCTCGATACAAAGGAAGAGACACTTTCGTTCCGGTTGGAACGAAGTTCATTTCAGGCATCGCGTGGACCGGGTTCAGAGCGTCGTAGTTAGCCCAGGTTCCGCCACCGCCCCCGAACTTTTTTTTGTCGCGTAACTTCGCGCTGCCTTTGCCTTTCGCGACTTCCTGATTGAGTTCTTTCAACTCAGGCGGAGCTTTTGAGCCGACACGGTCTTTGGTGTCAGCAACGATCGCTATCAGATTCTTGGAACCCATCACGCCGCCCATGCCACCTCGACCACAGAATCGCGGTTTGTTGTCTTTCGACTTGAGCTGGTTCTCGGTCGAAAGAGCTATCGCTGCGTACCGGCAGTTTTCGTAGTTCTCGCCGGAAGGGCCGATCACGGCAAAGTGTGCATTCGGGTACCTCTCATGCAGCTTCAGAATCTTCGGGTTCACCTGCATGCCGACCAGGTCGGACGCGTCTTCAAAGCTGAACTGTGTCGGCCCGTCATCGCCGTCACGATGAATTCGCAGAAGCGTTGGCTTTTCGCAGCGGCCAGTGAAAATGACTTCGTCGACGTCGAGGTGTCGAAGTTTCGTTCCGAACTTACCACTGCCAGCAGACCACATCGCCGAAGGCCGACCGCTGAGCGATGACTTCAACGGCGAGTAACCGTGGAAGTAGGTCCTCAGCCCGGTCATGAAGTCCGTGCCGCTGAGAATTCCGAGATTCAGAATCAACGTCGCTGACGGATCGTACGGCGTGTCAGTTGCACAGTTTTCGAGCAGCTTGAATCCCCGGGCGATTCCTCCAAACGCATCCTCAAGGTCTTCACACTGCACAGTTTCGGTTGTGACAGCTTGCGACATTAGATCGATCTTGAACGATCTAATCTTGAAGCCCTGAAGTTTTTTAGCCACGCCGTTTTCGTCCGTGTCGCTGATCATCGTCGGCGTCTCCCTGGATGCTTCTTATATTGTCGCGTGAAACGAAGTCTGCCTGTTTTGGCCGTTCGGTCGTGTTCGGCTTCTGAACAGGCGAATGATGGCCTTAACCGATCAATTCGACAAGGTTTTCCGAGCAGTCCTGACAAGATTGTATCGATCGGTCTGTTGTCCAACGGTTGAGGTGTCAACGTCGTGCCGAGGTCGGTTCAGATGCCATCTGAAGAGCGGGCGACGTTTCGGGCTGCCGGCTTTAAACCATAATTAAATCGTTCTGAGATTGTAGTTTCCAGGATCGGATGTCAGATTCTGGGTCGATCATGTCCTTCTGAAGTCATCTCGGATGAAATAATCACGACATTCTCCCACGCCGCCGCTTCATATTGCGGGGGCATCGGAACGGCGAAACCGTCCAGCCCCAACACGATCGCCGTCGCCTGATCTCCAGGTTTCATATCGACTAAGACTGAGTGTCCTTGTGCGGCAACCGTTCGTGTTTCAGCCAACAGGCACGGTTAACCTGTGGAGTGTCGCCGACGTCACTCCAAACCGTCGTCAGGCTCAGGACTGCTGCACAACCGACGACGAATTTATGGGCTATCGAGCGGTTGTGACGCGTTTCGAGCAACGGTAGTTCTTTTAAGATTCGCCGAGCCAACCACTCAACTCCAATCGCCGCAGAAACTGACCATGCTCCCGCGCTGGCGAGTGCAAAATTCATTTCCGAAGGTGTCAACAGCAGCACGGCGACAGGGATCATGATGCTCCAGCAGGTGAGCAGTCGTTTGCGAGAATGACTGGCGGAACGCCTGCGAAGGCAAATTTGGCGGGTCTGGTTGACTCAGGCAGTCACGCTGCCTGTTACGATTGACCGGTCATGCCAGAGGTTCTTTGCTTATGAGTCCAAAGTCAGGTCAGACCGATTCGGCTAATAGTACGGGGACGAGCAGTGCCTCATCGTGAATCGATCGACAACGCTCTGGTGAGTGGCTATTCGCAAGTCATAGAATCGCTGCAGTATTCGTTACTCGCTGCGCAACCACTCCAATGTCGGTCGTTCCCATGAAGCAAGCCGCTCTTCCGATTCTAGTTCTGCTGGTCATCGTCACTCTGGCGATTGTTACAGCGTTGCCGTCAGCTTCGGTCGAAGCCGACCATTACCAGCGATTCCGAGATGGAAATTCGCTCTACACGCTACTCAGCGGTAGCATTGGTCGAGGTTATTCTTTACAGGATGTGGAAGAACTTCTTGGTCCCGGCACTCCGTTGGGATCTAAGGACTCTGTCGACACACACCGAGCATCTCTTCGTGAAACGGCGCGGTGGACGCCCGACTCTTATCCGGATGGAATTTACAACGACGACACATTCAGGACGTGGTCAGGAAGCAACGAAGAGGTGACTTTGCAGTTTCGCAATGACCACCTGGTGAATTTCTCACCCGAGCAGTTCACTACGTTCCGCCCTGCGTACGACCTTGCCGGTCAGGCAGAACAGTATGACGAAATTGAAGTAAGCTCTGAATTGGAGATCGCAGGGCGGGAAGTCTTATCGACTCCCCTGGTCCGAGCGAAACCAATCCCAGTGCCGACGACAGTACAATAGGCGGTGAGGGCATTGCACATCACGTTCTGGCAACTGTGATTCAACAGTCAGACGCGGCGGCAACCAACAAGATTATCAAGAGGCAGTTATGACTCGTCTTCAAACAACCCTTGCCGTACTGGCAATGCTGTGCGTCTCTTCGTTGTCAGCATTTGCGCAAACTCGAGTCCTTCCAAGTTCGCGTGATCTGGCGAGGTTTGGTCTCGAACGAGCCTGGCATGGTCAAGCGACGCTTGATGTCAGACAGGATCGTGTCCGGCACGTCGTGCTTGATGAGCAATCCCTCTATGTCCAATCGTCGGGCGGGATCATTACGGCCTTTGACAGCGAGACCGGCCAGAAGCGTTGGGCTGTGCAGCTTGGCCGCCAAAACACTCCGAGTCAGGCGTGCGTGTCTAATGAGGACAAAGTTCTGGCCATTGTCGGAACGACACTCTACGCACTCGACAAAATTGACGGTGAGCTGATCTGGAAATTGTCGATGCCGAACTCAGCGTCAACGAGCCCTTCAGTTGACAACCGACGGCTGTACTACGGGACTCTCGATGGCAGCGTCTATGCGTATGATCTCAAAAAGATCGAAGAGCTGCACAACGACAACCTGCTGCCGCAATGGACCAACGTCGCGTTGCTGTGGCGTTACAAAGCCGCAGCCGAAATTACGACTCAAGCCATCTCAAACAATCTGACGCTTAACTTTGCCAGTCGGGACAAATCGCTCTACTCGCTGACTGCAGCCGATCGAACACTCCAGTGGCAGTTTGAAACCGACCGAGCTGTTTCTGCTCCGCTGGGGTATTCACCAGGTTTTGTCTACCTGGCTTCTGAAGACTTCAACGTCTTCTGCATTAAACAGGACACGGGTTCCGTGCGGTGGCATGAAGGTGTCGGACTCCCGATCAAGAAAGAGGTCCGCGTTATCGGCAATAACTGCTACGTATTCCCTCACCGCGGCGGTGTGTTCTGCCTCTCGAACATTTCTGGAGAACGACGCTGGAAAAAGCCGTACATGGAAGATTTTATTGGAGCGACAAAGAAACTTGTTTTCCTGACGGACAACCTCGGGCAGGTCTCGATCCTGGCATCGGCCGATGGAGCACCGATTGGATCGCTGAAATTGCAGAACTTCAAAATTCGCTACGGCAATGAACTGACTGACCGACTCTACATGGCAACCGAGTCCGGGTTGATTATGTGCCTCCGCGAGCAGAATAAAGAATTTCCGACCTACCATATGTTCCCCGAACGCCAACCGATTCTGCCTGAGTTTGCTTCAGGCGATACTGATGGCTCTGCCGCAGCAGATGCCGATAATGACGGTAACGATTCCGGCTTCAACTTCTGATCAGGAACGTCATTAATCAGGATTTTCTGGGAGCTCTTAAGCACGATCATGCGCGGCGTTCTGGACTTTCGATGCGCATGAAGATGCCAGGTCAAAAGCCGCATCTGCCATCCACTTTCGCAGTCCAAAGCAGGTCAGCATTCTCTGAATAAAGAGGGACCTGTTCCTTGTGGCTGATAGAGAGTTCAGACAGCCATTTGACAAACGAACAACAGCCGACTTTCGTGGTCGATGGCCACTCAGCGGCGAGTACAAAGACACGCCCCCTGCTTCGACTGCAACGACGAAGACTGTTTACTACAAACTGACTAAAATAATTCCGACGGAGTGGTATCGTTCGAATTGTGCCGCTCGACTGCATTGGTTGCCTGTACTGGTTGGTCAGGAATCCGGTCCGGGATGCGTCAGTCTGACAAACCGCGGCACAGGACGCGACAGATTACGACGGTGCTCAACTGTCAGGACAGATTTTTCCGGCTATGATCAGTCACTTTTCGGCCTGCAAATCTGCTTCGACAACGCGGCTCTGGCGTGTCAGCATTGCAATAGCCGCAGGGGCTTTGGTTTCCAGCCCCTGACACCTTGAGACGATTGGTGATTGATGCTGCGATCACTCTTTGCCGGGATCATTACAAGTATTCGACTTGCTTTCAGCAATTGCGATGGTAGCCCGCGTGCTCGACAGGAAGTCGCTCACGACGCACGTCTCGCATGGGTATTTGAACTGAGTTTGTTTCTGTTGCTTGCAGTTGCGTCAACCTGGCCGTTGGGAAGCCGTATCGGAAGTGCGATTCCTAAGGGTACGGAACGCGTAGCGACCGTACCGCTATTTAATCAATGGACGATCTGGTGGAACGCGGATCGCGCCGGAAGAATGTTCGACGGCTACTGGAATGCTCCAATTTTCGCTCCCTCTGATCATTCTTTCGCTTTGTCGGAAGCACAGCCGACAACGGTATTGGTTGCCCCTGTCGTCTGGATTTCGGGTTCCAGAACTCTTGGGTACAACGCCTATCTGTTGTGTATGCTGACGTTGAATGGTTGGTCTGGCTGCCTGCTGCTCAGGTCGCTGACTGGAAGTCGACTGGTCGGAATCTGGGCCGGGGCGGCACTGCTGTTGCTGCCGTTCGTCCATTGGCAATTGGGCGTGCTGCAGCTCACGGCGCTTTCTGGCGTCCTGCTGACGCTTCATTTCCTGTTCCGGTTTGTCAATGACCTGCGTCTGAAAGATGCAGCG
This sequence comes from uncultured Planctomyces sp., assembly GCA_937904325.1. Taxonomy (GTDB): domain Bacteria; phylum Planctomycetota; class Planctomycetia; order Planctomycetales; family Planctomycetaceae; genus JABMPE01. The sequence goes on from CALGTK010000029.1 coordinate 43,702, forward strand.
CTGGCCGGAGTCTCAATTGGGTTTTGTTATTTGAGTTGCAACTACTACGGCTATCAACTTTGTCTCGTCCTGTTACTTTCGTCGATGGTGTTCCTGCTGCCGCGTATCAGTTCCCGCAAACTGGTGATCGGTGCTGCCATAGCAGCTTTCGTTGCTGGCGTGATCGTTGCCCCCGTCGTGGGCGTACAGTTGTCAGTTTCTGGCGGGCAATCCTGGGATCGAAAGCTGAATACCGTCTGTCAGCTTAGTGCTTCGGTAAACGACTATCTGCGATCTAACTGGAGAGGCCCGCTGGCTGGAAGTACGTTTACCAATCAGCGATTTCCGCTGAGTCCTGGTGCGTCCTGTCTGGTTCTTGCAGCTGTCGGGAGTGTCACCGGATTACGAGTGCGTGAAACTCGAAAACTGAGCATCTTCGTTCTGATGTTCTTATTGATGGCTCTATTTCTGTCGAGAGGTCCAACCTTGGCTGTCGGCGGGCAGGTTCCGTTCCTGCACCTTGCTGAATGGCTGCCTGGCCTTAACGCAATGCGCAGCCCATATCGTTTTGCGGTTCTCGTCCAGGTTAGTTGCATTGTGCTGGCAGGAATGAGCTTTGCTCGGTCAAATTGTACAGCGAATTCTGTAGCGACGACTGACATCGAAGACATTGTGGAAAACGTACACATGGCTCCGCAGATGTCGCCGCCGACAAAATGGCGACACGTCACTCATTGGGGACGCAGTGTCTTGCTGTGTGGAATACTGATTGAATCGTGGCCGGCAAACCCCGACATGTATTCGATGCCTGAGTATGACCAGCAGCGACCCTGGATCGAGTGGTTGCAGGCGGAGACTCCGCCGGACGACATCGTTGCGAATCTGCCCTTTCCGAGTGGCCGATCAGCGTCCGACTACCAGGACACAACGATTGCGATGCTTTGGTCGACTTACCACAACCGGAGGCTGGCTAATGGGTATTCGGGATTTTTTCCGAAAGAGTTTGTTCAACTGAAAAGTGACGTCCAGAATTTCCCCGACGATAAATCGGTGCGTGAACTTCGGAAATCTCGCGTTCGATGGTGTGTTGTGAATACCGACGAACTTAAGTCTGCCAACGTTGATAAATTGACTGACCAGTCGCAACTCTCATTACGGTTCGAAACTGATGACAGGAAGACTCGTATTTACGAGGTTAAGCCAGTCGAAGAATTCAACTGGAAATTTGAGTAAACGGATTGCCAGAAGACTCTGGCGGATTCTTAGCGAAGTGATCGTGGTGAAAATGATCGGTATTTTAGATCTAAGGCGGCTCGCGCAACCGAAATCGATCACTGATCTCCATGCGGCACTGGTTTGCAATGGGGATTGGGAAGGATCATTCAGGCCTGTTCGAAGATTGCCAGTGTATCGGCGATACTGTTCTTATGGACCAGCACCACTGCCGTGTCACCGGCTTTCAGTTGATCATCCGCGCCGGGGACGCTTACGAAATCTTCGCGGACCATTGCAGCGATTAGACAGCCTGGGAGCGATACGTCTTTGAGGGGTGCTTTAGTAACAGGTGCACCTTCAATAATCTCCACTTCCCAAACTTCGGCATCACCTTTGGAGATCCCAGAACCGGCGATAATCACTCCACCCTGGACCATACCAAGAATCTGTCGCGATGTTACTTCGCGAGGGCTGACGGCAACGTCAATTCCCAATCGTTCCAGAACATTTGCATAATCAGGCCGGCGGACGACGGACAGAATCCTCGAACACCCGAGCTCTCTGGCTTCGACACCGCAAACAATATTGTCTTCGTCACGACCAGTAGCGGCTACAAAGATTTCAGCTTTGCCGACACGTGCTTCCTGCATCTCGTCCTGTCGGGTGACGTCCGCGTGCAAAATTGTCGTGCCGGGCAATCGCTGAGCGAGATACTCGCAACGTTCGGCCTCGGCTTCCATCAGGACGGTGTTGAATCGTCCCTTCTGCAGGAGTCGGGCGAGGTTGAAGCCTGTCTCGCCACCGCCTGCGATGATGACGTTCAGATTTGGCGGCGGTTTGTGCTCGAAATAGTTCTGCTTAACTTTTTCCAAAGCTTCCTGAGAGCCGAACAGCGTGACATGGTCGCCGGGTTCAATGATGTCGTTTGCTCCGGCAATAATGCATCGACTATCGCTTGAGATCAGGCCGATCCTCACGTTCTTGGGCAGCTTCAAATCCTTGAGTGGAACGCATGCACCCCTGGAACCCTCCTCGACTGCGAATTCCTGAACTTCGATGCCACCTCGCGCAAAGTTTTCGACGGCAAACAACGTTGGCATCCTGATAGCACGAGCAAGCTCCAGCGCTGTGAGATGCTCCAGGCTCAGCAACCGGTCGATTCCGAAGTGCCGTCGATAATCGAAGGTGCTGGTGTCAAGATACGCTTGGTCGAAAATGCGTGCCAGACTTCGCTTGGCGCCCATTGCTTTGGCCAGACTGGCTCCAACGAGGTTTACTTCGTCCAGTGAAGTCACCGCGAGCACGAGGTCGGCGCTTTGAACACCCGCTTGAAACAGCACGATGGAATCGCAAGCCGAACCGCAAAGTGTCCGTACATCAAGTCGTTCTTCCACAAGCGACAAGGCGTCTCTTGAAGCGTCGACCAGGCAAACGTTGTGATTTTCAGCACAAAGCAGGTCAGCAATCGAAGTCCCGACTGTGCCTGCTCCAAAGATAACGATATTCATTTCGGCTCAGCTTCTTGCAGAAACCCTTGTCGTGATGACTTGCTGCATAACACTGTCGATACCAACGCTGTCATTGTCTCAAGAATCACTGGTCACACTCCAAGGCATTACTGCTTCTCGGGTACGATGGCATTGTGATATACGTCTTGAACATCGTCGCACTCAGTGAGCATCGCCAGAAACTTTTCGAATGCGGGCAGGTCACTTTCGCTGATCGCCGCATTCGCCTGAGGAATAAACGTAACTTCCTGGACTTCGAGTTCGACATCCGGGAATGCTTCCTGCATCGCTTGCGTGGCCTTGAAGAACTCGCTGGCAGGAGCGAACAGTGTTAGCTGGCCTTCCTTGTCTTCAATGTCGTCGACGTCAACATCTGCATCCAGCATTGCTTCCAACACCTGATCTTCATTATCTCCTTTGAATGACAGAACTGCCAGATGATCGAAGAGATGGGCGACTGAACCTGCCGGGCCAAGCTTTGAGCCAGTCTTGGTAAAACAGTTTCGAACGTCCGTGATCGTTCGATTGGGATTGTCGGTAAGGCAGTCGACAATTACTGAGCATCCGCTCGGTCCGAAACCTTCGTAGCGTGCAGACGCATAGTCTTCGCCGCCGGTTCCTTTGGCCTTTTCGATCGCCTTCTCGATGACGTGACTGGGAACCTGCTCCCGCTTGGCCCTGTCGATCAGGCTGCGCAGTCCTGGGTTGGCTTCCGGGTCTGGCACCCCGTTTCTTGCTGCCATGTAGAGCTGTTTGCCGTACTTCGAATAAAGCTTGGACTTCTGCCCCGCAGTCTTCATGATCGAGTGCTTGCGGTTTTCGAAACTTCTTCCCATAGCGATTATCTTTTGTCGTATGTCAGATTGATTGAATCTTGAATCTTGGATTGATGGAGTCTTAGGCGACAATTGCAAAAGACTATTAGAGCGTAAGTCTTTGGACCGGCGAATGGTCGCATCGATTGATCTTGCGATCAATCAATCAGAGGACTTTTTGAATTAGTTATCAACGTCGTACAGGTGAACCTGCAAGGAAACAAAGACCTTTCTGCGTTCCTTTTCTCTGCATAAAAAGTATGAAAAAGGGCTAGACGACTCAATTCGACCTGCTGCCTGCAGAGATCGTGTCCAACAACGGCTCACAGTTGCAAATCACTGAAGAAGGATTTCAATCCGTCAACGCTTGGATGTCCATCGATGCTTAGGTGAGTTCCAATTCGGCGTTACGAGTTTGGCCACTTACCCAACAGAGAATCGCGTCTGGGTAGAAGTTGCCATGTTGACGTTGGCAAGCGACTTCCCGGTTGCCACGTCAGAATGTAACCGACGTTGCAGAACTCGCGGATCGCATGCTATCAAAACAGCCACTCGAGGGACGTTATCCGGACGGAATTGACTCAGCGACATGCGTACGTTTGTTACTGACGAAGATTCACCTTTGTGCTGATCAAAACAATGAGTTAGCAGCCCTGCAGCTTCCCGTCGGGTCAAATAAACTCCGCCGACCCAAAAGCACTTCAATAATCGAGTGTTAGTGAAAGAAATCGATCGCGATTTCGACCGACCAGCGAGCAGGAATGACGACCACAGGTTGTGAAAAAAGTTCCGGTCTGAGACCCGCGCGTATCTTCCTCGCAGCGTGGCTAGATTTCGTTCGGCTTCAGAGCAGTTCGGGCTGACGCCGAAGTCCAGACGCAGGCTGGCTGCGAGTGATCCGGGTAAGGTGGTGGATCCGCTGGATACGTTGTGACAGATTGGCGAAGGATCAACCGGCTGAGATTACGATGTTTCAGATTTCGGAAGTGCAAAAATCGCCAGCATTTAACGGTCGGTGGAGTGTTTTGACCCTGCGCGGTCAA
>CALGTK010000030.1 GCA_937904325.1 uncultured Planctomyces sp.
GAAACCGTGATCGCTCCAGTGCCTGCACCGGAAACACTTGAAACAGAAGTTGCCGTGTTGTTTCCAGTTCCCTGCGTATACGCCACCGTCACTATATCGGCAGAACCGATCTGGTTGCTGACTTCAGCAAAGGCGACGGTGTTCGTACCAGATGCAGCAGTGGATGTTACCGCTCCTGCCGCGTTGCTACCGGTAACAGCCGCTGAAACACCCGTTGCATCCGTAGCATCGTTGATCGCAGCCGCAACATTGTCCAGAGAGGCACCCGCGTCGAAGAACAGAACCTGACTGCCGTCCTTACCGGCGACTTCGAGAGTTGTGTCGAGACGAACGTTACCAGAAGTAGTCAGCGTTCCTTGCTCTGCAGCCGAGTCGATGGTCGCGTTGACGGCAACGCTCGAGCTTGAACCGAAGAAGACTTCGTTGACCTGGAAGTCGTTCAGTTTTGCCGAGTCGGCGGCTGAAATTTGACTGTTATAGCCCTTTGAGCCGTCGATCAGCTTGTCGCCACCAAATGTGGTGTTAGATGAGATTCGATTGATAGCTGACAAGGCGGCGTCGATCTGAAGCTGGTTCGCTTCGATTTCCGTGTCTGAGAGAGCTCCGCTATTGAGACCTTCCTGAACCAGACCACGAACCTGATTGAGCAGACCGCCGATTTCGCCGAGAGCACCGTCAGCAGTCGCGAGGACGTTACTTGCCCGGTTGCTGTTCTTAATTGACTGCTCGATCGTGGTGACCTGCAGTTTGAGTTTCTCGCCTGCGATCAGACCAGAAGGGTCGTCGGACCCGCTGTTGATCCGTGAGCCCGTCGACAATCGCTGCAGAGCGCTGTCAAGAGAGCTGTTTGCTTTGTTGAGGTTTCGAAGGCCTCGGGTTGTTCCAACATTAGTTGCGATCCGCGTCATGGCAATATGCCTTTCCTAAAGTGACCTTTGGTGTTCCCTGGCTCTCCCGCAACCACTGAGTTGAATCCGTCGTTTGACGAAGCCGATCAGCAGATGTTTCGAAGTGCCTCGGACAGTTGAATCTCTGGTGTCTGAGAAAGTTGTTCCAATTTGCCTTCTGTAGTGATCAGTCAATCTGCCAGTTTCCACAGCGCGGAACTTCTGGCTCAGACAGAAATCTCCTGTTCGGGGCGTCGATCGCTGGGGAACATCCCGAGTGACCTGTTTGGCTCCTGCCACTGCCTCGTTTCGATCCGCCTGACGCGTTGTCTTGCTGGATGTAGCCAGCAAATTGTGTCAGCCATCTCGAAAACCCTTCTCCGTAACCGAATCGACTCCCAGATTCCTCCGGGCAGCCACAGTCACTATCGGCCAGAAAATGACGAAGTGCGGATGTTTAGATGGAGTAAATATGGAATTCAGGCACTATTAAGAGTTATACCTCATAAGTGCCGGGTATTTTCCTCACCATTTAGCTGTGATGAGCAGTCAGACGCGGTTTCAGCGTGAAACCAGAGAAGCTATGGGCGACTTGAGGGTGTCGCCAGGCGTCTGGAGCGACCCCTCGTTTGCGGGGTCTGTAATAAAGGCTCTGAAGCCGATTTATAAGAGCCTTTTTATCGTCGAGCGTTGGACGACCCGGTGTATGTCCCTTGTCGAAAACCATCCTGCACGTCGAACAGTCAATGCGTCTCGCCCTTCCTGCAGGTAATCAGGCATGCGACACAAATGTTTCAACGGAACTTCTACGTCGACGGCGAAGCGGAATCGTCAGCAACCTTCTCTCCTGATTCACTCTGAATCCGTTCACGCTGGATCGCCTCGTAAACTTCCTGCCGATGCACGGGCACCTCTTTAGGAGCTTCGATACCCAGTCGGACCTTGTCACCACGAATGTCGACAATCGTAATCACGATGTTGTCGCCAATGATGATGCTCTCATCTCGTTGTCGGGACAAAACCAGCATCTGCAAGACTCCTTCTCGTGGGAAAACTGCGTCTAACGACCAGCCGTCAATTGATTCAGTTTTTCGACCGCTTAAGTCCGTGTCGTAATCGCTAACGCAGAACCGTTGTGGGGAGCAATGTGTCGTTTCTCACGAAGGCTGATGGCCCACGCCGAATTGTTCCTCTGAAAGCAGGCTTTCAGAAGGTACCGACATCTTCCCACACCATGTGTGTTTAATGCGTGATTCCGTCATCGTCTGCAAAGGTACCGTAACGCGGGCGCGTTTCGCTGATAAAACCAGGACTCACGAAACCAAGTACCGGCTGTTCCGTTTGTGACGGGAGAAACGGATACTCGTGCAACGATTTCAAGTCGAACTGCCAAAAGCCAATTGAACAGTCTCACTCTTGACTCGAATTGGAACGGTCAGGAAGAAAAGTTGAAAGCAGTCCGACAGAAGGCGTCAAAGTCGACTCGTTGCGACCTTGACAAAGCCTGGGTAAGGTTTTCGTCTGAGCTGTGCCGACGCCACGCGGACAAAACCTGTCACACTGATTGCAGTTTGCGAACGATTCTGGTTGAGTCGTTCGAGTCATCTATTGCTTTGACGCAATCGGCGACCTGTTGACGATCCGCACCAGACACGGACAGGGGACAGCTTTTCTAGTTCTGATGCAGGATTCGCCGGAAACTCTACGGAGCTGTTTCGATGCTGACACTCTTGATCGCTGTGGGCTCGTTCGTCGGATATTTGATTGCCTACCACACCTACGGCCGATGGCTCAGCCGAAAGATTTTTCAGCTAAACGACGAAACTGAAATGCCAAGCCACGAACTGCGTGACGATGTCGACTTCGTACCAACGAAGCGGCAGGTAATATTTGGGCACCATTTCACCAGCATCGCCGGCACCGGGCCAATCGTCGGACCAGCAATCGCAGTGTTCTGGGGATGGTTGCCGGCACTGATCTGGGTATTCGTCGGCTCGATATTTATCGGTGCCGTTCACGACTTCGGCGCGCTGGTCGTATCGTTAAGAAACCGAGGCCAAACCGTCGGCGAAGTTGCGGGACGACTCATCAGCCCAAGAGCCCGCGTACTTTTTCTGGTCATTCTGTTTATGGCACTGACTGTAGTACTGGCTATCTTTGGATTGGTGATTGCATCGATTTTCAAAGATTACCCGGAGAGCGTTCTTCCGACGTGGATATCGCTGCCTTTGGCGGTCGCAATTGGTTTCTGGGTATACAAGAAAGGCGGCGGAATTCTTGGACCTTCGCTGGGAGCATTGGCCGTCATCTACGGGTGCGTCTGGCTCGGAGCTTACGTTGTTCCCATCGACGTTGCGGCACCGGTTGAGGCTCTTCGAAATACACTTGGGCTGAGTGAAGGTGGCGTCTTAAACGTCATCACAATGTGGACTTTCGTTTTGCTTGTTTACTGTTTCGTTGCGTCGGTGCTTCCCGTCTGGGTGATGCTGCAACCTCGAGACTACGTAAACAGCCATCAGTTGGTCGTGGCACTTGTACTGTTGATGATTGGCGTTGTCGTTGCAGGAGCAAACGGAACCGCTAATCTGGAAAATAGTGCTCCGATGATCGCATCGTCGTTGCCCTCAGACGCGCCGCCGATCTGGCCTTTCCTCTTCATCACGATTGCCTGCGGCGCATGTAGCGGTTTTCACTGCCTGGTCAGCAGCGGTACGACCAGCAAGCAGATTGACAAGGAATCTGACGCTCAGTACGTCGCTTACGGCTCGATGCTGCTGGAAGGCGGACTGGCGATCATGGTCATCCTTGCTTGCTGCGCCGGCGTCGGCATGGGCGGCTTTGATCGAATCGATGATGCAGCAGTCGGCGGCGGCTACCGGTACGAAGCTCGACTGGAATCCGACGGCCAACAGGCGACGGGAGCGGCGGCCTGGCAAGCTCAGTATGACATCGGCAAGCGGTGGACCGATTTCAAACTATCGAACAAAGTTGGAGCTTTTGTGAATGGCGGCGCGAACTTTCTGACCTCAATTGGTATCCCATTGAAACTTGGCATCAGCGTAATCGCGGTTCTTGTTGCTTGCTTTGCAGCAACCACACTCGACAGCGCCACCCGCTTGCAGCGTTACGTCGTTCAGGAACTCGCCGGAACGCTTCGCATCAGGCCACTTCAAAACAAGTATGTGGCAACAGGATTCGCGGTCACCCTTGCGGGAATCGTCGCGGCCATGCCGGCAGCAGAAGGCAAGCCGGCCGGAACTGGAGGACTCATTCTCTGGCCGTTATTTGGAGCGACCAATCAGCTACTGGCAGGGCTCGCATTCATGGTGACAATGTTCTATCTCTGGCGACGAGGCCGCCCGGTCTGGTTTGTCGCCATTCCGATGACCATCATGCTGATCATGCCCGCCTGGGCAATGCTCTGGCAGATGTTCAACTCAGAAAGCGGCTGGTATCACAAAAACCAGACGCATCTACTTTGGACAGGCTTTGCGATTCTTGGTATCCAGCTTTGGATGATCGTTGAAGCGTTGCTTCTGCTGCCGCGAGTAAAAGGTGTCGTCGAGGAGGGTTTGCCCCCACTGGTGAAGCCAGCTTTCGCGGGACCTGACGGCTCGAGCGGACCAAACTGTTAACTACGCTTTGCCATTAATCAACTGCCCGTTTAATAAGGTAAGCCCACCGGATCGATTTGACCGGATGGTGGATATCACAAATCGACAGGAAAGTCACAGATTCAGCCTGACTGACGTGAAGGAATATGCTATCCCCATTTATACTCAAGATGCTTCCAAAGAGTCCCGAAGACTTGAATTGACACGATCAACATTCGGGTTAAGATGCTTGAAACCTCTGAGTACTGTTGCCTTCCTCACCTGTTGGTCTTATGGGTAGACGTTAAGTACCCAACCAACAATCGATGCCTGAGGGAGTTGAATCCGGGTTCCACGTCGTTCTCGTGCTTGCTCGATTACCGCCACTTTCGAACTCAACGTTTCCGGCTTAGAGCGGATTCACTCATAGGTTGGCTTAGCCCTGAAAATCGTGAGTCTGTTGACTCACTGGCTGTCTCAGTCTTCAATGTACGAACGACTGATTGAATGCAGTTTCATTTTTTCGGGACAATCACTTAGTCACGTCCTTAGATTACTGCAAAGCTTTGACTGCAAAGTTTTAGTTTTGCAAAACGACTGCATCCCGTCAGCGGGTTCTCCACTGCATGATTCAGCACTGGCTTTTTTCTGTGAGTTGCAGAGCTGCTGAAGAACGATACTCTGGATGCCGGGTCATGAATCGCCCGGTACAACTTTGGCGTTTTCCAGCGTCAATCGACTTTCAAACGGCTGCGGCATGCAATGCTGCTTTTCGGGAATCACTGAAGGTCGGTCTCAATCTCGTGGTTTGGATTCGTTTTGCCCGAGTTCTGACCAGTTCTGCTGAGGTGGATTGTTAAGCCTCACCCTCTCGCGTTTACTTCGGATCGGACATTCATTTCCGTTTCCAAAGGCAATTTTCAGCCGGTACTTTCTGGTCACCGGTAGCAGTCGTCAGACTGTTCGCACGACGTCTCAAGCGGTTGGAGCCTGATCCACTGTTTGACTTTTGCGAAACCCGGTTCACATGAGCTTCCAGCTCTTTCGAGAGCTTCGAGGTGAACACCCTTGTGTACTCCATGGCCTGTTCGTGATTGACTTCTCGCGATTCGATTGAAGTTGCGAATTCAGTTCATGCTTCGCTCTGTCTGGAATGATTTTATGGTAGCTAAGAGTTCTGATTCATCGGCGAAACCGCCCGCCCGTCGTCGACGCGTCCGCAAAAGCAAAGATGACGCTGCTGACAGTTCGAGCAAAGACGACGTCAAGGACGTGATCTTTGATGAGTCTGATGACGTGCCACCGCCGAAACGGAAAAAGGCGACGCGACGTAAAAAGGCAGTAGCCAAGTCGACAAAGAAGGCAGCCGAAGAAGCGATTGCCGAACCAGTCGCTGATGCTGAACCTGCACCAAAACCAAGGCGTCGTACACGGCGTTCGGCAACTGATGATGATGCCCCTGCCGAACCCCGTGAGCATGAGCGTGAGGCCTCGTCAGAGGGTTCTCCGCCGGCACCGACTTCACAGGAACGTGCAGAGCAGGATCGTCAGGAAAGACAGGACAGCCGAGAGCAGGAGGGGGCGACATCAGATGATGAAGGCCGTCCTCGCCGTCGCCGACGACGTCGGCGGCGTTCACAGGGTGGCAGTGAAGGCGGTTTCAACAACGGCCCTGGGAACAACAATAATCATGGTGGCGGACCGAACAGCCAGCGTGGTGGCCGTCGACGCCGAGGTCGAGGTGGTCGTGATTCCCGCGATAGTCGTGACAACCGACAGGGAAACAATCGCGATCGAGTTCGCTCCGTTGCTCCGAGTTCTGAAGTTATCGAAGGCACGATCGACGGAGTTCTTGAGATGCATCCCAAGGGGTACGGATTCCTTAGGAATGCAGAAAAAGGATACGTTGCCCAGGAATCCGACCCGTTCGTTCCAAGTTCGCTCGTTGAAAAATATCGTTTGCGTGAAGGAGTGATGATTCGCGGTGACGTTGGACCTGGCGTCCGCAATCAAGGTCCACGACTCAAAGAGGTCGAATTAATCGATGGACTGAGTCCAGAAGCGTATGCCGAAGTAAAAGACTTCGACGAACTGACTCCAATCACGCCACACGATCACATCCGACTGGAGACTGGACCGAAGCCCGTGACGATGCGAGTTATGGACTTGCTCACGCCGGTCGGGAAAGGTCAACGAGCATTACTGGTTGCACCTCCGCGTACTGGCAAGACGATGCTGCTCCAGGACATTGCTGACGCTGTCAGCAAGAATCATCCAGAGATGCATCTGATGGTGTTGCTGATCGATGAACGCCCGGAAGAAGTCACAGAAATGACTCGCTGCGTAAAGGGCGAAGTCATTGCGTCATCAATGGACCGCGACGTCGAAAGCCACGTTCGCATGAGCCAACTCATGATCGAACGAGCCAAACGAATGGCTGAAACCGGCAAGGATGTCTTCATCCTGATGGACAGTATCACTCGAATGGCTCGTGCGTTTAATAAATGGAGCGGTGGTGGCGGAGGAGGAGGCAGTCGTCACTCGGGCACAATGAGTGGTGGTCTTCACGTGAAGGCGCTAGACATCCCGAAGAAGCTGTTTGGTACGGCTCGTCAGTTCGATGAAGGTGGTTCAATCACCATCGTCGCGACAGCCCTGATCGAAACCGGCGGCCGTATGGACGACGTGATCTTTCAGGAATTCAAGGGAACCGGCAACATGGAGCTTGTACTCAGCCGCGACCTTGCCGATCGTCGAATTTGGCCAGCCATCGACATCACACGATCGGGAACTCGTCACGAAGAAAAACTCTTCGCGGAAGATGCTCTTGATAGTGTGATCATGCTGCGGCGAAGCTTGATTTCACTAAGCCCGGTCGAAGCGATGGAGCAGCTCACTCGAACGTTGGATCGATTCCCAACGAACACAGAGTTCCTTCAGAAGGTGAAGGCGATCCTGTAACGCTACCCTCTTGATATTCAGATGATTCAACTCCCGATTTCAGCCACCGCTGGAACCGGGAGTTTTTTACGCCACGAGAGAATCGTACGCGAAGCAAATGCAGCCCGGTGTAATTTGTGGAAAACAGCGTACCTTTTCAGCCCGCAGTCGAATTCTGTTGATTCCTTAACTGAATTTTCGTTTTCAGACATGTCGCACGATTCGTAGCCGGATACGGAATCGACTTTATAATAGCTCTCGTTAGAGGCATTAAACATGGGTTTAATCGATCTGAGTTCGCCAGCAGCGAAGGTTCATTCGTCATTGGAAAACCTGCAGGAAGCCTGGATGGCCTCCCAGGAAAAGTGGAGCGACGAGAACGCTCGAAAGTTCGAAGATGAGTACCTCGTGCCGCTGGCTTTGACGGTCAAGCTGTCGCTTGATGCCGTTAATCGAATGGCCGAAACGCTGCACGAAGCTGAGCGAGACTGCACCTGACTTATAGTTTGTAAACAGTCGGCTGTGCTGCTGAGCCGTTAGCTATTAAGCACTTTGCAGGTGTCGTTAATGCTCGGAGAATTCCCAACATCATGACAACTTTGCATAGCGAAACTGACCCGCATGACGACTCACTGGAATATCACGAAGTCACCGCAAACCAGATGCTGTCTGATTCACCACTGGATACACTGAATGCATCGAAGTTCGGCTTGCAGTATTCCAGAAATGCTGTAATCACAGGCGATAATGTGGCTAGCGAGCGGCCATCCAATAGCCCTCAGCACGAGGTAAGAAAAGTGTCGGGTGACGCGGCTACAGAGCCAGTCAACAGTCTGATTCAGTCGTTGTTCGAAGGAATCGCGCAGCGAGTCGATGGCGAACTTGGTCTGGCGCAACGTCTCAAGAACGAACTGGCGGAAGAGAAAGTTCGTTTTGAAGTCGAATCCGAAGCAAGGCAATCGGTTTACGAAACCGAACGCAACGCTCTGCAATCCGAATATGACTCAGTTTGTGCCGAAGCAGGACTCCACTATCAGGGACATTACTCGGCTGCTTCCGAAGAGTATGACGAAGCACTTCGAGCTGCGAACGAAGATTATGAAGACATTACCGATCAGATTCGGCACGAATTCGAAGAGACGCGATGGATGGTCGTGTCATACTTCGACGAAAATGCTGGCGACTCTCCCAAGCAACAGTTCGAGCAGTTTGAACACAATGTCGAACGATCTGGCGAGCACCTCGAGAGCGAAGCAAAGCAACTCGAAGAAATCCACGCGTCGATTGTCGCAACGCTAAAAAAACGCCGGATGTGGACTGATCCCGAGCAACCGGGACACCTGGCACTACCAACATCGCTTGATGGACTCGTCAAAGTTTTCGAGGAACGAGCCGACCTGGCACGCACTCAGTCAGCATGCTTAAGCCGCCAGAAGCTCCCGGTGTTGTTCGCTGGAATGTTGCCGCTTGTCTTCTTTGTACTGATCGCGGGAGGGCTTGCCGCCATAACGCGGGTCGCGTTTGATCCAGCAATGCTCGGTTTCAAAACAGCCCCGCCCAGTCAGGAATGGTTCGCAATCCTGGGTGGCATTTCCGTGGTCCTCACGATGGCGATCCAAGGGATCCTTTTCGGCATTGCTCGGGGAAGTGCAGATTCACACTACGAGCAGCTCGCTCAACAGATGGTCGATCTACGAGCCATCCATCAGCACTGGAAACGATTGTCGAGTCGAGAATTCAAACGCTTAAAAAAGGAATTCGACGAGTGGTACGCGTCACTCGCCGAAGAACGGGATACTCGATTGCGGATGGCGCAGGAAAAATTTGACCGCGAAACGAGCGCTCACAAGCAACGTCGCGAGGATTTGCTCAAGCAGGCAAAGGATCGATACCCCGCGTTGATGGAGTCGTTGACTCGCGAGCGAGACAAGCGTCTTCAGCTTGCGCACGTTGACTACCCCGGAAAACTGGACAAGCTCAATGCTCGATTCGAGTGGGACGTCAAGAAGCTAGGTAACGAAAGCCAAAAGCGAGCGCAGGCAATACAGCAACAGCACGATTTTGACTGGCAGAACATGGCTCAGTCGTGGCATGGCGTTATTGATTCGATCCGGGCGACATCCGACCGGATGAACACAGACATGGAGGTCATCTCGCAACGATGGCCAGACCTGGCATTTGGAAAATGGATACCCGCAACGGCAATCCCAAACGGCGTTCGACTCGGCGATTTCAAACTGCGTCTCGGCGACATCGAATACGGCATGCCTGACGACGACCGGCTCGTTCCCGAAGTCAGCGAGTTTTCGATCCCCGCGATGATGCCGTTTCCGGATAAGGCATCTTTACTACTGAGAGGCAGTGGTGGTGCGGCTCGTGAAGCCGCAGTCGATCTTCTTCAGGTCGTCATGTTGAGGCTGCTGGCAACATTGCCGCCAGGCAAAGTTCGTTTCACGATCATCGATCCAATTGGCCTTGGAGAAAACTTTTCGGCGTTCATGCACCTTGTTGATTACGACGAACTGCTTGTCACAGGAAAAATCTGGACCGAGGCGGCGCATATCGAGCAGCGTCTTACGGACCTGACCGAGCACATGGAGACGGTATTCCAGACGTACCTTCGCAATGAATTCAAAACGATCGAAGAATACAACGAATTCGCTGGCGAAGTCGCGGAGCCCTATCGCATTCTGGTCATCGCGGGTTTCCCATCGAGCTTCGGCGAGCAGGCAGCGAGACGACTACAAAGTATTATGTCCAGCGGTCCTCGATGCGGCGTCTACACATTATTGAGTGTTGATCCGCAGTTGACGATGCCACCAAACTTCAACCTGGCAGATGCTGAGTACGAAGCAACCTGTCTCTCTTGGAACGACAGCGGATTTGCATTCGACGACGAAGACACTTCATGGCTGCCTCTGAAATTGCACACCGCGCCCGAATCAGACGAGTTCAGTCGATTTGTGAAACGAGTTGGCGATGAATCAAAAGATGCGCGACGTGTTGAGGTATCGTTCGAACGCATCGTGCCGAAAGAACTCTGGCAGCAGGACAGTCGAGGTGGACTGGACGTTCCACTCGGGCGAGCCGGTGCGACAAAACTTCAGCACATACGACTGGGCAAAGGGACTTCGCAGCACGTCTTAATGGCTGGTAAGACAGGCTCCGGCAAGTCAACACTGATGCACATTCTGGTAACCAACCTCTCGCTTCATTACAGCCCCGACGAGCTTGAGTTCTACTTGATCGACTTCAAGAAGGGCGTTGAATTTAAAACTTATGCTGCAAATCGGTTGCCACATGCCCGCGTGATTGCCATCGAAAGTGACCGGGAATTCGGGCTGAGCGTTCTGCAGCGACTTGACTCAATTCTGAAAGAACGCGGCGACCTGTTTCGTGAGCGAGGTGTTCAGGACATCGCCGGTTTTCGCAACAACAATCCTGAACGCATGCCTCGGATCATGCTGTTGATTGACGAATTTCAGGAGTTCTTTACCGAAGATGACGGAATTTCGCAGCAGGCTGCGCTGTTGATGGACCGTCTGGTACGTCAGGGACGAGCCTTCGGAATGCACGTGATGCTCGGTTCGCAGACGCTTGGCGGAGCTTACTCTTTGGCACGCAGCACACTTGGGCAAGTCGCCGTCCGGATTGCGCTGCAGTGCAGCGAGGCGGATGCTCATCTCATTTTGAGCGAGGACAACACGGCCGCTCGATTACTCACTCGACCGGGTGAAGCGATCTACAACGACGCCAACGGTTTACTGGAAGGCAACCACCCATTCCAGATTGCGTGGCTCGACGATGAGAAACGAGACGGCCATTTGAGCCGTGTCCTGAAGCTTTCGGAAGCACAGGAACTTGATTACTCCGCACCGATCGTTTTCGAAGGCAACGTCCCGGCTATTCCAACGAACAATCATGAACTCGTCGCATTATTTGCACATGACAAGGTTTCAGAACCACGCGGTGTTATCGATGCATGGCTCGGCGAAGCGGTCGCCATCAAGCCTCACACAGCCATCGGATTCCGCCGACTGGCTGGATCGAATCTGCTGATTGTTGGGCAAAGCGAGATCAGCGCAAGAGGAATTCTCTCGTCCGTTTTTCTTGCGGCCGTCAGGCAGGTTTCACCAGTAAATCCAGACGACGCTCTCTTGCTGGCCGGCGAGTCTGAAGAACTGCCGGCTGAAGGAACAGAGTTGACGAGTTCAGCAGGAGACGCTGAAAGGTCGACGTCAGACGCCCTCGAAGCGATGAAGTCGTTTTCATTCGCTGATATGAAGATACCGAATCCGACGGCAGAGTCGTCTGAAGAAGATCCGGATGAAACAGTCGCCAGCCGGCCCCCGTCGCAGTTCTACATTCTGGATGGAGAATTGGCGGACGCGCCGATGATCGACTTCTGGAGTAGTCTCACTACAGGATTGCCGATCGACATTCGTGTTGGTGGCCCGAGTGCTGCTGCGAGTTTTGTAGGTGAACTGGCAGCGGTGGTCGAGTCTCGCGGGAAGGCAACAACACAACCTCCGATGTTCCTGGTGATCGACAATCTGGGACGATTCCGCGATCTCCGTAAAGCAGACGACGACTACAGCTTCTCCACAGACCGAAGCAAGGTCGTAAGCCCCGCTAAACAGTTCGTTCAAATCCTGAAGGAAGGCCCAAGTGTCGGAGTTCACACCCTTGTCTGGGCGGATACTTACAACAACGCAAGCCGTTGGATGACGAATCAGACAATGCGTGAGCTGGAAATGCGGGTTGCATTCCAGATGAGCGCCACAGATTCCAGTAACTTAATTGACTCACCAGTTGCAGGGCGACTCGGACAAAACCGTGCCTTGCTTTACCTTGAGGAAACAGGCACCCTTGAGAAATTCCGTCCGTACGGACTGCCGTCGGATGAATGGATGACTACGGTGCGCGACGGATTCGGAATTTGTCAATCCGAGAACGCAGATGCAGAAATAGCGACGATCCCGGACGAAGATATTGAAGTGGTTGACGATCTCAGCTCGTGGACCATCCTGTAAATCACAAGGGCTCCTTCCGCTTTTGTTCCTTCATCTGAAGAATTAACCTGCGACAGTGCCCCGTCAATCGACTACCAGACTTGCGAATTCCTGCTGATCGAATTCAAGCGGTTGCGTCGTTGGCTATACGCCCGCTGCTCCGCAGTATTCACCGAATTCAATCAGAATATTACCGTAAAATCTTCCACGTATTGGCGGTCGACTTTCACTTCATGGCTTCATCCGATCCTTTTCCTTCTACCAGGGATTTCTCACAGCACTTCCGTCCTACCGGAAGTGCTCTCACGACGCGCTACGAGTCGCTCCAGAAATCAGGAGCGGTTCACTGGACAGCACAATACCGTTTTCTGGACCGTCTCGGGTCCGGAACGCAGAGTGTCGTGATGCTGGCTGACCGGCTTGGTTCTCTGGATGTTTCGCTACGGGTCGCCTTGAAACTGTTTTCGCCGCTGTTATATCCCGACACGGATTCGTATCTGTCGGAGATGTCTCAAACCGCGCAAGTGGCCATGAAAATTGCAGAGATCCAGGAAGACCACCTGCTGGATGTTCACAATTTTATTGAGAGCAGTGGAATCCAGATCATGGTGATGGAGTGGGTCGACGGCTTTGACCTGAACTATTTAATGGAGTCACGATGGCTGCGGACAATGGCTGAAGCAGCCGGTAAAGAGCGCTGGACACGAATCAATGATGTCGTCATCACGGCTGGGCCGACTCAATCCAGACTGAAACCCGGCGTCGCGGTGCATGTTCTGCGCGAGTGCCTTTCAGGACTGGCTGCGCTGCACCGTTCGAATATCGTGCATGGAGACGTGAAACCATCAAATATCATGCTTAAACGAACGGCAAGCACAAAGGTCATCGACTTTGGGTCCGCTTTCGAAATCGGACGGCCACGAATTCAGCCGGCATGGACACCGCGATATGCCGCGCCGGAAGTTATCGAAACCGGCAAGTTCGAAATGAATTCGGATCTGGCGAGTCTTGGTTACGTGTTTCTGGAATTAGTTGCCGGTCGCTCGCCATTCGATAATGTTAAAACAAAGGCCGAATTGCTCGATGTGAAGCATACCCTGCACGATCAAGTCGAAAATGTGCTCCCACGAGATGTCAGGCGAGATACCGGGCTCGTCGAATTGATCCGCAGAATGATTCATCCTGACTGTTCGGAACGATTCTCCAGCCCAGATGATGCGCACCTCTCTCCAGATGGAGCAGCCGCTGCACAACGGCGACTGGTACTGGGCGACCTTTCGAGCGAGTACGAGATTGATATTCGTGACTGGCTGATGTTTGTATCAGCTCCAGATTGAATGCGGTTCGGATCGCGAAATGAAAGAGGCCTCGCCGTTTGGCAAGGCCTCTTACATGTTCGATTGAATCTGCGATTCGTTACGCAAACTCTGGACGGCGACGTCTCAGCTGATCTTTCAGGCGAGCGACGATGCTGGAGTGCATCTGGCTGACTCGCGACTCTGACAAGCCAAGAGTCGATCCGATTTCCTTCATCGTGAGTTCCTCATAATAGTAGAGGATCATGATGAGTCGTTCGTTGCGGTTAAGACCTTTAGTCACCAGACGCATAATGTCACGTTTCTGGATTCCACCCGTTGGGTCTTCGCCTTTGTGGTCTTCGACAATGTCGACTTCTCGAACATCTTTGTAACTGTCGGTCTCGTACCATTTCTTGTTCAGGCTAACGAGATTTACTGCGTTCGCATCCGATTTCATCTTCTCGTACTCTTCGAGCGACATCTCCATTTCAGCGGCCATTTCGACGGCCGTAGGAGGTCGACCAACCCGAGCTTCCACTCGTTTGCGACCAGCTTCGAGCTTGCTGGCTTTGCTTCGCACAAGCCGAGGTACCCAGTCCATGGTTCGAAGTTCGTCGAGCATTGCTCCACGAATTCGGGGCACGCAGTAAGTTTCAAACTTAACTCCGCGTTCCATATCGAATGCTTCGATCGCATCCATGAGTCCGAAGGTACCAGCAGAGATCAGATCATTCAGATCGACCCCTTCGGGTAGTTTTTGCCACACACGTTCAGCGTTGTACTTGACCAACGGAAAGTATCGTTCAATAAGAATGTTCCGTAGTCGCTGATCTGTGAGATCTGCTTTGAAGTCCTTCCAGACCTCTGCCAGAACTTCGTCGCTGATCTTCGTTGCCATGAAACCCTCCGTGGTTTTCATCGTCAGGCAGTTTTGAATCCCATGATTAGACGCGTGAACGTCGACGTTCAGGATTCAGCACTGAGTTGTTGGTTATTGTCCTGAGTTGCGTTTTCGTCGATGACTTTTTTGATCTTTGAGATCACTATGTCTTCCAGAAGACGACGGGCAAGTTCTCCAATAATCATTCCGATTCCAAAGAATGCCGCACCGATCTTGATGGCCAGAATCAGTACTGTCCGAAACTCCGAACCGTCCAGAACCCCGCGAAATGCAACTGTCGCAAACGCGATAAGTGCAAGTCGACATGCAGTGTGGAGTGCCACGGGACTGTCCGATTTTCGATGCACGCGACGATTGTGATCTCTTGCGAAGATTCATCGGGAATGATGAAATCGCAACGAGGGCCTGCTTCGATTTATCGGCGAGTTGTACTGTTGATATCAGCCTTTTCGGAAAAGTTTTCGTAATCGGCAAAGTTTGACACGTCGTAGAAGTGAGAAATCCGAAGCGCGAAAGTAGTGGAAAGAGAAGAGCATGAGGGACCAGCAGGAGATGCTGGCAGTGAGGTGGGAGTGTGAAGAGAAACGAGAGGTGAACAGCAAACTAATGAAACATTCAAATTCAAAGAGAGATCGGTTCTGACCCCTTTTTTCAATTGAAGGTAAACGCTGTAAATTAAGTCTGCCTTTTACTTAAGAAGCATGGCAGCGATCATTTATGAAAAGGAAACTCAAACGTCAGTAAAGAGTGCCTCAAAAGAAAACAGGCGAAAGCCAAAAAATCAGACTCGCGAATATCAGTCGCACATCCAAGTTTCTATCTCTCTCCAATTCATTGAACTGTTGTCGTGAAATGGCCCGTTCAGATTTAACGCTGCTGAATCGTGGGAGCCTTCGCGCTTCGTTCCGTCGAACTTCGCCTGCCGACGCCGATAGACGAAGTTACTCAAGCGTTTCAAAATCGGCGTCAGTGAGACATGCCCACTTGTGGTAGATCTGCTGATCTTCGCAACGTTTGACATACGATTCTGGCATCGAGTCAACGACGGCCTCATCCCACTCAACAAAGTATTTAAAGGGCGTCTTCTTGCCGGAGACCTCGACTACCTTACCAGTCCAACCAGCAAAGGAGATGTCTGTAAAATCCGGTGAGACAACTTTATCAAGAGCACGAATACTCGTTCCAACCTTGCGTTTGACCGTCTTCTTTTTCTTGACGGGCGTCTGAGGTTTTGGATTTTCGGTGGTCACACTGGGCATGTGTATGTCCTGATTCTGAAAAGTTTTGTTTCAAGACGGCTAACCTGATTGTTCGCTGCGAGACGGATCAGGTTAACTGGATGTCAGAAAACGAGCTTAAAGCGAATTACACAGTTAGACTCAGAAGAAGTTTCAATGTTCGATGCTGGTCATTCAATGAGCGGTTACAGTCGGCAGTGCAGAAAAACGCTGATCGGCATGCGCTGGATCAGCATTTCCAATGCCTGCAACTGAAGGTTGTGTCTGGTGCATGATGATCGGTGGAGTTCGAGTGATGGTCGGATTTCCAAACACTGGTTGCCCGTAAGCAACGGTCGATTGAGCTGGATGGTGGTTGGCAAACGAGGGTTGCTGGTTTTGAGCAATGACCGGTTGACCGCCAACGTAAGTCGGCATGTAAGCGAACTGAGTTGCTGATCGCACAGTTGATGCCGGTCTGGTCGTTCCACCAAGGGTGGCTACACGACTCTTAACATCAGACTGATACCAATTCTGGTAGAGCGACCGACGGTACATTGCAAGGGCCTCGCTGGATCGTCCCTGATCCTGATACACCTGTCCGAGGTGAGCGAGTGCCGTGGGATTAGCTGGATCAATTTGAAGAGCCTGTCGAAGATTCTCTTCCGACGCGGCGTTGTTTCCCATTTCCCGGTTCAGCCAGGCCAGTTCGATTTGAGGTTCAGGAATGTAAGGCTGAGTGTCGGCCCATGCTACCATCAGTTCCTGAGCTTCGCCGCCGCGTCCCTGCTCTTTCAGTAGCTTGGCGAGACTGTGATACGAAGGCTGATGCATCGGATCGAGATCAAGCACCTGGCGATAAACGTGCTCAGCTCCTAATGTGTTTCCTTCCTTCCACATGGCAGAAGCCACGTTGTGAAGGTACGCCGGTTTTCGAGGATTGTCGGCAGCAGCCATCTTGAAATAGCGGCTGGCCTCTGCGTAGTTGCCGGTTTTGAAATTTCGCGTGCCCATCGTGTTGTGCACAAACCCGTTCGGCGCACCACACCCGGTCAGCATACTGACCAGACAAGTGGTGATCGCGCAGGCCATGACCCGTGTAAGAAACATGGGCGGAATTCTCCAGGTAGGGAAAGCCGAAACGGTTACGGATGGAATATTCGCCGCGAGATTTACGATCGGTTGATCACAAATATACGAGGAGAATCAAATCGCGAATGCGTCAAGGAACACAAACACAAATTTGTGGGTGAGTTTTGATTGGGTGATTGATGCTCGTCAGACATCGATTGCTCTGAGGAAATCGAGCGATGGGAGTGGTTCATCAGAGATAACTCTGACGAATGTGAGTGACGGAAATTTGCTTCAGGGCCGCGGAGAGTACCGAGCGGCAAAAAATGCAGCAATACCGAATTTAAGTGTGCGTGTAACGTCTGCAAAAATTACACGCTGGCTAATTGCAGGCACCCGGTGATTCGATGACGTGTGCCTGCCGGGCTACTTAATCCGTGCGTAGTAACGCAGCATTTCAGCATCGAGTAGAATCAAGTTGTCGCCGAACGACTCGGTGAACAACTTGACTCTCGATTCGGGAGTGAGTTGCCGCGTGACGTCTGGTGAAGCCATCTTCTGCAGAAACTTCGCGTACGCACGTGGCCGGGTCTCGCTCAGCCAGAACGACAAAGCCCAGGCCTGGGCATAGGCATTGCCCATCTGCGTGGAAAACGGCTTGTCATCTCGGATGAATGTCGTAAGGAATCCTTCTGGCCGACCTTCTTTGATGAATTTATTGAATCCGTAGTGCCAGCCGGGGTTCATGCGTTTCTTGACGTCACGGTCCATCGCGTATTTTTCCATGCCCGGCGTCTCGAAAACTGTGGCTAGCCCCTCGACGATCCATTTGGGATTCCGACCGATACGATTATGCACACCAAGGTTGTAGCCAAGCTGGTGAGTGGCTTCGTGAATCATCGTTTCGCGGAGGTCCAGGTTGATACCGGCTCGCGTCGCGACTCCGTCGATGCCCTGCTGATCATCTAGCAGGTGCCTCGTATTCTGACCGCCGAACGCCCAACCCCACGCGTCATCTTCTAACCGTGATCCGCCACCATAAATGCCGCGACGTTCTTCATCACGCAGTGCGGACGCCAGCAGCCGTTGTCCTGTGGCAGAATTCTGGTCGAAGACGGCTGCCTGAGACTTCTGACCCTCAAACATGATCACACGATTATGAGTCGACCAGTAGTATCCCAGTATGTTGGAGTCGACTTTTGCGTTCTCTTTCTTAGCGTGGTCAAGAAAGCTCTTCCGATCTTTCAATACGATGGCGATCATCGGAAATTCAGGGTCATTCATCTTGAAGCCACGAATGGCGAAATACATGTGGAAACGTCGCCAGGTTTTCTCGAAGACGTCGCAGTATGTCTTCGCTCGGCCTCTCGGAGCGCACACAACGTAATGTCGAGTCGTCGCTACTTCTAAACCACCACCAAATTCTTTCAGAAGCTTGGTGCGAAGCGTCTGAAATGAGTACGGCGCGAAGGTTGACGAGACTTTTTTGAACCGAGTGACCTTGTCCAGATCGATCGTGTGCATCTGCCCTTCGCGATCGTAGAGTGCGCACCACCCTTGGCCACGTTCGACGATGCGGCCTTCAACGGCGTTGTTGCCCAGTCGCAGTTCGACCAGCGGCTGCGCGGCTGAAGCTAAACCGACAGCTGCAAAAACAGCCATAATCGCAGCCGTTACGCCCAGAATGTTTTTTGTATTCATCGTCAGATATAAGTCTATCAGCAGGTGCGAATCGTGGTGCGGATGCAGCATGCCGATGCTGACACTCAGTCCAACCCATTGATTCAACTATACCTCTCGCTATGCAGAGCGTGAGATCTGAGACGCCAATCTCAAGTAGCTTTCCATGCTCCAGACGAGATTAGGACCACCGCTGACTAACCTGTCAGGCAGGCGCGTGCTCCCACCCCGCCATTACTTCTCGCGATGTTGTCGACTTGTCACGTCGCGCTGGCACACTGCCGATCGGCTAGCTGTCGTTCGGGCCGAAGAAGCTATAATAGGGCAATGACTCGTTGGCGACTCGTTGGATGTAGAGTGCCAGTTCACGCAGATGATAGTCACCCCACATACATGATTCACTGTGTGGTATCTTTGATCCCGCCGGAACGTGGTCCCATCCTCGGGGCTGATGATAGATCGTATGCAGAAGCAGCCCCTGGTGGATGTCGTCCGTGCTGAGGTAGGGTTCGGCGAGAAGTGACCTTGCGGTTGTCAGTCCCGCTTGCCAGTACCTGGCGGCCGCATCGTCGTCTCGTCCTTTCAGAAAACGGCCGAGCCGCAACAGGCCTTGCGCCGCGATCGCCGCTGCAGAACTGTCAACCGGTTCAAAATCATTTAACGGCTCAGACGGACCGCTCAGATAATCACCAAGCTGGGACAATTCCGGAGCACCGGTGTCCCAATAGGGGACGCCGTCTGTTGGCGTGTTCTCGATGAAAAAATCGCACGATGCACGAGCGGCGTTCAACATCATGTCTTCAACTTCGTCTCGGCCACCAAGTGAATCAAGAATTTCATCCGAGACGGTCTGCAGAAATTCAAGCTGCTCGGGATAGCCAGCGATGATCCAGGCCAGGCCGCGCGTCCATGTCGAGAAAGGCGAGAATCCCTGCTGCGTACTCGGGCAACGATACCGACCATCGTTGCAGTTGAAAATGCTTTCATGGGCGACCCGGCCTCGAACATCGTAAGAGTCCCGACCTTCGCCGTAATAAACGTTGTATTTCGCAGTTGAACGGGCATGCTGAATCATGCGGTCGAGCAGGCTGACGGAGCCGTCATTTTCGTCCATCAATGAATGCCCAAGTTGATGGGCCATTGAAAGCGACCTCATCGATCGGATAGTGTCGCAGAAGAGCGAATGCGGTCCGTTAAATGAGTACACGTATCCGGACCCGTCAGCGGTCGTGCTCCACCGGGAAGCCTGGACGGCTCCGGAAACTTTGAGAGCGAGATCGTAAAAATCCCGTTCCCGTTCGTCCATTGAAATTCGATCTTCCAGCATCAGACGCCGCAAGTTGCCGTAAGTGCTGACGTTGTTAAAGCCGTGATCATGCACGCCGATATGCGAAACATGAGGAGCCATCCGTTCGATCGTATTTCGTCGGCCAATCTCCAGAAACTGCTCATCGTCGGTCGCGTCGAATTGAAGAATCGCCGATCCAAACTGAAAGCCTTGCGTCCACTCAGTCCAGCCTTGTGGCTGATACTTACCTTGGATCGTGAAAACGGGCGTCTGCGAGTTTTCTGAACACGATTCCTCAATCGAGAGAATTTTTCGACCGGACGCCTCCCACATTTGCTCGATAGATGAAAGCAGATCAGCCGCGGCAAGTGTGTTGTTAATAATCATCGTTTAATTCAACTCATTGGGTGTCACCGGCGCTGCCAGTGCGGGATGATAGATAGTCGATAATTCCGGGCGGGGACCAACAATGCCGGCTGCTGACGAATTTAAGCAGTTCGTCAGCTTCCCGAACTCCGATAACTGCGAAGCGACCACTTAAACAGCAATCTCGAAACGACCAGACCGACGGATGATGAGATGAGGCCAATCACCGGGTAATGCCAGTCGGACAAACCGTTGGCGATGATCCTTGCAGGCACGGTGACGACCAGCAGGATCGGAACTGCGTACGTAAACGTGCCCTGCAGCATCTCGGAAAATTCCAGTCGGTTCGCGTCTACACCGTTGTAGATGCTTCGTGGGTACCTGGCAAAAACTGTGATGTAAAACCAGAAATCATAGAGACCTTGATTCCGCGTCAGCCAGATGCTGGTCGTCGCCATCGCGATCATCAAGCTGTAGAAAAAGGCAACTCCAATTACAACGAACGCCAGATACGCCACGATCTGCATAGCGTTAATCGGCTCTCCGATCTGGATCAGCGAGTAACTCAGCAAGCCCAATGCGAGCAGCGATTGATTGATCATCGCCAGCTCAATTTTCTCGCACGAGATCAGAAACTGCGTGTCGATCGGCTTGACCAGGACGAAATCAAGATTACCCGTGCGTATCATCTCGCTGAAGTTTGCACAATTCGGCATGAACAACGCTTCAATGATCGAGTTGATCAGCATGCCCGTCGCCATGAAGGCGAAATATTGCGGGCGAGTCCAGTCATTAATCGTGTCGACGTTGCGGTAAATTATTTCGAACAGCGTAATCTGAGCACAGAACCAGAACGCTCGCGTGACCACGTTGATGAGAAAATTACCGCGAAACATCATCTCCCGGACGAGAGCGTTTCTAAGAAACGTCGTCCAGACTCGAACGTAGTTTGCCTGAGCTGATTTCGCTGAAGTATCCATGCAGGAAGTTTAACGACCGTCACTCGCCGCTGAAGCCTCACGCGACAGGGCACGAATCTGCTTGCAGAATTCGTTTACACATGAGCACGAATATCACATCGTCGGATGACGAAACAATCTGTATCCAGCAGAACGCACACGATGGATCCTCCGGCGTTCAAACGATTCGTCGCGATCTACGGAAAATTCCTGAAGATGTACAAAGCCCAGACTTTGGTGACCATCATGCCGGGATCGGCCTCGGTTAGTAGTGGTCCCTTGTCACGCCCCGCCAGTACGGTTGGCTGCTGGGCACGCCGGTCCGCTCTTCCTGACGAATCGGCAGGTCGCTGAGTCTCATCTGAACGGGATGCGGTTCCTCAAGCACGTAGTTTCAATAGTCCTGCCAGACCATCGCCGCCAGAACCAAACCAAAGATCCAGCCGAGCCCGGTTCCTGACAGAAACAGCGTCCTTCAATCGTCGGACGAATGGGCCATTCGTTGCATCACCTATCGATTTGGACGGACGAAGGTTCTTGCGAGAGTGCATGGTTCAGCATCTCAGCTCTCCAGAATCCCGAGGCCAATACCGGTCCCTTAAACGGGCGTGAAGTTCTGCCAGACATCACCAGCTCAAGGAATCACGGGCCGGATCCTCGTCTGGACAGGATCTTCAGTTTTCCATATCAACCAGCTCGATATTTGTTAATGTCGCGAGGAGAAGACACCGGACTGGCTGATCGATCTGTCAATAGCAGCGTAAATCGTTACCAGTTCAAATCTTCGGTCTCGTTTTATGAACAGCACGGAGGCATGGATGCCGCCGGATTCGGCTACAGGATTGCAGCAAACATGGACGAAGGTGCGGGGATTCGCGTTCCCGCTTCTGATCGTTACGTCCATTCTTGTAATCATTGCGCCGCTGCCGCCGCTCCTGATGGACATGCTGCTGGCATGTAATATCACGGCCGCCGTCCTGATTCTGCTGACGACAATTTACGTCTCGCGGCCGCTGGAATTCAGCGTTTTCCCGGCCATTCTGCTGGGGACGACACTCGCTCGGCTGGTGCTGAATGTTGCTTCAACTCGGCTGATTCTCACCCGAGGTGCGACGGACAAAACTGAAGCCGCCGGAGAGGTCATTCAGGCCTTTGGCGAATTCGTTGCCGGCGACAAAATCGCCGTCGGGCTGATTCTGTTTGCGATTCTTGTCGCCATTCAGTTCCTCGTGATTACTAAAGGCTCTGGGCGAATCAGCGAAGTCGCGGCCAGATTCTTCCTCGACGGAATGCCTGGCAAGCAAATGTCAATCGACGCGGACCTCGCCGCGAATGTAATTACTCAAGACGAAGCGAAGCAGCGTCGTCAGGAGATTTCACAACAGGCAGACTTCTACGGAGCAATGGACGGTGCCAGCAAATTCGTTCGCGGCGACGCTATCGCCGGCATCGTAATTACGTTGATTAATATCGCCGGCGGTTTGTACATCGGCATCGTTGATAACGGCATGAGCTTCGGCGAAGCCGGAGAAGTGTTCACGAAGCTGACGATCGGCGATGGGCTGGTCACTCAGATTCCCGGCTTCCTGATTTCGCTGGCGGCCGGTTTGATCGTGACTCGGTCGTCAGTCGAGAGCGATCTGCCCAAAGATGTCATGAACCAGATGTTTCGGCATCCGGAAGCGTTGTTCCTCTCATCGGCGTTCCTGGGAGCGATGGCGTTTACTGGAATGCCGATGGGACCGTTGCTGTTTCTTTCGGCCGGCTGCAGTGTGATTGGCTTCGTTCTGAAGCAGAATCAGAAGAAGTTAGAAGTTGCCGCGGAAGTTCAAACCGAAGCCGAGTTGCAGGAAAACCAACCGCCGCCTGAACGAAAGCCAGAGGATCGTTTGCCCGTTGAACCGCTGATGGTTGAACTGGGTGCTGGCGTCGTGCCGCTGGCTGATCCATCTCGCGGCGGAGATATGCTCGAACGAGTGATGCAGATACGGCATCAGATCGCCGAAGAACTGGGCATTATCCTTCCCAAAGTCCGAGTGCGGGACAATACGTGGCTCGGCGTTAACGAATACGTCATTCGTATTCGTGACATGGAAGTAGCGAAGGGCGAAGTCTGGCCAACGAATATACTGGCAATCAATCGAGGCAGTGCCGAAGGCGACCTGCCCGGCATTCAAACCACCGATCCGTTGAATGATAACCCGTCGTTCTGGATCGATCCCGGCCTGATTGATCGAGCCGAGGCACAGGGATACTCGATTGTCGAGCCGACAATTGTCGTGATTCTTCATCTCACAGAAATCATCCGCCAGCACGCCGACGAGCTACTCACACGGCAACACG
This sequence comes from uncultured Planctomyces sp., assembly GCA_937904325.1. Taxonomy (GTDB): domain Bacteria; phylum Planctomycetota; class Planctomycetia; order Planctomycetales; family Planctomycetaceae; genus JABMPE01. The sequence continues at coordinate 23,556 of CALGTK010000030.1, forward strand.
TTCACGAGCTGATCGGAGCGTTGAAAGACCGGGCTCCGAAGTTGGTCGAGGAAGTGAATCCTGACCAGGTGAAGATGTCGCACGTCCATCAGGTTCTGAAGAATCTGTTGAACGAACGAATCCCCGTTCGCGACCTGGAAACGATTCTGCAAACAACAATCGATAACTCCGATCGAATTTCAAATCTATCGATCATGACCGAGTACGTTCGTACGGCGCTCGCTCGAACGATTTGCCAGAAGTTTCGCGATCCGAACCGTCGGATTCATCTCGTGAGTCTAGACCCGGTCCTGGAAGATTTCCTTCGCCAGAAGATGGACTTCGACCAGTTCGGCGTGGCCAGCAAGCTGACACCACAGGAATCTGAGGCAATTCTCGAAGGCCTCAAAACGGAACTGGCAAAACTGACAGACATCGGGCTACAGCCGGTCGTCATGACAACTGCGCCGCAGATTCGAGCGGGACTGCGGCAAATGACGAGTCGAGCAATTCCAAAACTAGCCGTACTTTGCCTCAACGAAGTCACTGCAGAAACACAAATCGTAAGCCGCGGATATGTCAGTGCGGAAGTTCTGCGTTCCGTGCTGATGACCCAGGCCGATGGCTAGCTACACATCTTCTAATTCCGGTCGAAAGCTCTCGCGACGGAAAGTTGCTCCATGAACGAAATCAAAACATTCAAAGCCGATTCCATGCGGCAAGCACTCGCCATCGTGCGTCAGGAGCTCGGCACGGACGCCGTCATCCTGAACACACGGCAGATTACTCACCGGCGACTCCTGCCCTTCCTGAAAAAGCGACAGGAAGTCGAAGTGACAGCTGGCATAAACGTCGGTACTCGACCGACACCGGCATCTGCTCCTCGGTCAGCGACGCCTGCTGCAGCTCAAGGAGCCGGATCGTTCTCGGCAGAAGTCTCAGACAAATCGGCAATTCTCAACGCACCAGGCTTCCCCATCCGTCGTCCACAAGTCAAACGAGAATCGCCAGCGATCGTTTCGACGGATCCGGACACCCCGCTTGCTAAGGCTGCCGCTTTGGCGATGGAACTGGAACGTCAAAACGAAAACAAAGCACAGTTGGCAAAGAGCATTAACGCACTGGAAGCAGCCGCTGCCGCGGTTGCTCCACCGACAGTTGCTGCTGAACCAACCCCCGTCCGCGAGAAAATCAAACCACATACCAACGGCCATGAACCGTTGCGTTCGACTGAACAAACCAAATCCGAACTTCCGTCATCAGCCGCGACTCAAACGCGGGAACGTGCCGAAGATGTTCCCCACTCAGACAATCAAGCAGCCGGTTTACAGGCTGCAGCGAACGCGTTGACCGAAGAAGGTGAATCCACAAACGAGCTGTCCGTGAAGCTCGACGTGCTGCAGAAGATGGTTAAAAATCTCTCTCAGAAATCGCAATTCCGCAGCGCTGACGAAGTGCCAAGCGAACTCTTTGAAATCTACACACAGCTCATCGACGCAGACATCGATGATAATCTGGCCCGCGAGCTGATCTGCAATCTCCGACAAAACTACACACCAGAGCAGCTTCACGATCCGGCTGGATCGCGAGCTTTGTTGTCAGCGATGGTCGAAGCGGACATCCAATGTGCGCCGCCGATTCAGACCGAAGTCGGACGCCGTCGAGTTATCGCACTGGTCGGCCCGACCGGAGTCGGTAAGACCACAACGATCGCGAAGCTGGCCGCCAACTTTCGGTTACGTGACGGCATCGAAATGGGACTGGTTACAGTCGACACGTATCGCATCGCGGCGGTCGAGCAACTTCGCACCTACGCGGAGATCATCGACCTCCCGATGAAAGTTGTCACGAGTCCACAGGAAATGCGGCGAGCGCTGGATGAGTTGTCTGATCTGGATCTGATCCTGATTGACACCGCAGGACGAAGCCCACGCGACGAACTGAAGATTCAGGAATTGAAGTCACTGCTCAACGAAGCAAACGTAGACGAAGTGCACCTTGTCATGAGCCTGACGGCGAGCGTTCGCAGTATCAAGATGACCTGTGATCAGTTCTCGTCGGTTAATCCAACGTCTTTGATCCTGACAAAACTCGACGAAGCGGCTGGAGTCGGCAGCCTGCTTTCAATCGGCCGTGATGTCAAACTGCCATTCAGTTATCTGACCACCGGACAGGATGTCCCGGAAGATATAGAGCCAGCAAATGCCAGCCGCGTCGCCCGACTTGTGCTGGGTGAAGATCGACTGTTCGACTAATCAAACAATTTAATTCCGAAGATCGCACAACACTCACCATGCCCGATCAGGCAACAAGACTTAGAGGGATTATCGAAACGCGACAGGAGGCTCATCCCGAGTCTTCGTCAGCTGGGGCGAACCGCGCGCGAACTATCGCTGTAACCAGTGGTAAGGGTGGAGTCGGTAAGAGCAACGTCGCTCTCAACATGGCGATCGCGATGTCGCGGCTTGGCAAATCCGTCTGCCTGCTCGATGCCTGCCTCGGACTGGGAAACCTCGACCTGTTATGCGGCTTAAATGGCTACTGGAATCTCTCGCACGTCGTGACCGGTGCCCGAACCCTCAAAGATGTGGTACTGGACGGCCCGGACGGAATTCATGTCATCCCTGGAGCTTCCGGTTTGATTGAGCTGGCAGATTGCCCGGAGAGAGTGCAGCGAGAACTGCTCTTCCAGATGGAAGAACTGGAACGCAGCCACGACATTCTGATTGTCGACACAAGTACAGGTATTCATCGAATCGTCCGACAGTTCGCGACATCCGCCGATCAAATCCTGCTGGTAACGACGCCCGAAACAACTTCGATTGCGGATGCCTACGCAACAATCAAGGCACTTGGCTCGCCGGGCTGCCCGCCTCTGGACGTCGTCGTGAACCAGGTCGAGTCGGCGGCTCAGGCGAAAGCAATCGTTGGCCGACTTCAGCAAACCTCGAAAATGTTTCTGAAAAAGTCAGTCGGTTTTGCTGGGCACGTTTCGCGCGACCCAGCAGTCGTTGACGCGGTCGCCAACCGAAAACCGTTCGTGGTTGATTCGACAACTTGCCCAGCCGCGACCGACATTCACCAGCTGGCGCGCCGCGTCATCAGCAACGGCGGTTCGCTCAGAACGTTCCAGTCCTACTTCGACCGATTCCGAAACGACAAGCAACGCGCCACCTGACCGCGATTTTCGCAAGGTCAAAACTGCCGACGATGCCAATTTGCCAGTCGCTGCGTCCGCGAACCGATTGCCGGATGCATCTCAGGATGCGAAAGTAGCCGCTATGTCCATTGTCTGAGCGATTTTCAAGTCCGAGTTCGAGTGCCATGCCCGAGTTGCCGCCATTTACTGAAACTGATTCTTTTCAACAGCTACTCGAACAGCTTCGCCATTCGTCCAGCGAACTGAACGCTACTGACGCGTGGCCTGCTCGACAGCTTCATGGCATGTCAGAAGCCGGTGTACTTGCCTGGCTAATCCCTGATGAGTTTGGCGGCGGCAATGTTTCCAGCGTGGAACTCACCATTGGATATGAGCACCTTGCGGCAGCGTGCCTGGCATCAACGTTTGTCCTGACCCAACGAAACGCGGCCATCCAACGAATTGTTCGGTCAGAGAACGAAGAATTAAAGAAGGAACTTTTGCCCGAACTCGCAACAGATTCTCTGTTCGCTACGGTCGGAATTTCGCATCTGACTACATCGCGGCAGCACTTGGGCAAGCCCGCCGTCACCGCTGAAAAACTCGACGCCGGCTACATCCTTAATGGTGAGGTCCCCTGGGTAACGGGGGCCGACAAAGCTGACATCATCGTCTGCGGCGGAACGCTGGAAGATGGCACTCAGATTCTGGTCGCTTTGGAAACTTGCACCGAAGGCATCGCGATCGCGCCAACGGTTCCGTTGATGGCTCTCAATTCTTCACGCACGGCGACAGTCCAGCTAACTAATGTGTTCGTCGCGCTGGAGTTCCTGCTGCACGGCCCCGTTGAAAACGTCATGAAACAAACAGGGGGCGGGGCTGGATCATACACAACATCCGCACTGGCGGTTGGTCACGCGGCTAACGCCATCTCGCTGCTCCGCAACGAGGCTGACCGTCGCCCCGAGTTGAGTGAAATTTTGCAACCCTTTACCAGTGAGCATCTGTCAATTTCCGCCGACCTCGCTCTAGCCGCTGCTGATACATCCGATGCTCCTTCACACTTAAGTGCAGAAACGATGCGTCAACGATCCAACTCGCTAGCCTTGCGAGCGAGTCAGGCATCTCTTGCCACCAGCAAAGGAGCCGGCTTTGTCGCGTCACACCCGGCATCACGCCTGGTTGCTGAGGCAATGTTCTTCCTCGTCTGGTCCTGCCCACAACCGGTTGTCCTGGGAAACTTACGAGAACTCACCTGTATGACAAGTGGATCCGACGATGTGAACCTTTCCTGAATCGGCGTGCCAAAGCGGTTGGAATTCTCAGCTACCAATCGGACGTCTCGGTAATGATGTTTCCCAACGCATGCCCGATCACCCGTGGCCACAGTCGACGAAACCGCAACCACATTATTCCGAAGCCTGAATCGAACAGAACGATGCCGCCAGTTGCGGGCCCGCAAACCAATAGTTTGAAAGAGGCTCACCATTGCTGCAGATGATGTGAACGACGATCTAAACGGAGCAAGCACTGAACATGAACAGATTGATTGTCTGTCAGAAATAAGACGACACCTGTCGTTCGGAGAGGTCCTGAATTGCTGCCTCAAATGGTGGAATGATGGTGACTGCCATGACGACTGAAACTTCCGTCTACAGTCCTCAAGCTGACCGCGTGACAGGTGCTGCCTCTTCAGACGGTCCGCCACTTTGATCACGGCTTTCGTCGTTTGATGACGACATCTTGTCAAGCGGATGAGACACAGACGCGACTTCTGCAGGCTCAGCAGGGCTGCGTTGGTTATTCGTGCCCCATGACCATCCGCAGTTTTCACACGTGTCGACATCTTGCAGTGGCGTATTGCAGGCCAGGCAACAACTCTCCTGAGAGTCTCTTGCAGTAACTGCAGCCTGAATACGAACCAGGACCGCGCGAGCGTCAGTTAGACAATATTCAGGAACCAGAATTCGCGGCAGCGTATTCCATCCCGGCGACAATTTCCCCAAGCCACCTTGAAGCAGTTCGTTTTCGACCCGCGTCGGAATGTCCGCGTCATTGAGTTCACGTGCCAACTCGTCAGATTCAAGCAGGCTGCCAGTTCGAAAAGCTCAACGAACGGAGTTGCAGCAGGATCTTTAGAAGGTTGCGACAATACTGGCTTCCAGCCACGATCGGTTCACGGTCGATAAGAATTTCAAACGAGAAGCGTAGCAACTGTCGAGGTGTGATGAACAATCGGCTGCGGATGACAGAGGTAACGTATTCGTCACCACGTGCTGCCAATCGGACGGGGCATCACAACCTGCTAGTTATCGTTCGAGGCTGTCTGCCCGGATTTGGCGAGTTCTTCGAAGTAGAGCTTGATCAGCTTTGCATAGTCGCCGGTTGCTTTGCGTTGTGAAGACTGGAGGATTTCGGTCTTCAGGTTGCCGGTGAGCTTGCCCCAGTTCTTCATGGCTCGACGTTTAAGTTCGGTATTGAGCGGGCCTGCGATTTCACCCTCACCAAATGCTCCCGTTCCACTATTTCCGAGCCCTGGTTGCTGGCTGGAAGGTTGTTGATTGCTCTGCCCCTGATTGTCGCCGGACTGGCTGCCCTCCGCCGCCAATTGCTGCGCAGCATCGCTCAGCATCTGAGCGGCTTGCTGAAATGCATCGGCGACTTCGGTCAGAGCACCGTTCCGTTGTTGCTTCGATTCGCCCGTTTGAGCGTTGGACGAAGAACTCGGTTGGCCATCCGAGCTGGAGCTGTCTGGAGTTGATTGGCCTGACTGTTGACTCGATTCGCCTGTTGAAGCCTCGCCATTGAGAGTTGGCGTTTCACCAGTTTGTCCTGTCGAGTCACCTTGAGAAGCCTGCCCCGGCGTCAATTCTCCATTTGTAGAATCGTCGCCTGCGGGAAGCTGTGACTGAGCCGTTTCGCCACTCGATGCGTCGAGAACTGCCGCACCAGGCTCGCTGCTGCCATCAATCGCTCCTGACTCGGCTGGCGATTGTCCCAACGGCTGACCGGCCTGTGGTGCGTTCGCAGCAGCCTGGGCCAATTGTTCCTGAGCCGCCCGGAGTTGACGCATGGCGTCGGCAATCTGCGCAGCAAATTCACCAGGCACCGGCGAGGCGCTGTTCAAAGGCGTGGCGTTAGCCGCGGCCTGGTCAGCCGACTGACGAAGTGCACTCGCCGCAGCCTGAGCCTGTTGAGCGGCTTGCCCTTGATTACCTGCCTGCATGTTCTGAGCGGCCTGGCTGGCCGATAATTGTCCCTGCTGAGCGGACTGCTGAGCGGACGAAGCCTGTTGCCCTTGCTGCTGAAGATCGAGCGGTTCGGCTCCAAGTTGCCCCGCCAGTTCCTCGAGGGCCTGAGCAATCTGATCGGCCTGTTCAGCGAGCTGTTGTTGCTGTGTCTGCTGAGCGGCTGCTCGTTCTGCGGGTGAGTTTTCCAATTGCTCAAACGCCTCGGCCATTTGCTGCTGTTGCCGTGCGAGCTGCTGTGCCTGGTCAGCCAGTGCCGGCGCTGATTTCTGAAGCGCCTCAGCCGTTGCCGATGCTGCCTGCTGAGCATCCGTGGCTTCGTTGGCGGCCTGAGCAAACTGACCGCCTCTTGCCGCCGATTCCGCCTGCGCACTTTGCTGAACAGTCTGAGCCGCCAACTGAGTTGCAGGCGATTCAGTGCCGAACTGTTGCGCGGATTGAAGTGCGAGCTGCGCAGCCTGTGCAGTCAGCTCTTCCTGTTGCGCCAACAGTTCGCCAAGCGTTTGCGCGGCCACGGGGGCTCCTGCTTCAGATCCTTGCTGCTGACCGGGACGAGCGGCGTCCGCCTGCTGGGCGGCTGGCACCGAACTGGTCGCTTCTGAATTTTCAGGTTCTGAGCTGTCGGATTGACCATTTTCTGATAGCTCATTCGAGGATGCAGGTTGCTGAGAAGACGGCCCGCCAGCGGCCTGCTCTCTCGGTGGAGTACCACCCACAGGATGTTGAGCCAACTCAGCAATTGCTCGCTGAAGCTGCTGTTGCAGATCAGCAAGTTGCCCGGCCCGAGCCGCGAGTTGATCGTTCGGCTGCCCACCGCTACGCGGTTGGTCTCCAGCCGGCTGAACACCAACTGGTTCAGGTAAAGACGTCGCATCGCTGGCAGCCTGCTCTCCCGGCGCGATCGCAGAAGAATCGCGAGGAGTGGATGTCTGCGCCAGTGCCTCGGCTTCGCGGGCAAAGTTTTCGAGCGCGGCCTGAGCCTGTTGTTGAGCCTGCGCCGCCGCTTGCAACTGTCCATCTTCAAGTGCCTGCTGGGCTTGCTCAAGTTGAGCGAGCGCCTCTGCTCGTTCTAAAGCTCCAAGTTCGGTCGGTAAAGCGGCGGCCTGTTCTGCTAAGGCGGCCTGCTGTTCCGCGAGTGGTTGAGCGGCGTCTGACAACGCACGATCGTCTCTGACGAGGTCGTCGACGGCATTCTTATTATTCGACGTTGGATGGTCATTGTCTGCAGTTTCGGCCTTCGAAACGGATTCGTCATACAGCGTCTCTGTTTCTTCGCGAAGCTGTTGTTGAGCCGCTGCAAGTTGCCGAGCTTCCCCGGCGACCTGCTGAGGTTCCGTTTGCCGCGGGTCAAGCAATTGATGCAGTCGTGCGGCAAGTTCTTCGTCAGACAACTCCTGGTCCTCGGTGCCGTCTTCTTTTCGGAGCCTCTGCAGCTCTTCTAAAGCCTCTTCGCGCTGCTGAGCTTCCGGCAGAATGTTCTCCGCAAGATGTTCCAATGCGTCGGCCGCTTCCCTGCCCTGCTCCGCTACCCGAGCAAGCGTCTCCGCCTGGTCTTTCGGCTCTTGCTCTGCCACTTCGATCAGTTTTCGAAGAGTCTCGGCCACTTCATTGACGGCTGCCTGTTGTTCATCACGCGACTCTCGGTCCACCTGAAGCTGCGCGGTGGCCATTTGCAGCGCGGCCTGTCTGGCGGCGAGTTCTCCCACATCCGCATTCTCAGCGGGGCTTTCGGTGTTGTTACTTGCCGCGGGTTCTGCCCCCGGTTCTGATAGCGAACCGGCTGCAGCGAATTCTTCCGCCAGAGCCTGTTGTCTCTTTGCAAGTTCCGCGGCAGCTTCTTTTGGATCGGCGGGAAGCTGAGCGTTCTCAGTCAACTCCTTCGCCAGGTCAACTAGATCCTTCTGAGTCTGCCTGGAAAGTTCTTCCGCCCGATCAAAGTTCCCTTCCTGCAACTCGTCAGCGATCTGACGTGCCAGTTCTGGATCAATTGGTGTCACAGGCTGCCGACTCTGTTGAGCGTTTGCTTGAGCCGCCAGTTCTTCGATCTGCTGACTGATTTCCTGCTGACGTTCGGCCAGCGGAGCGGCAGCCAGTTGTGTCTGTTCAGCATCCTTCTGTAAAGACTCGGCGAGCCGTTCCTGAGGCTCAGCAATCGCGTTGGCCTGTCGAGCGAGACTGGCCAGTTTCGCAAGCTGATGATCGCGTGCGGCTTCCAGTAACTCCGGACGCTGCAGCATGAGGTTGTCCAGCGCGGCCATCAACTCAGTCTGCTCTTCCATCAGGAGTTGCTGATTCTCCGCGAGTTCCTGCTGAGCTTCCAGGCGATTCCGCGCGACGCTCTCTTCCAGAGATTCAACATCCTGAGCTTCCGCGGCGGCGACTTCGTTGCGAAGTTCCTCAAGCTCTTCCGCATCGTCGGCAAGTTGATTGGCTCGTTGCGCGATTCGGTTTAGTTCAAGCAGGTCTTCTTCCAGCTCTGCGAGTTTTTCGAATTCAACAACAACGTTGGCCATCCCTTCTTCCACCATGTCGACGACGGTCGAGTTCTTAGCAATCGTCACAATCTGATCTTTCAGTTCCTGCTGACCAGACTCAGCAAGCTGCATGGCGGCCGGATCAAGCTCACCAGCCGCCATCTTCCACAAGTCTTCGCTGAGATTGCCAAAGAGCGGATGCTGAGAAAACTGATCGGCCAACTCCGCGATTCGAGCGGCCAGTTCTTCCTCACTACTGGAAAGCGTTTCAACGGCCTGCTGCTGAGCAAACTTCTGGTCGTTATCGAGTGACTGTTGTGCGTCGTCTTTCAGTTTATCGCTTTGCTCAACAGCTGCTCGCAGTTTGTCCCGGATGTCCTGAAGTTCGTCCCGAATCTGCTCCTGCCGGGCCAGCACGTCGCTCGTTCCCTGAGCCGAAGCATCCTCGTTAATCGCGACGTAACGAACTTCCGACCAGACTTTATTGGGAAAAGGATTTGGTCGCCCGTCAGCGGCTCGAATCTGCAGCTTCAGAAACTCGCCCGATTTGACTGCAATGTCTGAGAGGTCGACGCGAAACTCGTGCCCCAATGAATCCTGGCCGAGCAGCTCGGTCGGCGTTTTGATAACTATGTTGAGTCCTTCACGCGACGAAACGTGCAACTCCAGTTCTTCCAGGGCGACATCGTCGACCGCCGCAACTCGCATTCCGTAGACGTCGTTCGGTCGTGCTCGATCCTGCTCACCGCCTGACACTTCGAGCATCGGAGGCTGGTCGCGCTTGACGATTAACTGGCGATAAGGCTCGCCGTCATTCTCCAGACCGTGCGATTCTTTCAGCAGAAACGCAAATCCTCCCTGGATGGTGGCCGGGATTTCCAGTTTCGCGGAAAGGCCGTCATCCGCGACCGTCATCTGAGTGGCCGGCAAATCATCGACGGTAACCAGCGTGTTCGGAGACGTACCCGGTATTCGCAGATCCAATGCATCCTGCTCCATCGGCGGAACGACCTCTTGAGCTCCCGCCAGTTCGGTTTCGGGCAGGACCATCGCCGACAGCCAGTTAATCGACGCTTCTTCGACCGGATGGCTGAAGGTCAGATCAAAGGTCAGTCGGCTGTGTTCGAAAACGGATATCTCACCAGTAACTCCGTCGAGCGTTTCTCGCGGGCGACCGAGATATCCGGGCGGCGTGATTTCCAGTTTCGCCGTCAGAACTTCCGGGCGGTCCAGAACATTGATCTGATATCGCCGCGACCGGCTGCCTTCGGAAGAGACAAAAAACTCCAACGAATCCTGGGCGTCCGGGATGACTGTCGTGAAAGCGTCCAAATCCGGATCGAAGCTAAGCGTCCTGACGTCTGAGTTGCCGTCTTCGCTTCGCCATGAAAGCTGTACGGGTTCCGGGATGGGATCGTCTGAACCGTTTCGCCAGGCCATCTTTGCTACGATCTCGATGTCCGCGCCTCGCGCAACAAATTCGTCAGCGCCTTCAATGTCAAAAAGTAATCGGCTGACGGATTCGTAATTGCCCCAGGGATTAAACAGCCGAGCCAGCAGCAGGCTGGAAACCGATGGAAAGATCAGGAGCGAAAACAAGAGAAACGACAGCGTGGCCAGCCCATAGCTAAGACGTCTGACCGCAGGCCGTGTTGAGACAGCTTTGTCGAAATCGCAGCGGCCAAGTTCCTTGAGAGCCTCTTCTTCGAGCAGATCCCGCATCAACGGCGAGCCTTTTTCAATTTCCGGGATGTCCGGATCAGCCAGCTCGACAAGTGATGACACTCGTTCACCAAGCTCGGGAAACTTCTCTTCAGCCAGTGCAGCGACTTCCGCATCTTTCAGGTAAACGACCAACGGACGAATCAGCAGAAGTACTGACAACAAGACCTCAACCACGCAGAACCCGACAAAGCCAGCCAGACGGGAAGACGTTTCCAGGTCGAGTAGAAAATCGATCAGCATCGTGCCGACCAACAGGCCGCAGGACAGCATCAGAAACAGTCCGCACCCTCGCAGAAACGCGATACGACGGATTCGCCCGCGCAGCGAATTAAGCTGCGAAGTCACCGCGTGAGGAAGCACATACTGAAACGCCATGATCCAGACTTTCCACGTCGCGAGTTACGGGCAGGTAATTAAATCGCAGGGCAGGCTCTGCCTGATAAAGTTCAAGTGTCAACGACACCCGTTTAGTGTCTCCGCGAGGCAAGTGCGAATCAAGCTGCCGCTTCCGCCACCGACCGGGAACAGTCCCACGATAGAGACCGATTACTCGCTTCAGAATAAACGCTCGGCGTAACGCTTCCGATCGTTTCTCCGCAGATATCGAAACAAAAAGGGCATCTTACAAACTAATCACTTTTGCTCGGTCGTCTGTCATGACTGTTCAAATATCCCAACCATCTGCGACGCATTCGATCGAATATAACATCCCAAAATCCCCAACCGCACGAAACCGGGCCAACGAATTACGCAACCAAATCTCGTCTCAATATTTGTCAGCGGCTTCTTTATGCTCGTTACTGTCTCAGCTGCCAGACGGGAGTTGCTGTCCGGTCCGACCCCCGGTTCTGCTGACTGCGGCCGCTTGATACCGGAAAATCATATGGACGTCTCTGGAAGCACGGGTAACAGTTATCCCATCTGCTTCACTGCCCACACCACAAACGGCGCTGATATTTTCTATTCGCAAAGCGAGACGGGTTTCCGCGATATGACCGATGGTCAGTCCAACACATTGGCGTTATGGCCAACTTGACCTGCCCAAAGGACTCGGATGGGTAATGTATGGCGGTAGCGAATACGAACAGTACCTGCGTGTCCAGGAAGGACTCGTTCATACTCAAAACACCTTCTCCGATGCCATCAAATCCTCTCAAGTTTCTGGAGCTGACACAAAGGCGGGGATCATTTCCTGCTGGCGGACGGCTCCGCCCATTTCCTAAGCCTCAACACGTCAAAGACGATCCTCGAAGTTCTTTCCACCCGAGGAGGCGAAGAGCTTCCCGGGGACTTCCACGTGGCTCTCAGAATTTGCTCGATTGAAAAGGATTCCTGATGAAAAGCGTCTACTGTTTGTCACTTTTACTGGCCCTGAATGTTTTGCCTGGAGCAGAGACTGCCCAGAACAAAGGGACGCCAGTAAAGAAGAAGGCAAAACCAACAGGTCTTTCGATCGTCTGGGTAAATGAGCTGGGAGATAAGGAACTGCCGACAGGAGTCACTCATCGGACGTTTCATAGCGAGGCAGCCGAACAGGATGTCGGGTACTGTCTCTACCTGCCGCCGGGGTATGACGACGAGGAAAACAGGGTTCTTCGTTATCCAGTGATTTACAACCTGCACGGTAACGGCGGGAACGAATTTCACAGCTTTGAAGACGTCGAAGTGCTGCACAATGGCATCGTCTCAGGCAAGTGGCCGCCGATGATTCTGGTTCTGCCGAATGGTGGCCGCAGCACGTTCTACAAGGATTCGTACGACGGCCGATTCCCGATCGAGACGATGTTTATCAAGGAGCTGATTCCTTACATCGACAAGATGTATCGCACAATCGCCGCTCGGCATGGTCGATGCATTGAAGGCTTCTCTATGGGCGGCCGCGGCTCGACGCGGCTGGCCGTCAAGTATCCAGAAATGTTCTGCTCGCTGTTCTGTCAGGCCGGCAACGTGCCGCGGACTTCCGAGAACTTTGATCCTTCAATGCCGGATGTTTATCCCAACAATTTTCTGGGACCGGACATCCAGAATTACATCGACAACGACGTTTTCAAACTACTTGAAAAGAACAAATGGAAGGTCAAACGTGGCGTCCGAATTCAGATCGCCTGCGGAACGAAAGACGGTGGCCACTTACCCACCGTCCGGGACTTCCACGCTGCCCTTGTTGAGCACAACATCGATCACACCTACATCGAACTCGAAGGCCTCGGACACCGCCGCACCGAGATGATCAAAACACTGCGACCAATCTGGTTCAACTATCACGTTGAGTCGCTCCGCCTGGCCGCGGCAGAGCAGAACTAGCGTCAGACGTATTCACCAGCAAATCCGTCGATCGATCTATTACGATTTGCCGATAACAAAACACTTGGCCAGACCAGCAAGGGTCGGGCATTTGACATCATTTGACGACCACCTGGCTAATTCGCCGAGACGTCGTAAACGCTAAGTGATTCCTGATCGCGAATGTAGAGTTTTCCGCCGATCACGATCGGGTGTGCCCAGGCGGGACGTCCGTGTTTCTGGATCTCGAAGCGACCGGTTTCGTTGTAGCCTTCGGGGGTTGCTTCGGCGAGTACTACTGAGTGGCCTTCTCCAAGCATGTAGAGCATTCCATCGGCGTAGCACAGCGAGCCTTTCCCGGCAGCGCGGGCCTGCCACTTGATTTCACCAGTGGCGAACTCCATGCAGATCAGCGTGCCGCCGCCGCACGAGTACATGTATTCGCCAAGTTTGACGATCCCTCCGTGATGGCAGGCCATCTTCTTTTCGAAGTACACCTCTTCGGCAACCTGGATACTGCCGCTCAGTGTGACCTTCGCCAGGCCTCCACCGGTCCCGTAGGCACTCGATGCGAAGACCAGATTGGCGTCGATGATCGGCGAGCAGCAGTTGGCCGTTCCGTTGGCCGGAGCCGAATACGTCCACAGGGGTTTGCCATCGGCGAGCGCCACGCCAAAGACGCTTTGCCGAGCGAATTGAACGACCTGCTCCACACCGTTGATCGTCGCCAGTGACGGCGACGAGTAGTGCGATCCTTCTTTGGTCTCTGCACTTTGCCAGACGACGTCACCAGTTCGTTTATTCAGCGCGAGTAGCGTGCCGGCGTTGCCGCCTGGCGTGACGATGACCAGGTCACCAGCGATCAATGGTGATTCCGAGTAGCCCCAGCCTGGTCGTCGGCCGCCAAACTCGGTGCTGAGATTCACATGCCAGAGCGTCTTTCCGGACCCGGCTTCCAGGCAGACGAGGTCACCATTTCCGCCTTCCGCGTAAACGAGTTCGCCGTCGACCGTGGGTGTACCTCGCGGTCCGTTCCCCATACCGTTTCGGTAGCCACCAATCACTCCCATCAGTTCGTTCGCACTCAGCACGCCGTCACCGTTCGCTTTTGTCGAGACGTAGTGCTGACGAAGTTCGTCGCCTGAGACCAGGCCGTCGCGGCCGGCTTCATGCTTTGACAGACCAGCGAAGATCTCTTCCGTCGTAAGGCGATTGTCTCCGCGATTCGTACTGGGGTCTCGTTCATCGAATCGCCGGAAACTGCGGTCGAGCAAACTTCCACGTGCTTCCTTTTGATCGATGCTGCCATCTTCGTCTTTGTCGAGCGTTTTAAGAAAAGCATCCGTACGTGATTTCGCCAGAGCTTCCGCATCGACCTTTTTGTCAGCACGGTCGATCCGCTGCCAGTCGTCCCGCAGTATCTTGCCCGCTTCATCGAATGAAAGCGTTCCGTTGCCATCACTGTCGACTTCCTTCAAGACAGCCGCGGAACGCCGCGCAGCGACAACTTCAAGTTCTTCGTCAATCGGTTTGTTGTACTGATTCCATTTCCAGCCGAGTCGTACCAGGGCTTCGACTTCGGAAACTGTACCATCGCCATTGACGTCGTACCGTTTTATGTCTGCTGCAAGTCGTTCTTTCAGCAGTGACACGACGGGAGCAGGCTGAACCGCCCAAACCGTCTGGCCGTCTTTCGCATCCAGCGCGATGATGTGTTCGACGCCACCCAGGTCTCCCTGAGTGAAAATCAGTCCGTCTTTGACTGCCAACGACGAATAACCAACGCCGACGGAATCGACATTCCAGAGCAACTTCGGTCCGTCCTCAGGCCACTCTTTCAGCAGACCCGTGTCCGAGCTTTTTCCATCCCGATTCGGCCCTCGCCATTGAGGCCAGTCGCCAGGGCCGGAAGGAACCTGAGCCGCCACATCAATCGCAGGCAACGTCAGCAGACACAACAGGGCGGGCAATACAGAAAAGCATTTCATCAGGTGAGACTCCAAAGGGAGCTAAGGAATGGATGGCGGGTTGAAGAGCAACTCGGTGAGCTGCTGCGCAGGGCTCTGTTGTCGCCCGTCGACAATTGAAAGTCCAGTCACCCGCGTATGCAGGGCCGAGCCACGGTTCCGTCATCTTGACTTCTGCCTGTCTCGAACCACACTTCACAGATGTATTGGCAATAAGTCAGGCAACAACGGCTTTGGCGGCAGGAACGAGATAATATGTCAGATGCAACATCCTCGCTGTATGACCGGCTCGGCGGGTACGACGCCATCGCGGCGGTCGCTAACAACATGCTTCCCAGTTTAATGACAGACGAGCAACTTGGTCGGTTCTGGCAGAATCGCGGCGAAGATGGCATCGAACGGGAAAAACAATTGTTGATCGATTTTCTCGCGCACGCTTCCGGCGGACCGATGCTCTACACAGGCCGAAACATGACGACAACGCACCGGGGAATGCAAATTTCGGAAGCCGACTGGACACGCTTCATCGGCCACCTGACCGACACATTAAGACACTTCGATCTGCCCGCCGCCGAGACAAACGACGTCCTCACGTTCATCAAAAGCACGAAGTCAGAGATCGTAGAGGCTTGAAGACGTTGCAGGGAACGAGCAGCGTTGTCTCCGATGTGCCGCTACCTCGAGCAGTTCTACAGCCCGATGTAGCGGGAGTAGATAGCTCTGGCGAGGGCGGGTTCGTCGGTGCCTTTGATGATAGCTCTGCCGTCTTTGAAGAGGGTGATCTCGTAGTCGGGATCTGTCAAAGATACTCGTAATAAGAACGCATTCTGCGTAACTTTGCCGGATTCGCTCAGCTTATTGGCCATTTCGTCGAGCGACAGAGCCGCCGGTTTCTGAGGCCTGATCTGCACGGCGTTGCGGCCGCAGAGGATCGTTGACTGAGAACCCAGCTGCCCGGACAGCCAGACTCGTTCGCCCTCCTGGCAAGCAGCGCAGTTGGCCTGCTCTCGGAGATCGGAAACGTTCATCTGACGGAGCGTTCCGTCCCAGACATCAATCATCGTCAGCGAAAGCGCGACGTCTTCGCGACGTCCGGCCAGGATCTTAATAGCGGTCATGGCCTGCAATGAGGCAATCACGTTGACCGTTGGCCCAAGGATGCCTGCCGTGTCGCAGGTTTCAGTGGAACCCGCGTCCGGCGGAGAATCAATCAAACAACGCAGACATGCGGTTTCGTTCGGAAAGATGGGCATCGTCTGGCCATGGCTGCTGACACATCCGGCGTAGACCCAGGGGATGCCTGTATCGAGCGACAGGTCGTTGATCAAAAAACGGATCTCGAAGTTGTCGGTCCCGTCGAGAATCAGGTCGACACCTTCGGCCAGTTTTCCGATGTTGGAATATTCGACGTCGGCGACGACCGGTTCTATGGTCACGTCGCTGTTGATTTTTTCAAGTTTCCTTGCGGCGGCGACCGACTTTGGAAGCTGGTTCTTAATGTCGTCTTCGTCAAAGAGGACCTGCCGTTGAAGATTGCTGTATTCGACAAAGTCTCGATCGACGACCCGCAGAAATCCAACACCCGCGCGTGTAAGCGTCTCGGCAAGCACGGTCCCGAGCGCACCGCATCCACAAAGCAGTACTCGGCTTTTCAGCAAATTCTTTTGACCCTCTTCGCCGAGTTGAGGAAAGCGGGTCTGTCGACTGTAACGTTCGAGGTTCATGGCTTGTGCTTTTGTACGAAGTAGCGAACTGCTACTGAGCAGCTTCCTGAGACTTTCGGGCGACACCGGCTTTAATGGCAGCTTCGGCGACGGCGGTGGCGACAGCGGGAGCGACTTTGCGGTTGAACACGCTGGGAATGATGTAGTCCGGGTGAAGATCGTCCTGCCTGATGACACTGGCGATGGCGACGGCCGCGGCGAGCTTCATTTCGTCGGTGACCGAATGGGCGCGCACGTCGAGCAGGCCTCGAAACAGGCCAGGGAAACACAAAACGTTATTGCACTGGTTGGGGTAATCCGAACGTCCGGTTGCCATCACCTTGACGTAAGGATCGGCTTCTTCGGGCATGATCTCGGGATCCGGATTGGCGAGTGCAAAGACGATCGCATCGTCGGCCATGCCCTGAACATCTTCGGCAGAAACCAGTCCAGCCGCGGAGACACCGATCAGCACGTCGGATCCCTTAATAATATCACTTAACGAGCCGGTTTCTGCAGCGCTGTTGGTGTTTTCTGCCAGCCAGTCTTTGACCGGATTCATGCGTTCGGAACGGCCCTTGTAGATCGCACCGCTTCGATCACACACAACGATCTGCTCAACGCCAGCCAGTTTCAACAATCCAGCAATGGCCATTCCAGCAGCTCCAGCACCGCTCATCGCGACGCGGATGTCAGCCGGTTTCTTCTTGACGACTTTTAATGCGTTGGTCAAAGCGGCCAGTACGACAATCGCCGTTCCATGCTGGTCGTCGTGGAAGACTGGGATGTCGAGCTCTTCGTGCAGTCGCTGTTCGATCTCGACGCAACGTGGTGATGAGATATCTTCAAGATTAATGCCGCCAAAGGTGGGAGCGATCAGCTTGCAGGTTTCGATGATCTTTTCAGGGTCTTTGGTGTCGAGACAAATTGGGAACGCGTCGACGGCCGCGAATTCTTTGAAGAGCAGCGCTTTGCCTTCCATGACCGGCATGGCGGCCCGAGGCCCGATGTCGCCCAGCCCGAGCACTGCGGTTCCGTCGGAAACCACAGCGACCGTGTTCTTCTTGATCGTCAGGTTGTAAGCCGCGTCAGGTTCTTCGTGGATGGCCATGCAGACTCGCGCGACGCCCGGCGTGTAAGCCATCGAAAGGTCGTCACGAGTTTTGACAGGAATCCGGGAGTTGACTTCGATCTTGCCTCCCAGATGCATCAGAAAGGTACGATCCGAAACTTTCAGAACGTCAATTTGGTTATCACCCTTGAGAAGCCCAACGATTTTGTCGCCGTGGTCGACGTCTGATGTGTTAACGGTGAAGTCGCGAGTGATCGCGGTCCCTTTAACATCCACGATGTCAACCGCGCCGATTGATCCTCCAACGTCGCCGATGATCGAAGTGATGCGTCCCAACGCACCCGCAGAATCCGGATATCTGAGTCTAAGCGTGAGACTGTATGACGGGCTGACAACTTTCATGAGGTGATCCTGAGCTGCTGACTTGAACATTCGACGAGCTTGCAGCCGGATTGTTGGCTCAACGGAGCCGATTTGCAAAGGTTGTTGAAACGCGTGCTTATCGATCATCAGTTTGGCTTCGGCCATTGTTTGCTTATGCTTTATTTCTGATTTCGAATTATCAGCGCTCGCAACCAATTGAGATGTTCCATGACTTCGTCAAAATCCAGCGTCGATCAGATTCACCTTGCCGACCAGACTCGGCGGTCATTCCTGACTTCTTCCGCCAGTGGTGTCGGCGCGGCGGCGTTGGCCAGCCTGTTGAGCAACGAAGGACTGCTTGCGGCGGCCGATGACACTGATCGGTCGGAAGCGGCCGATCCGCTGGCTCCTCGGCCGACGCATCATGACGGACCGGCAAAGTCGTGCATCTTCATCTTTATGGCCGGAGCACCCTCGCACCTGGACCTGTTTGATCCAAAGCCGAAGCTCAACGAGTTACACGGTAAGCCGCTGCCGGACTCGATCCTCAAGGATGTTCGATTTGCGTTTATCAAGAAGGAAAGTGCAACGCTACTTGGTTCAAACAGGACGTTTACGAAGCATGGCGAAAGCGGCATGGAGTTCTCTGAATTTCTGCCGAACATTGCAACATGTGCTGATGATCTGCTGATGGTCCGCTCGTTGCATTCCGAGCAATTCAATCATCATCCCGGCCAGTTGCTGATGCAGTGCGGTCGTGCGAGTTTTGGACTTCCGACGATGGGGTCGTGGCTGAGCTACGGACTCGGCAGCGAATCTCGAAATCTGCCCGGCTACGTCGTGTTGAACAGCGGGCGCGGTTCAAGCGGCGGGGCGACGCTGTGGCAGAGCGGTTTCCTTCCGTCTGCTTATGCGGGAGTTCTGTTCCGCAATCAGGGCGAGCCGGTTTTGAATCTTTCCAACCCGAATGGCCTCCCGCCCGAACTTCAGCGCAAAGGACTCGACGTTCTACGGAACGTGAACGACGGACGGTTCGATCAACTTGGCGATCCGGAAATTGCCAGTCGCATCGCCAGTTACGAACTCGCTTTTCGGATGCAGACATCGGCTCCCGAGCTGATCGATCTTTCCAGTGAGTCAAAGTCGACTTTGGAAACGTACGGCGTCAACAGAACGGAAGAGCCGAAAGGCGGTGGCCGAGGTCAGTCTGGCTCAACGCGTGAAAGCTTCTCGCGGAATTGCCTGCTCGCTCGACGGATGGTCGAACGCGGCGTGCGCTTCGTGAATATTATTTACGCCTCGTGGGACCACCACAGCAACCTGGACAAAGAGCTTGCCTACAACGCAGAAGTCGTCGACCAGCCAATCGCCGCGTTGATCAAGGACCTCAAACAACGAGGCCTGCTGGATTCAACGATGGTCGTCTGGGGCAGCGAATTCGGCCGTACACCACTGGGTGAAAACCGAGGAGGCAGGAACCTGAACACGGGCCGCGATCATCATCCGGCGTCCTACAGCATGTTCCTGGCAGGAGGAGGTTTGAAGGGCGGCCTGACATATGGATCATCTGACGAAGTCGGCTGGGGAGTTCAGGATAAACCCGTCCACGCCAACGACCTGCACGCCACCATGCTGCACCAGTTCGGACTCGACCATCTCAAATTGACGCACCGTTTCCAGGGGCGAGACTTCCGTCTGACCGACGTCGGCGGGAAGGTCATTTCTGACTGGATCTCTTAGTCGGGCAATGGACAAAAGAAAAAGCCCCGGCTGCCATCTGCAACCGGGACTTACTATGTAGATGTGTCAGACTCGAAACTCAAAATCCGTTGAGCAGAGCCAGTGCTTCGATAACTGAAGTTTCAATCAGAAGGTTGTTGTTATCAACTTCTCCGGCGTCCGCACTGATGAGGACATCGATCCCTTCTCCGCCATTGAACTGATCCGTTGATCCACCGCCGTTCAGCGAGTCGTCGCCCTCTTCACCGTAAAGTGAATCGACGCCTGAACCACCGATTTGATTATCCGCTCCATTACCGCCAAGCAGCGTGTCGTTGCCACTTTCACCGTTGATGGTGTCCTGGCCGTCTCCTCCGTTAGCAACATCGTTTCCGCTGCCGAGTCGCAGCCAATCATCGCCGTCTCCGCCGTCAACGACGTCGTCGCCGCTATTGCCGAAGACCATATCGTCTCCGTCACCACCCTTGATAAAATCGTTGTCAGACTGGCCGCGAAGCGTGTCGTCACCAGTGTCGCCGTCGAGCGAGTCAGAACCACTGCCACCGAGCAGTTTGTCATTGTCCTGGCCACCTGCCAGCAGATCGTCGCCCGAGTTTCCATTCAGTACATCGTTTCCAAACCCGCCGGAAATGGTGTCGTTGCCGGAATCACCGCCCAGCGTATCATTGCCAAAGTTGCCGAAGACAACGTCGTTGCCGTCTCCGCCTTGTGCAGAATCGTTTCCGATGTTGCCGAGTATCGTATCGTTACCACCGTCGCCGGCCATCGTGTCGTCACCTTCGCCCCCGTCGAACAGATCGTTGCCCAGGCCTCCGATGAGCGAATCGTCACCGTTGTCTCCGTTAATCGTGTCGTTGTCTCGAGAGCCAGTGATGGTGTCGTTACCGTTGCCACCATTAAGGTGAAGCCTCACGCTTCCGATGTTCGCATCGAAGGCTGTGATCGTATCGTTGTCGGCCTGGCCATCAATGTTGAGAACCAGAGCACGTACGTCAGCGATTGTGTTGATCGTGACCGTGTCGTCATCGCTGCCGCCCAGCACGTTGATGGTCGACGTTGAATTGCTGACCGTGATCGACGCTCCGCCTTCAGCGACTCGCAACAGGCCGTTGTTGCTGTCGACGGTGTAATTGTTCACGATTGAGTCACCCTGCACGATGACAGTCTGTACTCCCGCAGAATCAACGACTGTATCCACACCATTGCCGATTCCGTTCCAGAGAATGGTGTCGTTTCCTGATCCTGTCGCAATCACATCATTGCCGCTCTGCCCAGCAATGACATCATCACCCGCTCCACTGTCGATGGTGTCGTTCCCGTCGCCGCCATCGATCGTGTCGTCACCGGCTTCGCCGCGAATCGAATCATCGCCCGCGTCGCCGTCGATCACGTCGTCACCGGCGTTGGCGATAATTGTGTCTTCGCCGTCGCCGCCTCGCAGAGTGTCGCCCTGAGGATCAGTGACACTGGCAAGCGACTGAACGGTGATTGGCGAGCCAGTCAGATTTGAAACGTCCAGGTACGATGCGGTCAGAATTCCCGATTCCGCGCCGGCTTCAATAAATCCATTGTTAGTTACGGCGGAACCACCCTGCAGCGTAATCGATCCAAGGAATGTCCCATCCATCTGACGATTCAGAGTCACCATCTCGGTGTCGCCGCCACTCGACGTCACGGTCACCATGACATTGTTGGTCGTCATTGGCAGATCGCCATCATTAACACGTACCGTAACAGGATCACCAGATGCGAAGTTCAGTGCTTCAAACTGGATCGTCGCCAAGGCAGGTGGAAGGTCGAACGCTGCGGTAACCGTCGTGGAGTTACAGCCTGCCGTTGAGGCACTGAACCCGAAGCCTCGCCGACCGAAGGCCGTGGTGATCGCTCGAAGGTTAGCACCACCGTTGTTAATGACGTCGGCCTGAATGATGGCGTCACGAGCGTCGAGGAATGACGGCATGGCTGGCTGCAGCTTCATGCCATCGATGACAAGCTGGAGAGCAACGTTATTTCCACCAGTTCCGTTGTAGAGGTCGGGATCGTAGCCAAGCCCGGGGGTCGGATTTCCGTTGCTGTCTGGGGTTGCGATTCCGTCGATCAGTAACCAGGTCATGTCCCAAAGGACCTGAGCCCAGATTTCACCTTCAGCGTGCGGTGAGCCAACTGGTAATCGAGTATTTGCATCGTCAAGTGTAAGCGGATTGATATTCATATCGAAGCTGTATGGAAACGAGCGAATTCCGCCACCGTTCTGTCCCTGACCAAGCACGTAATTACCGATAGGCCGAGCATCATTTGCTGTATCGCCGACTTGTTGAGTCATGATCAACCCGAAGTAGTCGCTCCAGCCTTCGCCCATTCCTCGGGCCTGAACACAGCTCAATGCTCCTGAGTTGGCTGCACCACCGGTCAGACGGTTTGAAACACCGTGCCCGAATTCGTGATAGATGATCGCGTTCGACAGGGAACTATCACGATTCGGATTTGTAATGTTGAAAATAAACTGCTGCATCCGCGGACTGAATCCGTCTGGTGGCGTTCCGAAGTTCGCGTTGTTAAATCCTGATCCATCCTGCGAATCCGCCTGGACAGCGTCGCCACCAGCTCCGCCATTGCCGTAGTTGTTCTCCTGGAAGTTGCCAGAAGCTTCGTCAAAACCATACTGGTAGAGTACATCGTGGATGATATTATTGGCGTAGAACAGGTTGGTCGTTGCAGCGGCTGTGTAGGTCGTTGGAGCTTGCGTATCATCAAACGGGAAGTCGAAAACCAGAGTTGCTCCGCCGTCAGGACGCGTCCCGCCCGTGTTGTCTGCGTTGGCATCTTCCTGGGCAAAGACGTTGTTACCACGAGTGTCTGTGAATTCCGCTCCTGCCACGCCGTCAGTATCGTGCCAGCCGAACGGTGATGCCGTGGCATCTTGAGGATCAATCTGGAGTGATCGCCCACCGTACAAAGGGCTTTCTAAATCGGCCTGAAGCACGTTGTATGTCGCGTGAGCTGTGAACGACGTGTTATGCAGAACTTCTCCGTTTGTCGCACTGGCCGATGCGTCGTACCAGCCGGAAACGCCTTCCTGGACATTGATCGTCCAGACCAGCTCCAGACCGCCGTCGTCTGTCTTGACCCACTGCAGACGATCAGGAATTTCGGTTCGAACGAGCGTTAGTTCTTCGCCCTCATGCTCTTCTACTGTCTCGCCAAAGTTTCCGCCGTGGCTGTGACTATGGGTGAGTCCATGTTCAAGAGCTTCACCCAGTTCTGTCCCCAGTGTAGAGAAGACCTGATCGACGGTTCGGACGGGAGTGGCCGAAAGTCCACGCGAAGCGACATCGGAAACGAACGAGTCGTAGACGCTGAGGATCGATCCGTCAGCTCCGACATTGAGGTTGATATCCGAGTCGACGATCTGCAGTCCCTGGTAAGTTTGGCGAAGATAAATATGAGTCACGCCGTTGTGATTACTGCTGTGCTGACTGGTGACCTCGAAGTTCTGAACATCATCCAGAGTCAGTCCCATACTGGCAGCATTTGCTTCCAGGTAGTTTGTCGCTGCGGCAAGTGCATCGACCGCTGAAAGTGGCGTTGTATTTGTGTCATCATCGTTAATCACGCCCAAACCAGTCGCGTCGCTGATTAGTGCGCCCATCGGGTTCGACAAGACGACCGTGAACGTTTCGGTTGATTCGACCGAAGTGTCTCCAACCACGCCAACGGTGATCGTCTGCGTCGTAATGCCTGGCAGGAACGTCAGCGTGTCGGCGACTGCGGTGTAATCACCAGGCTGTGTCGCAACACCATCAACGGTTGCGTAGTCAACAGTAATCGTCGACGTACCCGCGACAGACAGTGACACCGTAAAGTTAAACGCCGTTGTCCCTGCGTTGCCTTCATCAAGTGTCACGTTGTCGATGACGATCAGCGGTGAAGAAGAACCGCCGCCACTCAGCAACAGGTCATCACCCGAACCGCCGACAACTGAGTCGCTGCCACCACCGCCGGAAAGAATGTCGTTTCCAGAATGCCCGAGCACGGTGTCATCGCCAGTCTGACCGTCAAGTGAGTCGTTGCCCCGCCCACCGTAGTTTCGATCATCACCGTCACCGCCCAGCACCGTATCGTTTCCGCTCTGGCCATTGCCAATGTCGTCACCAGCACTTCCGAGAATCGAATCGTTTCCACCACCACCGTATGCAGTATCGTTTCCATTGTCGCCTGTGACAGTATCGTTACCAGCCTGGCCGTTGACGATGTCGTCTCCGTCACCGCCGTTCACGCTATCGTTTTCAGAGCCACCGAAGACCGTATCGTTGTCCGCTCCGCCGGTCAGATCGTCGGTTCCTGAACTTCCATTCACAAAGTCCGCTCCGGCACCACCGTCGACCGTGTC
>CALGTK010000031.1 GCA_937904325.1 uncultured Planctomyces sp.
GGAAGTACCTCGGACTGTCGGCCTTCACTGTCATCGGGATCGCGGGCGACGCCCCCCCTTTATTTGGATAGTCCACCCAAAGCGTGCCGGATTCATCCTGTCGGTCGCCGGGTGCCCCGAAGTTGATCCCGATTCGTTTCACTGCGTCCTTCTTCGGATCAAACTTCAAGGCCGAGTAACTCCACACTTCAGTCTGCGGCAAATTCACCAGAGCCAGCGACGTGAACAGCGAGTATCCACACACGCAACCGTGAGCCATGTTGGGAGCATTCAGCACTCCGTTGGCCGGAATCAGACTGTTGCGGCATCCGCTGCGAAAGCCCTTCAGCCGTGATGTGTTGCCGGATTCGATATCACAGAAGCCCGCATCGCCTGCGCGGAAGGTCATCAAATGCGGGCTCGCGATCGCGTAGTTGCAATGGTGCCCGGACTTCGTGAACTCCCACGGAGTCTCTTCCTTCGTGACCGGATGAATTCGCGGTACACGCTTGCCCGTCGTCAGATCCCAGGCGAGACCCGGGCCGCGTTGATCCAGCAGACGATCGTTCCACACGATGACGCGGTCCCACAAACTTTCGGGATGACCTCGGAAACCGACACCTTCAGAAGTTTGTTTCCAGAGTTCTTTTCCGTTTCGACCGTTGATCGCCATAATACTCGCCTTGTTGCTCATCAGGACGACGTCTTTGCCGACACCGTACGACATCCAGGTGCCAATGAAATCGGTTTCCTGCTGCCAGACCAGCTTGCCGGTTTCCAGATCGATCGCCTTCGCGTATTTGATGTCTGAAGCCTTGGGGATTGTTCCGCGCCGTTTCCAGTCTTTGTAGAAACTCTCCAGAGCCCCATCGAAAGCGAACACGCGGTCCTTACCAACTGACAGAACCGGGAAGCTGGCTTCGGCCTCGTACGACCAAATATTTGATCCGGTATTTCGGTCCATGGCGACGATTTCGACCGCCGCTTTCGAACCGGCCAGCAACTTCCGACCCGGTGGAAGTTTGGTCTTGTCGGCATCGATGTCGCGGAAGACTTCGGCGATCAGCTTGTTATCGACGACGCGGATGCGGCCCCAGTCGTCGTCAGATTTCTGCAGTTTGAACTCGTTGATCTGCTCGCCTGTCGTCGGATCAAGTTTTAAACAACTCTTTTCGTGGACCAGGTAGATTGCGTCCTCGACGGCAAGGAAGTGGTAACCGGCGAGCGATCCTTCAAAGTCATTGCCTCGACGGCCCGGCAGATAATTCGCCTTACCTTCCAAGGGCAACTGCCACAGAATTCGGCCGGTGTAAACGTCGACAGCGGTCATCTTGCCGGGACCCTGAATAAACATCCGACCGCCGATGACGGCCATGCTCGGTCCCCAGTAATGTCGGTTGTAAAACAGGCTGCCGTCCGAAGCCGGACCGCCAAACCACAACACACCCAGCGGCGCCTTCACCAGATTGTCGCGGGACATCAACGTGTTCGACGCGTCGCCGTACTCGTGAGTCCAGTCAGCCGAACCCGGCAATGCTCCTTTTCTGATTAACAGTGAATGATCCAGGCCCTGCTTGAATTCGGCCTGGCCCAGCTTCGCCACATCGACAGCAACCTTTACATATTCGTTGGCGTTTCCGGGCAGCCACGCAACTCCACCGTAGGGCCGCAAAATTCGAAACACTTCAGCCAGGGCAGCAGCATTCGAAGTCAGACCGAACTGCTCGGGGGTCTCCGTTACAACAAGATTCGCCATGTACGGCGGAACTTCATAAGACAACGGGTCACCAACGTGAGCGACAAGCCGAGTCCCATACAAACCACGTTGATCATACTGCTGACGCAGCAACGCGATACGTTTGGGATCGGGATCAACCACGACCACGCGCAACGTCGACTGGCGAATCAGTTCTGAAATCAATCCTCCCGATCCCGCTCCCAGCGACAGACAGTATGCGTCGCCGGGATTATTCTCTTCCAGAAGTCTTGCCACACGACCAGACCAGCTCGGGACTTCCACGGGCAACTCGAGATCGACATCGCGATAAACTTTCGGTTCGGCATCGCCCGTCGCAAAGCAGTGCATCTGATCATCCTGCGTCGTGACAACCAGCCGCCCGTTAGCAGCGATCATCGAAGAAACATCGCCGTCAATGTCTGCTTTCCAGACAACTTTTGGCTGCTTCGAGTCCGACAGATCAATCGCAAAGACATAGCCGCCCTGGTGTCCGTAAAGCTGCTGCCCGGCTCGCAGGTCGACCACCAGCGGATCTTTGGCAAGCAGCTTCGTGGCCTCCGCAGCCGTAACGCCACGCAGTTCCGCGAACGGAACACTCCAGAGTTTCGCCAGTTTCGGAACATTGGACTTCTTGCCGCGTCGATCGGTCGTCTCGACAACTTTGACATCGTTCAGGTCAAACGCGACGACTGACGCGCCTTCAGCCGCATACATGACGTCCCGACTGACAACCGGCGTCCGTGTTGCAGAACTGATGTGCTTCTTTGTCTGCATGTCGTACGTGACCGACCCGTGGAACAACCAGCGATCAGAAGCAGACACGTGGTAATTCGTCACGGAGTGCGTACCGTATCTGTACGTTCCAAACTTCTTCGTATCCCAGTCGAGCGTCGCGACCGTTGCCCGGCCCTGCGGGATGAGAAGTTGAGAGTCATTCGCGGCGAGGTATCCCTGCGGCGTCAGATCGTTGAGCGTGATCACGTCGTGCTCGACCGTCGCAGCCGTTGAATCCTCGACCGATTGATTGCCGAGCACCTGGCCCGTTTCCGGATCAAGCGAGTACAGAAACGTTCCTTCAAACGGCCACACGCCGACGGTGAAGTGAACTCGACCGTCAACCACCAGCGGCCCGCCTCGTACCGGCCAGACAGAAATGACTCGTTCGCTGCCTATTACTTTGCGGCTCGAGGGCGCTGCCACAAATCGCCACTGCAGGCTTCCTGTCTTCGCGTCGAGACAATACAGCACGCCGTCGTCGGCTCCGAAATAGACTTTGCCTTTGTGAATAAGCGGAGCGAATCGCACAGGCCCTTCCGTGAAGAACTGCCAGCGTTGCTCGCCCGACTTCAGATCGACGGCCGTCACCGAATCGTTCCGCGACGATCCATAAAACAATGTCTCACCAGCAACAACCGGTTCATATGACGCATCAAACTGAAGCCGTGCATCCTCAGGCCAGGCGGGCTTGAGCGCCGGCAGGACTCTCGTCCACTGCAGATTCAGCGCGGTCGGCAACTCCTCAGGCGACGATGCACTCCGTCCAGCATCGAATCGCCATGTCGGCCAGTCGGTTGCCGAGACGGTGGTCGCCATTGTGACAAGGAAGCAGGCAGTTGCAGCGAAGCAAAGGCAGCGGCACAGCATGGCGAAGCTCCATACGAAAACGGTGGTCAGGATCACTCAAGCGTATCGTGATCCAACAGTTTCTGCGCCTGAACCGTGCCACATTCAGTCTGAAAGCAACGCTCGTCGACTCTACAATTGAGGCAGTGACACTTTGAGAGATCGCGTGCCACGACCCCGGGGGGCCCTTATGACAGAGCGTTCTTCAACCGCGAGTCCAAAGTTGTGCTTCAGCTCACGGCGAGCCAGATAGAACCACGGTGTTTCCGGATTCGAGAACATACACCGATTCAAAATCACTCGCGCATCAGCTTCACGTGTCAGGCGTCGACGTGTTTCAGAGAGCTTCGCCGGGCGGAGCGAAAACCCGTTTGTGGTGGACTTGAAACGAGCTGCACTGAAGTTTGCTGCGAATTCAATGAAGACCTGATAACGGACGCGAGCGGCCAGCAGTCTTCCGTAGGTCAGGTCGTACCAGGCCTTCCAGCGTGGGGACGTTTCGTTTTCGTACAAGCCGTCCACGGCTCGATTTTCAAACAGACCGATCATCTGGTCGAGTGCCAGCACGGCGGCTTCGGCTCGTGGTTTTTCGGCGACCACGGCTGCACGAAATTTCGCCTGAAACTCCTGAGGCGAATAATAGAACAAGCCGCCATACTGAACGCCGTAGTCGAGTCGCAGTACGTGCAGATTCAGCTGATGCGAAGCCTCAACGGCTTTCCGAATTGTCATTCGCAACGGCTTCTCGTAGAGGTCGGCCTGAATCGCGTTCGCTTTGCGATAATCCGGCAAATAGGGTCGCATAGTTTCGATCTTGAACGGCGAGCTGTCACTTGGGCGGTCATACAGGATGTAGTCGCCGCCAGTTGCCATCGTGAGTCTTGTCAACGCGTATGGTCCAAACCCCGAGAGCATCGCGTCGTAGTTGGACCCGCCCTGCCAGGCAGGCGTATTTCCGTACCAGGGCCCTCTCCTTGCTTCGTCCCAGTGGATCGGCACTTTACGGAACCAGTACGGCAACTTGATTCGTTGCAGAAGTGCCGTGTCTGGGCCTCGGACAACCGGCAGGTAGTACAACTGGTTATCATTCGCGGTGTAAGCATGGTAACCACGCATTTGGCCCAGTACGGCCGAAGGACCAATCACGCTGACTTCCAGCCTGCTGCCACTACAGATCTGAATGGTCTGTTCCAGTCGAAGGTAGTCGTCTCCGGATTCGTCCGTGCAGACGACACACATCAGGTGCTTCTGTCGATTCTTTCCGTTCTTCCTGACGAACTGATCCTCACACCACTCGATCGCTGAAAAAACATTTTCTTTGCCGGTGGGATCCAACTTGTAGTCTTTGCGAATGGCGGTCAGCGCTCGTCGTGGCTCAAGCGTTACGACCAGTTTTTCGAATCGATCACCAAACGCAACAACGATGTGCATCAGCGAATGAGAGCCGTCCGTGCGAGTCTCGTGAACCTCGTTGAGATACCCTTCGAGCCGATCCGCCAGCATGCTTCGTTGCCGCTGCATACTTACCGAACGGTCCATGAGCCAGATGACGGCGGTATCTTGTTCGAGCAGTTTGGACTTAATCGATTCAATGATCGTGTCCGTAGCGGCTTCAACAGAAATTGCCTGTCTGACGGTCGCTTCCGTTGGTTCAGGACCGGGCTCGCCGCGACTCTTTTCCTTGCTCGATTTGCTTTTTGTTTCTTCAGGCTTCTCCGGTTTCGCATCCAGCGACAGCAGATTCCCGATCCTTGACGCCTCAAAAAGGTCTGGTTCATCCGCCGTTGCAACCTCGACAGGAGCGACCGGCTCTGGCGGTTTGATCGCGACCTCTTCGGGTGCTGCGTCGAACTCGAAGGTGTCGACACGTTGGTCAACCATGTTGTCGGGCAGGACGGTGATCAATCCTGGCGGTTTTTTTTCTGGCAGCCGAGGCAGAATCCACGCGCCCAGAATCAGCAGCAGAACGGCATGCAAGGCCGTGGAGATCAGACACGAACGCGACTCCTTTGACTGCAGGCTCTGCATCCACAACGACGGATGATCCGATTCTATGGAACCAGCTGCTTCAGTCTTCAATCGAATTTCGGGAATCGAAGCGGCGACTGAGCTTCAATGCGAAACTCGGCAGGCTTCATGACTTCGGGCTGTTTCCACGCTGGTGGCAATCGTATTTCGCCATCACCAGACACAGCTTTACTGTCATTGGTGAAGCCGTCGTCATTGACCGGCAACACTACAAAGAGGTCACCGCAGTTTGGACATTCGCGGTACTGTCCGGCGAATTTGTCGGACCCGACAATCCTTTTCTCACAATGTGGGCACGCAACAAGGATCACAACAAAATCCGATCAAAAATGAAGTCACCACTCATTCGTGCTTGCAACCTGCAAGTTAAGTTTGTTGTTGGCTCTCTGGTGGATGGGAATCGGGTTACGTTATCCTCGTGAGGTGTCGTGGGCTGAGTGGTTCAAGCGGCGGCACACTGACGGAAACTGATCTGGAACCCTTTGCGGCATGAAAATCATGCGAACGATCTATCCACGGAGGAAGACTGTGCGACATCCTGCCACGTTGATGATGATTGCGGCTCTGGTCGGATCGACCGTGGCCACCGAGTCTGCCGAGCCCCCAATTACGTTTCCGAAGGGCATCATGTACCCGAAGACCGAACGCCAGGACCTTGTCGATGATTATCACGGAGTGAAGGTTGCTGATCCTTATCGTTGGCTTGAGGACGACGTCCGGGAATCGGAAGACGTCGCCAACTGGGTCGCCGATCAGAACAAACTGACGTTCGGCTACCTCGAAGGGATCCCCGAGCGGCCTTACATCAACAAGCTGCTGACGAAACTATGGAACTTCGAGAAATTTAATTCACCATTCAAAGCCGGCGGTCGTTACTACTACTACTACAACTCAGGACTGCAGAATCAATACGTGCTGTACGTCCAGGATTCGCTCGACAGCGAACCACGAGTCCTCATGGATCCGAACACGTGGTCCAAAGACGGCACGGTCGCTCTGTCGGGAACTGCCTTCAGTGATGATGGCCGGTACGTCGCATACGGCGTGCAGGAAGCGGGTTCCGACTGGCGCAAGTGGAAAATTCGCGAGATTGAAAGTGGCCGTCTCCTCAACGACGAACTGGAGTGGATCAAGTTCAACTCGCCGGTCTGGAGCAAGGATGGAAACGGATTCTTCTACGCGCGATATCCAGAACCCAGCGCCGACGCCGAGTTCCAGGCACTCAACCTCAACATGAAGGTGTACTACCACCGTGTCGGGTCGGCGCAGGATCGCGATGTACTGGTCTACGAGTACCCCGATGAACCATCCTGGGGCTACGGTTGCGACGTCACCGAAGACGGTCGCTACCTCGTCATAACCGTCTGGAAAGGGACCGACGACAAATACCGCATCGTCTACCGCGACCTCCAGGAGCCGTTCGGCCTGCCAGGCGAGCTGATCAAAACATTCGACAACGAGTACACGTTTATCGGCAACGACGGGCCGGTGTTCTTCTTCAAAACAGATCTCGAAGCGCCACTGAGACGGTTAATCGCCATCGACATACGCAATCCAGAGCGTGAGAACTGGAAAGAGATCATCCCTCAGACAAAGGAAACACTCCGCGGCGTCGGCCTCGTCGGCAACACGTTCGTCGCGAGCTATCTGAAGGACGCGAAGACTCAGGTCAACATTCACTCGATGAATGGCGAATTCATTCGCGAGGTCGAATTTCCTGGCATCGGTTCGGCGTCTGGATTCAGCGGCCGCCGCAACGACACCGAAACGTTCTACACGTTCGCGAGCTTTGCCACACCACCCAGCATTTTTCGTTACGACATCATCACGGGAAAGAGCGTTCCATTTCGGAAGGCGAACGTAAAGTTCAATCCGGACGACTACGAAACGAAGCAGATCTTCTACGAGAGTAAAGACGGTACGAAGGTACCGATGTTTATCGTGCATCGAAAAGGCATCAAACTCGACGGCAGCAACCCGACTCTGCTTTATGGTTATGGCGGCTTCAACATCCCGTTGCCGCCGCGATTCTCGATCACTCGATTGGGGTGGATGGAACTGGGCGGCATCTACGCCGTCGCGAATCTACGAGGCGGCGGTGAATACGGTGAAACGTGGCATCGCGCCGGGACGAAGCTGCAGAAGCAGAATGTCTTTGATGACTTCATCGCCGCGGGCGAGTGGCTGATCGACAACGGTTACACCGCAAAGAAAAAGCTGGCGATTCAGGGCGGCAGCAACGGCGGCCTGCTGGTCGGAGCGTGTTTGACACAGCGGCCGGACCTGTTCGGAGCATGTCTGCCGGCGGTCGGCGTGATGGACATGCTGCGGTTCCACAAGTTCACCGCCGGCAGATTCTGGGTCGACGACTACGGCTCATCGGATAACGAAGAAGAATTCAAAGTCCTGAGATCGTACTCTCCCTACCACAACATTAAAGACGGAGTCAGCTACCCGCCGACACTGGTCACCACCGCCGACACCGACGACCGAGTCGTACCCGGACACAGCTTCAAGTTCGCGGCTCAGCTTCAGAAATCCCAGTCAGGCAGCAACCCGGTCCTGATCCGCATCGAAACCAAAGCCGGCCACGGAGCCGGTAAACCAACCGCCAAAATTATCGAGGAATACACCGACGAATGGTCGTTCCTCGTCAAGAACCTCGACATGAAAATCCGTCGCGTCGACGAGTGAACTCGGAACACTCAATCATCAGTTGCGCCAAACGCAGACCGGACCGAGGCACGCAGCAACTCCAACAGAAAAAGCTCGCCGCCACAGCAATCGTGGCGACGAGCTTTTTGTTTGAACTAACCACTCAGCTTACGTCAGTGGCTTACCGCTACGAGTAGCCGAAATCAGTCTTCGGTTGGTGGAAGTGGAGTTTCAGAGTTGTTCTCTGATCCAGGGCCACCGTCGGAGCCTTTGTAGGCGTTGTCTTTCGGTTGGCGGTAAGTGACTTCTTCTGACTGTTCGGTGTCGTCCTCGCTGGATGCGGTCGATTCGTCAGAAATGGCAGGTTCCGCATCTGCTGGGATGTCCTCTGCACTGGCGGGTTGCTCAGGAACAATCGGCTTTTCGGATTCGAATTCAACCTTTGAAGGAGCATCAGTTGGAGTTTCTTCGTCAACTGACTCATCTTTCGGTGAGGCGACTTCCTCGTTACTGAGAGGCTGTACGGTTTCCAGCGATTCACGTTTGGCGAGCGGCGGAACTTCCTTCAGAAAGGGTGCTTCGTCGATTGGAGTAGCTTCGTCGGCTGCGATCCTTGACGGTTTCGGTGAGGCAGCCTTGATCTCGAGCTTGGCGTCTGACGGCTTAACTGCGGCATCAGTTGCTTTGTCAGTGGCCTGTATCTTCGGAGTGGCAACTGCAATCTTTGGTAACGTTGCCTCGATGCCCGCTCGCTGGCGGTAAAGCACCAACGCGTGAAGTGCATGATAAAGAGGACCGCAGTCAGCGGCAGCTTTGCGATTCTCTACCAGGTCATTGGCAACGGCGAAGATCGCTTTCTGCATCCACTCCTGCTGAAGCTGGTCGTCCTGAGCGGCGACCATCAGGAATTCCAGAATGTGTCCGGAAGTCGCGATACGTTTTCCGAAGTCTGAGCTTTCGCCGGAGCCTTTGAAATACTCGGTCGAGAACGTGCCGTCTGGATTCTGCAGAGACTTTGACTTGGCGATGTAGCGTTTGATCTTCTGGTCCGCTTCCAGCCAGATGCCTCGCAGCGGTCGGCCTGTTGACAGGTACGAGTTACGAGCCAGGGAAAGCGCAAACAATCCATGAGTTCCGCCGCAGGCCGCATCAACTGGATTGGCGTAGGTCTGAATCTGGACGAGCCGTTCGATACTCCACGGTTCGCCGGAGGCGCTGATCCATTCGCTGTCGACGGGCAGGTACCGTGAAAGAGCCCACAACGTCCAGGTGATTTCTTCCCGATCGTTTACGTCGGCCTTGGCGTTGTTGATCATGTCCTGAATCGTGACCTGACCACCGACCGTCGTGTTGAATGCAAAGTCGACCGACAGCTCCGACATCGTTGAGATAGCCAGAAACTGATTCGGGTGACCTTCAAAAGCGTACGGCTCGGTGAACGTGTGGAAGCGTCCGCCATGCGGAGTGTGCTCGATGATCGGCTGACCTTTGTAATTACGTCGCTCGGTCAGCCAGTTCAAAGCCGACACCTTTTCGCCGTCGACTTTTATTTTGTATTGGTCACGCAAAGCCAGCAGCCCATGCATGATCTGCCACGGCGTATGCACGTCAGCCGTCAGATAACGACGCGACGTGATCGACACGGCATCGTTGATCAACTGCGGCAGATCCTCGGGCTGAATCTCCTGCAGAATTGCGGCAGTCTGCTTGATGACTTCCGGTTGCGAATTCGGAAACAGCGAACCTGGCGTGGTGATGGGCGTGGCTGCATCAGCAGAAATCACTCCAAAAGAAGTAACAACGGCACTTAGACACAGGGAGGCAATACGTGGCCGGCAAATCCTCGAAAACATGGTGGCCGGTCTCCTAGTTGGCAGTCTCGGTGGGTGATTCCGAAACGGAACCGCGGCCAGAGGGTGAATCGTCCAGCTCAGGCTGACCGCTGTGGAATAATTTGAGCAACTCCGCGCCGTAGCCGAGCTGCTGCATTTTATGCATGACGCACGCTTTATCTATTCGGAAGAGTCAGCCAGCATACTCCACGTCAATCTGTCAGTAGTTGTGTGCGTCAAAACCCATTTCAACAAACAACCGGACAATCGCAGTACTCCGAATAACCGGTGCGGACTGCCGACATCCGGCAACGATTCCAAAGCTTTGCTGCAGTTGAAGTTCAACCAGCATCTGCCGCCGCTGTTGATTCGCACGTTCACCGCAGGGCATAAGTTCCGTCAAGGCGATTTTCTCCACAGAGCATGCTGCTAAGGGGTTACTTTCTAACAGTTTGCGACTCTGGAAAGGGTTTCGCGCCGCCGCTATCATCGCCGCCGCTTTCGCCTGGTCGGTGCTCGACCGGCGTTTTACATCTGAGCCGCGGGCATCACACTGACGCCCGACGCTAGCGCGTTCGGCTCACCACAAACCGTGGCAGCAACTTAATTCAAGCAGACAGATCGCGATGAAAATTCACGAATATCAGGCCAAAGAACTGCTCAAGGCCGCTGGCGTCACCGTTCCGGACGGCATCATCGCCAAGAGTGCCGACGAAGCAGCAGCAGCTTTCGACAAGCTCGGCGGCAGCCTGGCCGTCGTTAAGGCTCAGATTCACGCTGGCGGACGCGGCAAAGGCCGATTCAAAGAACAGCCGGAACAGCCGGGCGTCGTGCTGGTCCGATCCGCTGACGAAGCTCGCAAAAACGCCGCGCTGATGCTGGGCAACACGCTGGTCACCATTCAGACCGGCGAAGAAGGCAAGCAGGTCAACACGCTGCTGGTCGAAGCCGGGCTGGACATCGCTCAGGAATTGTACGCGGGCGTGGTCGTTGACCGAGCAGCCGGCGGACCGGTCCTGATCATGTCTTCCGAGGGTGGCACCGAGATCGAAGAGGTCGCTCACAACTCCCCGGAGAAAATCCTGAACTGCAACATCGACGCAGGCCACGGTCTGCAGGCTGGACAGGTTCGCAAAGTCTCACACGGACTGGGTCTGGACGCCGCCGCGATGGGCAGTGCTCAGAAGTTTCTGCCGAAGCTGGCGAAGTTTTTTAACGACAACGACTGCACGCAGGTAGAAATCAACCCGCTCGTCGTTACTGGCTCCGGCGAGTTCGTCGCACTCGATGCAAAAGTCGCCTTCGACGATAACGCGATGTTCCGGCACAAAGAACTGCGCGAACTGCGCGACCTTAGCGAAGAAGACGAATCAGAAGTCAAAGCGGGCGACGCCGGACTGAGCTACGTCAAACTCGAAGGCACAATTGGCTGCCTGGTCAACGGTGCCGGGCTGGCCATGAGCACGATGGACCTGATCAAACACCACGGCGGCGAACCAGCCAACTTCCTGGACGTCGGCGGCGGAGCGAACGTTGAGCAGGTCACCGAAGCCTTCCGCATTATCCTGGCCGATGACAACGTGAAGGCTGTGCTGGTCAACATCTTCGGCGGCATCATGAAGTGCGACGTCATCGTCGAAGCATTGCTCCTTGCGTACGACCAGGTTGGCTTCACGGTGCCGCTGGTTGTCCGCCTCGAAGGAACAAACGTCGAGAAAGCACGAACGATGCTGGCCGAAAGTGGCAAAGACATTATCGCCGCGACGGACCTGACCGACGCCGCTCAGAAAGTCGTGGCGTCAATCAGCGTCTGAGTTCTGATCAGAACGCACACCTTCACCCTTCCACCATATACCTCAGTTAAATTCTAGTCGGCCTTCCATGAGCATTCTTGTCAATACAGACACGCGAGTTATCTGCCAGGGCATCACCGGTAAAGCGGGACTGTTTCACTCTCAGAAGTGTCGCGAGTACGCTCGTGAAGTCCGCTCGGACAGCGACGTCTTCATCGGTGGAGTCACTCCGGGAAAAGGCGGTCAAACCGTCGACGAGTTCCCCGTGTTCAACTCGGTCGCCGAAGCGATCGAGAAAACCGGCGCCAATGCCACGATGATCTTCGTCCCGCCTCCATTCTGTGGAGACGCCATCATCGAAGCAGCGGACTCGGGCATCAAGCTGATCGTGGCAATCACCGAAGGCATCCCGACACTCGACATGGTCAAAGTGTCAAACTTCCTGGCAAAGACCAACGCACGACTGGTCGGACCAAACTGCCCGGGAGTCATTACGCCGGGCGTCGCCAAGATCGGCATCATGCCAGGATACATCCACTCGGCTGGACCGGTCGGCCTGATCAGCAAGAGCGGTACGCTGACTTACGAAGCCGCCTGGCAGCTCGGCAACCTCGGCCTCGGCCAGTCGACCGCCATCGGCATCGGCGGAGACCCGATCATCGGAACCGACTTCATCGACCTGCTGGAAATGTTCGAAAACGACCCCGGCACCGAAGCCATCATGATGATCGGCGAAATTGGTGGCGATGCTGAAATTCAGGCCGCCAACTACATCAAAGAGCACGTGACGAAACCGGTCGCCGGATTCATCGCCGGCCAGACGGCCCCTCCAGGCAAACGCATGGGCCACGCCGGAGCAATCATCTCAGGCGGAGCCGGAACCGCCGCCGAAAAGATGGAAGCTCTGGAAGCCGTCGGAGTAGTAGTCGCCCAAAGCCCCGCCGACATGGGCAAAGCCATGCAGGAAGCAATCGCCCGCAAAGGAAGCTGATCTTTCACCGAGACAGGCTGCGAATTTACAACCACGAAAGAAATGAAACGTACGAAAACAGGTTAGTCATTTCGATTCGTTCGCGTTTGTCTCTTTCCGGCATTGAGACACCGCAAGACCGGCCAGAAGCACCAGCGTCCCGGCGAACAGAATGCTGCCGGCGTTGATCGGTCCCTTCGTGTCACTCCAGACGATGGCGTATCCCAGGCAGCCGGGCACGAACGCGTAATACGCAAAGACCCACAGCGTCTTGCGGATGACGGCTCCTTCTTTGCCAATCAGACCAACGACGGCCGAGGCTGCAACGACGTTGTGAACACAGATGGTGTTGCCGGCTGCTCCGCCGATGGCCTGCAGGGCGACAATCCAGTCCGGGGAGACTCCGATGCGAGTCCCCACGTCAAACTGGAACAACGAAAACATCATGTTGCTGATCGTGTTGCTGCCCGCGACAAACGCTCCCAGGCCGCCGATGACTGGCGAGAAGATCGGCCATGCCGCTCCGGTCAGATCAGCAACACCCTCGGCCAATACGAGCGGCATCTTTTCCAAACCGCCGGCTCCGTTCTGCGAGTTAATAAAGACCTGAACCATCGGAACCGTAAAGACCAGCGCGACGGACGCTTTGAGAACCGTCTTGCCAGACGACTTCCATGCTCGGCCGTACGCCGCACTCGACATACCATGCAGCGCAAACGTGATGGCCGAAACAACGATGAAGATCGAGCCGGGCAGGTAAAACGGCTGCACCTTTGACTTAATGGCCAGCGCCTCGCTGGCCGCCATCGATGATGGAACCACAGCGTCCCAGTCGATCAGCAACTGCGCCGATTGAAGCAGACTTTTCACTCCCAGTTCCGGAACACGAGTCGCAACAAGCAGGCCAGCGACAAACACGTACGGCAGCCAGGCTTTGATCAGGCTCATTGGCGGTTGGGCAGGATCTTCTTCCTGAACCTGTATCGTGCCGTTCCAGTCGTCGTCCCAGGTTTCTCGCGGCGCGAAGTTCCACGGTTCGCCCTTCGGCATCAGAAAACCTGTGCGGGCAGCAGTCACTACGATGGCCAATCCGCAAAGGCCGCCGATCAGTGATGGAAACTCCGGCCCCAGGAAAACGGCAACGGCGAGATACGGCAACGTCATCGACAGCGCTGCGAAGATCGCGAACGGCCAGATGCGAAGCCCGTCAGCGAACGATCGATTCGGCCCGAAGAATCGCGTCATGAACGAAACGACAAACAACGGAATCAACGTTCCGGCCACGGCGTGCAGCATGGCAACTTTCGCGGCGATGCTCGACAGAAATGCTGGCGAAATTCCCTCGCCCGAGGCCGCCGTGAAACCGCTGCCGGTTGCAAAATCAATGACGCCCGCGTCACCGGCGAGGCCCCCACCGACTCCAACAATGATCGGCGTACCAAGCGCACCGAACGAAACCGGAGTGCTTTGAATCATCATCCCGGCAACGACAGCAGCCATCGCCGGAAAACCCAGACCAACCAGCAACGGCACGGCGACTGCCGCGGGAGTACCAAAGCCGGCCGAGCCTTCAATGAACGAACCAAACAGCCAGGCAATGATGATGACCTGAACTCGACGGTCCGGTGAGATATCGATGAAGCCTTTGCGGATCGCGCGGATGGCTCCGCTTTCCTGCAGCGTGTTCAGCAGCAGAATCGCTCCGAAGATGATGTACAGCAGCGTTCCGGCAACGATCAGCCCATGCACCGACGCAACCGCCACTTGAATCGCTGGAACCTTCCAGACAAACAAAGCCAGAATCGCAGCCGTGATATACGAAAGCGGCATCGCTCGACTGGCCGGCCATCGAAGCACAACGAGGAACAAACCGACAACCGCAATCGGCAACGTGGCGAGCAGAGCGAACATAGCGTTGCCTTAAATCGAATCAGAACTGGTGACCTTCCTGCGGGCCGTCTTTTGTCAGAGTCATGATCTCCGGGCCGTCGTCGGTCATCAGAATTGTGTGTTCGAATTGTGCGGTCAGCTTGCCGTCGAGCGTTCTGACCGTCCAGCCGTCGAACTTGTCGAGGACTGTTTTCCAGGTGCCCAGGTTCAACATCGGCTCAATTGTGAAGCACATGCCAGGACGAACGATCTGGCTGCCGGCTTTGCTGCCGCGGAACCAGAAGTGTGGTACGCCGGGTTCCTGATGAAAACTGCGACCGATGCCATGTCCCTGGTAGTCTCGAACGACCTCGAATTCGCGTTCGGTCGCGTACTTGTAGATGGCGGCACCGATATCGCGAACTTTTCCGTACGGCTCGACGGCTCGGATGCCGACCCACAGTGATTCGAAGGTCGTCTGGACGAGACGTTTCACTTCGGTGGAGACCTCGCCGATCAGAAACGTTTCCGACTGATCGCCGTGCCAGCCGTTGACGATCGTCGTCAGGTCGATGTTGACGATGTCGCCATCCTTCAGCTCATACTCGTTCGGAATCCCGTGACAGACGACTTCGTTCACGCTGATGCAACTGACGTTGGGATAGGGCGGCGCTCCCGGAGGCCCCGCATATCCCAGGCATGCCGGCGTGTGGCCGTGGTCGTGGGTGTACTCCTCAAGCATTTTGTCGAGACCGATGGTTCGCGCGCCGGATTTGACATGCGGACGGATAAAATCCATCAGCTCGGCGTTGAAGCCGCTGGCCGCTCGCAGGAAGTCTCGTTCTTCAGCGTTGTATATCGGTGGCTGCCTGCCCAACGGAGCACTCCAGTTTTAGACGACTCAAAAAAGGTTAAGGACTCGGCTCAACCGCTCAAGGCAATTATGCCGAAAACTAAGAAAACGCAAAAATCGCGGACCGTTATAGCAATTACGTCTACCGAAGAGAAACTGCTCACCCTGACTGCAGCGCTCCAAGACGGCCAACAACTTCAAATATTGGGCTTCCCTAACGAATAAACATAAACTGAGCTGTCTGAACGGCGGCGGTCGAAACTGGTTTCGGCGAGATTGACTCAAGGAAGGGTCAGATAAAATGTGGAACCTTACAAGCCCCGTGGCCAGACAACGGATCGTCGTCCGATTTCTTGTGGCCATGTCCGCTGCGGCTGTCATGGCAAATTCGGCTTCTGCTCAGGAGTCACCATTCGCCGGCCTGATTCCGACGACCGTTACGGCCGAATCGTTTATCCAGACGTCGGCTGCCAGTTGTTCAGCGTCATGTTCGCAAGCCTGCACAGCCAACTTCTGCAACGTGAATACAGCCTGCACGACGAAAGCGGGCTGCGGTGCAAGCCGGGCTGGATGCGGTGCGGGCTGCAGAGAATCAGAATCAGGTTGCCCGGTGCTGGGACTTTGGGATGCGATCTCGTCGCCAGGCTGCGGTAACGGACCGGGCACGTTGATGCGGTGGAGTTACGGCTCCGGCGAAACCGACGGACCGAATCTTGACGAACCACTCGTCACCGACCGGCCTGATTTCACCGAAGCGTCATCGACGGTCGGCAGAGGCGTCCTGCAGCTCGAATTTGGATACACCTACACGCAAAACCGCGACAACGGCAGCGAAACGATTTCGCACAGTATCGGTGAACCGCTGTTCCGTTACGGTATTCTGGCTGACTGGCTCGAATTCCGCTTCGCCGCCTTTCCAACCATCGAAGAAAGAAACCCGGCCGGCGGACCAAACGACACGACAACTGGAACCGAAGACCTCTATCTCGGATTAAAAATCGGCCTGACACCGCAGGAAGGCATCCTGCCGGAAATGGCCATCCTGCCGCAGATGACCGTCCCGGCCGGTAGCAGCGCCTTTACTAACGACCAGGTACTTCCCGGAGTCAACTGGCTCTACTCGTGGGCGATGAGTGACGACCTCTCCGTCGCCGGCAGCACGCAGTTCAACCGAGCTGTCAACGACACGGGCAATGCTTACACAGAATGGGCTCAGTCAGCGACAGCGGCCTTCGGCATCACGGAAGAAGTCGGCGGCTATGTCGAGTGGTACGGCCTGTTCCCGCACGCGGCAACCGGAGGAGTAAAACCCGAGCATTACCTCAACGGCGGCATCACTTACCTGTTTTCAAACGACATTCAGTTTGACATCCGAGCCGGCTACGGGCTCAACGACGCATCCGACGACGTCTTCATCGGCAGCGGTTTGTCGGTGCGGTTTCGCTAAGCCCACATAAGCAGCAGCCGGCAATGGTATCCGAGGCCTATGACCTCAGTCGTTCTGGCTCAAGGAATCACGGTTGCGAAGGTAATAGCACAGAGCACCGTAAATTCGGCCTCGCATAGCCCGGGACAGGGAAACTCGAAGCGTGAGCAAGGTTAACAAAAATAAATTTATCGATGGCCCGTCCTGACGTGGCCAGAGATCAGAAGTGCATGCCCGCTCGGACGTACGCAAGCTCGTCCGCATCGAAGTTTCCGACGTGCGATCGGTAGCGAAGTTCGCGGTCGAACACACAGCCAATTTCCACGAAGCAGGTGATGCCCGAAATGTGCCGTTTCTCCATCCCGACATTCACTCGCCAATCGGAAAACGTCGCCAGATCTTCGCCAACTCTGGAACGCTGAACACGCCAGGTTCGACCGAAAAATCCACCGCCGACGTACGACCAGATTTCGCCTTCCTGCTGTTCGGCGATGAAACCCGCGAGCTTCCATTCCGGAAACACTATTTCAAACTGCAGATGGTCGAGCGGCTGCCAGATGACTCCGGCGACGGGGTAGAACTCCTGGTTGTGCAGATTCAGAAATGCCGCTCCCATGACGACCTGGATGTCGCGACTGGCTTCGTAAGTGAACAGCGACATTCCCGTCACGCGAAGCGCGTCAAGTTCTTTTTCGATGTCACCATCACTATAGATGCCCGCGCCGAGTTCCATCCGCATTCGCCACCGCTCGTCGAGCTGGTGCATCCACGCAACGTCGACTTGCAAATCAATCAGCTCTTCTTCAAGTTTGGTGTCAGCAGTACCGAGCCCTTGATGAATGCCGATCGACGGCGTCACGGTGATCCCACGAAACTTGGCCAGGCCAACGGTCACTCCGCCATAGAGCGACGCTAGACCAAACTTGTCAGAACCGCTGCCGTCAATGGTCAGGTCGGCGTGCCAGTGTTCCAAACGTAGCCAGCTTCGATCATGCGGCGGCGTTCGAGCGGGATCGCGAGGAATGTCACTGCGAGTTGCTCGCCCCGCGTACTCTTCAATCAGGTCGATCCAGTCGAGTTCACCGTCGCGGTTTCCGGCATCGAAAAGTGCCGGATCAAGACGCGGCAATGGGATGAGCGGATTGGCTTCGGGCAGCGTCGGCCACTGGAAACCGTCGCCGCCGTCCGGGATCTCAATTCCACCATCAAACTGAATCGGCCCACCGTTCTGGTACAGATCGTTGTGCTGAAAAGGGTCAATGATCGAAGGCGGCAGCAACGGTGTCTGAGGCGGCACTGGCAAAGCAGGCGTCAAGACATCCGGTCGCAGCATCGGTGCGGGAAGCGGAGTCGTCTGCTGGTGGATCCGCCCGGCTGGCGTTCCAGCCGTGTCCGCTCGATGAATCGACGGGGTACCTGGTAAATCAGGCGGAGTGGTAATCGGCACAGGAAATTCCGTAGTGCCATCTGTAATTCCCGGTACGAGTCCGGTCCCGTTCGAGTTCTCCAGCGATGTCATTCGCAACGGAAGACCAGTAATCGGATCCAGCGGCTCACCAAGTCCCACCGGCAACGCAATACCATTTTGCTGCAAAGACTGCTGCACCGGTGTTACATTGAAATTGG
The DNA here is from genome assembly GCA_937904325.1 of uncultured Planctomyces sp. Lineage (GTDB taxonomy): Bacteria > Planctomycetota > Planctomycetia > Planctomycetales > Planctomycetaceae > JABMPE01. The sequence goes on from CALGTK010000031.1 coordinate 18,393, forward strand.
TGGAAGCTGGAGTTTCCCAAGGCGCAATCAGTCCGTAACCGTCAGCAGATTGCTGTGCGAAACATCGCGGAGCAAACTCAGACAGAATTAGAGCGCAAAGGAAAAGTAGTAGGAAAAATCTCACCAGAAATGGTGCCACAGGAGGGCATGACATGCGGAATCGAGGATCGACTCCTGAAGAGGGGCATCGTGAGATAGCGAGTTTCAGTGAATTCGGTCAAGACCATATTGAGATGGGAGAAGTCGTGAAACTCAGTCGGCAACACTCTCGGCAAGCACTTTTTCGTAAGCCGTCACAGCGCGCTCATAGGCGGCTTTGGCTACGGTCTGCTGTTCTTCACGGATCAGGTTTTCCTGGAGTTCCAGCAGACGTCGATTGCTTTGCAGAACCATTCGGCGCTGCGGCGACTGGCTCGGTTGGGGCCATCACCGACATGAACTAAGACTGGATTTGTGCAGGCTGAGGGCAGGATACGAACGGCAATCCAGCTTGAATGCTTAATGTCGACGAAGACGGTCAGGGACTGTGTTTTTCCATCAGCAACAATTTCTTTCGGGGCGACCGGGTTGCCGTTTACGGGGGTCCTGACGACTCTTGCCGGATCGGCTGCATTCGACGTGCCAGTAGGGTTTCCTGGTCAGGGCGGATATCGCGGATCCGCTCGGTTCTGGAAGTTGGCATTTCCGCGATGGAGCGATCTGGTCTACATCGATGAATGACTTGGTTCGAAGCGTTCAACGCGTCAAACTTGTTGCCTGCCAGGTAACCGTGTGGCCAGGCTGCTAAATGCCTGTAAAAAGTTCACACCACCATCACCCGTTGCCCAAAACGTTAATCGTCCGACTGAGGAATAAAATCATGTTGCGACTATTTGTTCTTTTTGAATTACTCAGCCTGAGCTTTCTATCTCCGACGACCGAGGCGGAAGAGATTGTTCGTCGAGTTCCGCTGAATCCGATCAAGTTCGAAAAGACAGACTGGCCGTGGTGGCGAGGAACTGAACGCAACGGTCATGCCGCTGCTGATCAGACGCCGCCTCTTTCGTGGGACGAAGAAAAGAACGTCGTCTGGAAAATTCCCGTTCCCGGACGAGGACACGGTTCGCCGATCGTTGTTGGCAACCGAGTCTTTCTGGCAACTGCCGCTGTCGACACTCACGTCCAGTCGGTCATCTGCTACGCCCGAGACAGCGGCAAGCAAATCTGGAAAACCGATTTGCACACAAGCGTTCCTCCGAAAAAGATGAACAAGAAAGCGACGATGGCGTCGTCGAGTCCGGCTTGCGATGGGGAACGAGTCTTCATCAACTTTCTGCACGACGGAGCCGTTTACACAACGGCTCTGAGTCTTGACGGACATCAAATCTGGCAGACAAAGATCACTAACTACCAGATCCATCAGGGATACGGCTCATCGCCCGCTCTTTACGACAAGCTGGTGATCGTTTCTGCAGACAACAAACTCGGTGGGAAAGTCGCCGCGCTTGATCGACAGACTGGGAAAATTATCTGGGAACACAGCCGGCCAAAGAATCCCAACTACCCTTCGCCGATCATTCTGAAAGCAGCCGGTCGCGATCAGGTCTTTCTGACCGGGCTGAATCTGCTTTCGAGTTTCGATCCCAGAACCGGTGAGAAGCTTTGGGAGAATCCTGGTGCGACCACTGAATGCGTGACGTCGACGGTCACTGACGGAAACCTGGTGTTCACAAGCGGTGGTTACCCGAAAGACCACATCTCTGCATTCAAAGCTGATGGCTCGCAAAAAGAACCCGTCTGGGAAAACAAAACCCGCGCGTATGTCCCATCTATGCTGATCAGCGACGAACACCTGTACGCTGTCCTCGATGCCGGCATCGCCATGTGCTGGAAAGTCGACACCGGAAAAGAACTCTGGAAGAAACGTCTGGGTGGCAAATTCACATCGTCGCCAGTTCTAGTAGGGGAAAACATTTTCGTGACCAGCGAAGACGGGAAAACCCACATATTCAAAGCTTCTCCAGTCGACTTTGAATCAGTTGGCGAAAACGAACTCGGCGACGAAGTCTTCGCGACACCAGTCATCTGCGGAAATCGCATCTACACGCGAGTCGCGCACCGGGAAGGCGACACACGCCAGGAAATGCTGTACTGCCTCGGCCAGTAAATCACGCTCGAACGAGCAGAACGGTGACCCGTGCTTGACATCGCGGATACGGTCTAACAAGCTCCCAGCACCTCGCGATCGATGAGGTGTTCTGTCCTGAGCTTCAGCGTTGCAGGCTCACAGCATCGGGCAGGATTTTCACTTACTTAGACACACGTTGAGCCTGCTGCAGACACCACAGAAAGATTCTTACTATGGCCAGAGCATCTGCTCGACACATTCTTGTCCCGGACGAAGAAACCTGTCTGAAACTGAAAGCCGACATCGAAGGCGGCACAGACTTTGGCGAAGTGGCAAAAGAACATTCGCAGTGCCCATCAGGTCAAAAGGGCGGTGACCTCGGAGAATTCGGACAAGGCCAGATGGTTCCTGAATTCGACAAAGTTGTCTTCAACGATGAAGTTAACGTCGTCCACGGCCCGGTTCAGACTCAGTTCGGCTACCACCTGCTGGAAATCACCAGCCGAACCGAATAGTCGAAGCGACGATTGAAACGACGCATCACTGGAAAAGCCCCAACAGCCAATTGGTCGTCGGGGCTTTTCTTATGCATTGGATTTTGAATCGCAGAGTTCGTGGAGAAAACTCGCAGAGGATGGGCAAGCCGATTAGCTCTCCGTGTCCTCTGTGTTTGTCACCTTTGCGTCCTCAGCGATTAAAATATTTCCTCAGCCTACTCGTCAGTCACGCAGCCATCGGACGCTGACTTCACCGTCTTGATATAGCGGTAAAGCGTTCCTCGAGTCGCTTTGAACGGTGGAGCTGTCCAGGCTTCGCGGCGTTTCTGCATGTCTTCGTCGGAGACGTCGACGGTGATGGCGTTAGCCTCGGCGTCAATCGTGATGGTGTCCCCGTTCTGCACGAGACCGATCGGGCCGCCTTCCTGAGCTTCCGGCGTGACGTGACCGACTATGAATCCGTGCGACCCACCAGAGAACCGACCGTCGGTGATCAGAGCGACATCTTTCTCCAGGCCGTATCCGCAGATGGCTGAAGTCGGCGTCAGCATTTCCGGCATGCCGGGTCCGCCCTTCGGTCCCTCGTACCGAATAATAATGACATCGCCCTTCTGGATTTCTTTGTCTTCAAGACCCTTGAGCATGTCTTCTTCAGAATCGAAGCACCGAGCCGGGCCGCCGAATTTGAGACCCTCTTTGCCGGTGATCTTGGCAACTGCTCCGTCCGGACAGAAGTTGCCCCTCATGATGCGGATATGGCCTGAATCTTTCAGCGGCTTTTCAACCGGATGAATGATGTCCTGCCCTTCGGCGAGGCCATCAAGAGTGGCCACGTTTTCGGCCATCGTCTTGCCCGTAACGGTCATGCAGTCACCGTTGAGCAATCCCTTTTCGAGCAGATACTTCTGCACGGCCGGAATACCGCCGATGTTGTGCAGGTCTTCCATCACGTACTTACCGCTCGGCTTGAGATCGGCGATATAAGGGATGCGGTCGCTGACGGACTGAAAATCGTCGATCGTCAGATTCACATCGACAGCTCGCGACATCGCGATCAGGTGCAGAACGGCATTCGTCGAACCACCCAGCGCCATGATGATGGCCATCGCATTTTCGAAAGCTTCGCGAGTCATGATGTCGCGCGGCTTGAGATCGATTTCGAGCAAATGCCTGATCGCATCGCCCGCCGCCAGACACTCGCCGTGCTTCAAAGGATCATCCGCAGGGATCGACGAACTGTACGGCAGCGACATGCCCAGCGTTTCGATCGCTGAAGACATCGTATTTGCCGTGTACATCCCGCCGCAGGCTCCAGGACCGGGACAACTGTTGCGGACGATTTCCTGTCGTTCATCGTCGTCGATCGATCCACCGATGTACTGACCGTACGACTGGAAAGCCGACACAATGTCGAGTTTCGGATGTCGGTCCGAACAGCCTGCTCGAATGGAACCACCGTAGACCATAATTGCTGGCCGATTGACTCGAGCCATCGCCATTACGCAACCCGGCATGTTTTTGTCGCAGCCAGGAATTGTGATCAGCCCGTCGTACCACTGCCCGCCCATGACCGTTTCGATCGAGTCGGCGATCAGATCGCGGGACTGTAGCGAGTAGCTCATCCCATCAGTGCCCATCGAGATGCCATCACTGACGCCGATCGTGTTGAACCGCATTCCGAAAAGATCCGCGTTCTCAACACCTTCTTTGACTCGTCCGGCCAGGTCCAGCAGGTGCATGTTGCACGAGTTACCTTCATACCAGACCGAGGCGATTCCGACCTGAGCCTTTTTCATGTCGTCAGCGGACATCCCGGTCGCATAAAGCATGGCCTGCGAGGCACCCTGCGATCGCGGTTGCGTAATTTTTGAGCTGTACTTGTTGAGCGGTTCGGACATTTCAATTCCTATGGAGCGGCACGGCCGCAGTCTTCCTGATTGTTGTTCAAAACAACAATTCAATTTCAATCGACGTCATGCGTGCAGAGACGGGCACCCAGTGTTCGTGCTGGTTTCCCGCATCCACGGGAATGACAAAATTCGTCAGTTACTTCCTGATGTCGTAGGCGGTGATTTTTTTCATGTCTCGCAGATAGAGTCGTCCGTTCGCGACAACAGGATGAGCCCACGTCGGAAAGTCGCCCTTGTCAACTTCAAAAAATCCCTTTTCGACATACTCCTTCGGATTAGCCTCAACCAAAGCCACTTTATTCTTTTCACCATACAGATAAATGTGTCCGTCGGCGTAGGTCACGGCACCTTTTCCAGCGCTACGATCCTGCCAGACAATTTCGCCGGTTTCGAAGTTCATGCAGATCAGGCTGCCGCTGCCGGTTCCATAAATGAAACCATCAACCAGCACCATGCCGCCATGATGGTTCTGAATCCTGGATTCGAAGTAAGCGGGCTCTGCGACAAAGCCTTCGTTGGACTTCGTCAGTCGAACCAGCCCGCCGCCGGTTCCGTAGGCTGATGCCGAAAACACAGCGTTGTTGTGCACCAGCGGCGTCGAGACATTTGCCGTTCGATTCGCTGACTTTTCGTATGACCAAAGCAGGTCACCGGTTTCAGCGTCCAGACCGACCACTCGCGGTGGTGCCCCGGGTGACCTCTTG
>CALGTK010000032.1 GCA_937904325.1 uncultured Planctomyces sp.
TGCGCAGAGCCATCTCACCGATGGATTGAAAAAACTCCAGATGGATGGACGACGTCCCCAGAACGTAGTTGTTGTTCTTGAATCCTTCCTCAGCGGCTCCCTCCGGCGGGAGGTCTTTTGAGAAGTCGAGGTCGATGCCCAACAGGTCCCGCATCGTGTTGCTGTATTCGTAGCCGGTCATGCGGCGCAGTGAACTGCCATCTCCCGAAGCCCTGCGTACCTCGGCAGCATGTTTCAATTCGCTGTGGATCCACGAAGTTATTGACTCTCGTTGAGTGGGCGTCGGCTGTAGCTCATCCTCGGGCGGCATGGCTCCCACATTGAGTTGATTGAGAACCTCCTCCCAATGATCGCCGGCATCGCTGTTGACCAGATCGATGCTGAGCGTATCGATCCGGAGTTGTGCTTCCTGTTGGTCGGGTCCGTGACATCGAAAACAGAGCTGCTTCAATACCGGCTTGACCTGCTTCTCAAAGCGAACCCTGGAATTTGTCTTCCCCTCGTCCGCCTGCGCAATCCCAACGAATACTGTTAAGACGATCGCGTTTATTAGCATGTGCCTCATAGACGGTAAGGTCCTTATCTGGCTATCGTGACGCAACTGATCTGTTACGCCTGTAGCTCACCGCGATGTACTTCAAAGATTTCATGCTATTTCGTCCTTCGTTGAACCAACCGTTCGGACTACTAAGCCAGGATCTCGCTCAAAGTCCCCGTGCTGTGGCTGAATCGATCGATCGGTAAGCCTGCTTGCTGCAGGAGAGTTAGCCAGACGTTGGCCAGAGGTGTGTCTTTGGGAAGTATGATGCTCTCACCAAGTCGCAAATTCTTGATGCCCCCGCCCGACAGGAACAACGGAAAGCCCTTGATGCCGTGCGAGGATCGAATGTTTGTGCCGTAGCTGACGATGCAGCTGTCGTAAATGCTCTGACCGCTGACATCCTGCTTCTCTTTGAGACGGTCCAACAGGTAACCGAATAACTCGGTGCACTTCTTATCCCTGTAACCAGCATTCACTGCTCGTTCCTCGGAGATGTTGTAGTGAGACAACGCATGAACGGGGATGGTGATGCCCATGCTGCTGAGGACGGACTGTGATGGCATCATGTAGGACGACACGCGAGTCTGGTCCGTTTGAAAAGCGAGGGCGATCATGTCAAACATCAGTTTGACCTCGGACTCTCCGTCAATCGTGTCAGGGTGTCCGTAAGGTGCCGTCGGCTTCGGCGTAGTCGCCCAGTCCAACTGTTTCTTCAGGCCCAGCTCGACCTGTCTGATGGTCTGGTAGTACTCGTCTAGTTTCTCTTTGTCTGTCTTCGCGATTTGATGACTGATCGACTTCGCATTGACCTTCATGGCATCCAGAACACTGCGGCGTGTCTGGATTCTTCGCATCACCGCTTCTTTGGACTCGGTCGCCGAGAACAGCTTGTCATAGAGTTCCAACGAAGTCGTGAGTCCTGAAATCGGACTGCCCTTTTTGTCCCACGCCAGGGACAAGCATCGATCACCGTGCCCTTTTTTGTCTTCGGTGCTAAGCGTCAGGTGTGAATAACGAGTGTCTCGACACAGATGCTCGGCGGCGACCTGATCGCAGGACACGGTATTCTTAATTGAATTGGGACTGGTGTATGCGGCACCTGTGAGTAACGTCAGGCTGCCGGAGTGCGGGTTGGTTGTTCCGACGTTTAGCAGGTTACCCAGCAGGGTGATGTCGTCCTGATGTTTCTTCAGCGGCGACATGCCTTCGGTCAGGCCAATCTCCGAAAACCTGCCGTCTGTCTCCGGGTAGAAATCGGGCAGGAACCCATAGCCCTGACCCAAAAAGATCATCCGCTTCTTCGGGCCGGGCAGATCGCCGGCTGCCGTGGCGAACGTGTCCAGACACGGTAAAGCGAGGCAGGCCGTGGCCGACCGCAGAAATGAACGACGCGAAGATGCTGTAAAGAGGCTCATGTCTATCTTTCGTTTTATTTGGTGACGAATGTTTTGGATGTGATGACCTCAAAGATCATCTCTTTGAGCGGGTAATTGTGTTCTTTGAGTTCACTGAGATTGGCGCTGACGTCCTGGTCGTCGACGAATTCAATCTCTCGACCGATGCCATAAGACAGCAATGATTCGTAAACCGAATGAGCCAGCTGATCTTTATGTTGAGCGAGGACGTTCCGGAGGCCTTCAATACCCTCGAATCGGTCGTCTCCCAGGTAACCGCTCGCGTCGATGGCGATCTTTTCGGGCTCCGCTTTCCTGGGAGCGGCTTTTCCTTTTCGCTTTTTGGACTTCGCACCGCTCGCTGCCGCACCGCCGGCCAATTCGGTTGTCCTCCAATTACCGAGGTAATCAAAGTTCTCCAGGCCGTAGCCGATCGGATCAATCTTGTCGTGACATGAAGCACACTGAGCGACATTCTTGTGTCGATCGACCAGTTGTTTGACGGTCAGCTTTTGCCCCTTTTCATTTTCAATTGCGGGGATGTTGGGCGGGGGTGGCGGCACTGGATCATGCAGGAACTTCTCCCGGATGATTGCTCCGCGAATCGTTGGCGATGTCCGCGGGCCTGAACCGCCGGAGATGAGGAACGCGGCCTGGGCGAGCATTCCTCCTCGCGGACTGGACTTCGGAAGCGAAACCTTTTGGAACCCCTCATCGATTTTGGCTTTGAAACCGTAGTACTGAGCCAGTTGCCGATCGACGACAACAAAGTCCGAGTCAATCAAATTGTCCAATGATCTGTTTTCGCGGACGAGCACTTTGAAGAACTCACTGAGCTCCTGACGAGCCGAATTCTGGAACCCGCTCCGAATAAGTTTGACGGGCAGATCGATCTCATCGAAGCGACTGATACCAGACCACTGGTTGATGAAGTCGGTCAGGAAAACATCCGCCTTTGGTGAAGCCAGCATCCTTTCAAACTGAGCCTTCATCACAGTCTTGTCGTAAAGCTGGTTTGACTTTGCCAGAGCATAAAGCTCGTCATCCGGAGGTGATCCCCATAGGAAGTAGGCCACACGAATGGCGAACTCATGTTGACTGATGACGCTCCTCGACCCTTCATTCTTTTCCTTGAGATACAAAAAAGCCGGGGCGGTCACGATTGCTGTCAGGGGCTCCACGACCGCGTCAGCGACGCTTTTGCCTGAGTCTCGTTCGAGCTTGTAGACGTTGGCAAGTTCGGCAATATATTCGTCGTCGAAGCCCTGATAGCGAAAGGCTCTGTCGGCAAATCGTTTCAACATGGCCGCGACTTCATCGTCGCTGGCATTTGCGTTCTGGACCACGGGACTGATCACTGATTCAAAGAACGATGGCACGTGTGAGGTGTCTTCGTACGGGCCTGTCAGAGTTACGTAGTCGAAGACATCCTGTTTGACTCCTGCGACTCGGATGTTGATGCTGGTATCAAACAGTCCGGTGCGAATGTTGATGCTGGACGATTGGGACTCACCGGCGGTGAATTGAACAGCGCCAATGTTCTGATCATTCACACGGATGCCAACTTCGCTACTCTTCGTTTCAACCGCGTTGATGGTCAGCGAATAGACGCTGCGAGGTCTCACGTCGACCGTGTACGCGAATCCGCCCGGCAACCCCTTTTTGCCCTTCAGGCTTTCGTATTGTGTCTTTGGCTTCACAATGCGTTTTTCAAATCTTTGTTTGAACAGTCTGACCTGCCCCGCATCGGCGACCTTCGGATCGACCTTGGCGATTTCCGCGGGCGGAGCGCCAGCGTCGATCAGCTCCATGACCTTCACCATCTGTTCATACTGCGCCCTGGCTGATTCAAAGGGTACGATCTCCGGGTCGTGCCTGAGCGGCGTTGGCCGGGCCAAAGGAGACACCAGTGAGTGAACGTTTCTCTGAACCAGTTCGTTGCCAGCTTTGTAGAAGTTTTCGTATTGCTTCAGAGAGAAGAACTGTTCCGAGCCGTTGGTATCGAAACCGCCGCTAACGTCATCGGGCAGAATGTCCTGTGGCACGTCATCACCAAAGAGATCCTTCATACTGCCCAGGTATTCCCGTTTGGTAAGGTGGCGCATGGAGATCACGCCACCCGTCGCCGCCAACCGTTTGTGAGCCGAGCTAATGTTCTGGGTTATCAAGCCGATGGCCGACGTGAGTTCAGTTTTCTGAGGCTGCTTTTGATCCTCGGGCGGCATTTCCCCGGTGTTCAGGACGTCGAGCACGTCCTGCCACGCCGACAGCGATGCATGGTTGGCGATCCGGTGGTCAAGCTTGTCCAGACGCACGTCGCCGTTCTGCTTCTTCTCGCCGTGACAGCGCGCGCAATAGGTACTGAAGAACAGACGCATTGACTGTTCTTCCTTCGCCGGAGCTTCACCTTTCGACGTGTTGTTAGATTGCGCAAGACATTCGCTTGTCCAGCAACAGACCAACGCCGTGATCACCACGCTCAATCGAATCACACACTTCTTATTCGTGACATTACAGCGGATCATATAACCAGTTCCCCCAGCGTTCCTGTACTGTGGCTGAAGCCATCGAGTGGAACTCCAGCGGACTGCAACAGCGTCAGCCAGTAATTCGCCAGCGGCGTGTCCTGTTCCGGCAGGATGATGTGCTCGCCCTTCTTTACCTTTTCAGCAGCGCCTCCAGCGAAGATTGCGGGGCAGCCTCGCAGGCCATGACCGGACCGGATATTCGAGCCGTAGCTGATGAGCGACGATTCAAAGAGGTTCTTGCCGTTCAGGTCCTGCTTGGACTTGAACTGGTCGATGAGTGAAGCGAGCAACTGCATGAAGAGAACGTCCTTCACTTCCGCCGCCTCCCGCCGCTTGGGATCGAGGCCGTAGTGCGAGAGTGAATGCGGATTGAGATTGACGCCGTGGCCCTGGAGGACCGAAGCGACGGGCTGGCGATAGGTGATCACCCGCGTCGAGTCTGTCTGGAACGCCGCGACAATGAGCTGGTGCATTGTTTTCAACGCCTGCAATCCGTCCATGCCCTTTCGGGGCTCACGCACGGGCGCTTTCGGCTTCGGCGTTTGGGCCCATTCCACCTCCCGACTGATATTCTGTTCGATCTGGCGGACGGACTGAAAATAGTCTTCCAGTCTTTCCTGGTCGTTCCTGCTGAGCTTCTGCTTCGCGGATTTGAAGCTCGACGTGACCCCGTCGAGGATGCTCCGCTTTTGCGCGAGGCGGAATTCGCGTTCCTCCGGCGATTCCTTTGCCTGTCCGAAGAGCTGGGCATAGAGATCGAGCGGGTTGGTGATGCCGGGAATCGGGTGCCCCTGATCCGACCACGCGAGCGACAACCCTTGCCCGTGACCGTCCTGGCTGGGGCCGCCCGTGTCGCTCAGGGTCAGTGCCGGAAAGCGGGTGTCCAGACCGATTTTCCGGGCGATCACCTGGTCCAGCGACACCGAGTTGTGGAACTTCTTGCCGGGCGTGTTGTTCACGTTCGCCCCGGTCAGATAGGACGTGCTGCCGCCGTGGGGATTGGTCGCGCCAAGGTTGGTCAGATTCGACACCATGGTGATGTCGTTCCGGTGGCGTTCCAGCGGTTTCATACCCGGCGTCAGGCCGATGTCGGCGAAGCGACCGGCCTCGGTCGGGAAAAAGGTGTCTTTCGTAAACCCGAAGCCGCACCCGATGAAGAGAATCCTCTTTGGACTGACCGCGGCTGTATTTGCTTTGCCAACCGACTCGAGCAATGGAAGCGCCAGGACGGTGGAGCCGGTGCGAAGAAATGCACGTCGGTTTTGAATGTGAATGCTCATGGTTTGGCCGTTTCGTTTGCTGTTTGACTTTTACGGTAATTCAACGCCTCAAGGATCCTGGTCGCCACTTGCTCGCCCTGCTTGTGGCACCCTTCTTTTCCAAAGTGCACATCCGCTGGCTTTCTGTACCAATCAGGGTTCGGCTTGGTCAGCGCATAGAGATCATTCAAGATGACTTTGGGATAGTCTTTGAGAACCTTCTTTACCACTTCGTTGTAAACGGCTGAATCGCCTGGTTTGCAGTAGGAAACGCCTCCCGGTGGCAATGGCGTCGTCGAGGCAAAGATGATTTTCGTGTCCGGCTCGGTCTTCTCGAGAAAATCGAAAATCGCCCTCAGGTTCTTCTCGTACTGCGCGGGCGGGTTCATCTGCTTATTGCGGACATATTTCAAATCGTGGATTCCCACATTCAGATGAATCACATCCCACTTGAAATCCCAGTGCCCTTCCACATTTTCGTCACGCATCGCCGTATGCATTTTGGTCATTGCTGGAATGAATCGGCCCGAGTGGTTTCCGTTTCCGTAGAAGCGATAGACATTCGCCTTCCCCGCCAAAACCTCTCGTACTGTGGGTGTGTAATGGATAGATATGGAGTCTCCGTAAATAAAGACGTTGGGAAGCTTCGGATCGCGTTCGGGCAGCTGGTACACGCCTGTGACTTTCCGTTCCGCCCCACGCAGTTTCGCCCAAGCCTCTTCCGCCGTTTGCGCGGCTGCAACGCTTTGAATGCCGATAGCAAGAACGAACACGATTGACGACATGGAGCGTAGCTGCGAATACGATCGCTTCAGAAATGCAGGACGATTGTGAAGATGAAAGCTCATGGACTATGTCCTTCTGCTGATCGGTATTGGTTATCCAGTCGGTCGTTTCGGCGAAACACCGGATGGCTTGCGATGGCGAATATCAGGTCGCCAATTCGGTAGTCGTTCTGCGCTGATGTTTTGAGGATGTTCTCGATGGCCTGTTGGTCAGAGAATTCCACATGGCGGCCGAGACCGTACGACAGCAGACCTTCGGTAATCGATCGAGCGAGCTTGTCCTTCTGCGCAAGCAGTCCGGCTCGGAATTCATTCAGGTTGTTGAATGTCGCCCCGTTGGGAAACTTGCCGGAGCTGCGGACCGGGATAACCTTGCCCGCTCCTTTCTTCTTGCCGATGTTGCCAACGATCTCGGTGTCACGCCATCGGCCGAGCAGGTCGAAGTTTTCCAATCCGAAGCCGATGGGATCCAGCTTGCGATGGCACGAGGCACACTGGGCCTTGCGCTGGTGCATCTCGATGATCTCCTTCACCGCAAGCGGCTTGTCGCTGGCGGACGCGAGCTCGGGCACGTTTGCGGGCGGTGAAGCGATCCTCTTGTGAAGGAACTTCTCCGCCACGAGGACACCACGAATAATCGGCGACGAGCGCTCGCCGTTCGATCCCATCGTGAGGAACGCCATCTGGCCAATCAGTCCGCCGCGTGGCGAGTCCTGAGCGATTAGAACGTTTTGAAAGGCGTTGCCAGCCGCTGGAATCTTGATCCCGTAGTGAGCCGCGAGCAGGCCGTTGATCACGACCAAGTCCGAATCGATGAGCTGATCAATGCGGAGGTTCTCTTCAATCAGTGTGTCAAAGAAATGCTGCGGTTCGAGACGGGCGGAAAGACGCAGGCCGTCGTTGAACGTGGGATGCTGCTCGTCGTCGATGGCGATGGCGTCGAACCGATCCAGGCTCGCCCACTGGCTCAGAAAGCCTTCGGCCAGCGCCCATCGATTCCGGTGCGCGAGCATGCGGTCCACCTGGGCACGAAGCAC
>CALGTK010000033.1 GCA_937904325.1 uncultured Planctomyces sp.
CGGTGGGGCGTGGTGGGGTTTGATTCTAGCGTCGATGACCAGGGAGCCTCGGCAGCCCCAGTGCTTCTGCTCGGTGAATGAGCCGATGCCGTGGATGTCGCTCGCCGGGTTTGACCGAGTGAAGACGACCCAGAGAAAATTCTTCAGTTGTCGTGCGGTGAATTCGCTATCGTCAACGATGACGATCAGCGGGAACGTGCTCAAAGGCGATTGTTCCGAGAAATGCTCACAGAATTGGCGACAGCTTGCGTCGGCACCGTCAGAATTCGGCTGGTAATTCGGACCTTCGACGGCAAGTACACCGGGCGAGCACACTCGCGGGTTACGGAAGCCGTCGGGTAACGAGACGCCTGCAGGAAGCTCGGTGGGCAATTCGCGACGGCGGGGGCCGGCAGCGGCAATGACAACTTTTGAGCCCTGGTTAACTCCCGTACCGCTGTAGTCGAGCGTGTCCATCGTCGTGCGAGTTTGGAAATGGAGATCGCGTCGCCAGTCCACTCGCTCAAGTAGATGCCGCAGGAAGGCGTCGATGTCTTCTACGTCGAGCGCTGGCTGATCTTCGTGAGCGACCATCAGCAGATACTTTGCCAGAGATAACTGGCCCTGGCCCAGGATCGCGTTGGCTTGAGTCAGAATTTCCTGAGGTCGCCGCTGGCCGTCGTATGGCGTGTAACGTTCGCTGCCAATCGCCAGCAGAAGTGGATGCACGCCCGCCGCGTCGACGGCATGGACGGCTTTGACTCCGGGAAGCACGGTCGGAATAATCGGTCCGGTGATCTCGTGAATGATGTCTCCGAAGCCCGTGTCTTCCTGAGGCGGGCGGCCGACGACGGTGAACGGCCAGATGGCGTCCCGTCGGTGGTAGACTTTCTCAACGTTCAGCACGGGAAACTCGTGAGCGAGGCTGTAGTACCCAAGATGGTCGCCGAACGGACCTTCCGGCAGCAGCCTGTCAGGATCAACCGTGCCGCTGATGCAGAAGTCGGCCTCGGCGTAAATTGATGGTCGGCCTGGCTGCCGCACCATTTTGATTCGACGATTCTGGAGAGCTCCGGCGAAAGTCAGCTCCGACAGTCCTTCTGGTAGTGGCATGACAGCCGCCAGTGTCATGGCCGGTGAGCCTCCGACGAAAATATTAACTCGAAACGGCTCGCCCTTCTCGATCGATTTTGCATGATGCACACCAATACTTCGGTGAATCTGGTAATGCAGACCGATCTGCTGATTCGTCACGTAGTCGTTACCGGAAAGCTGTACGCGGTACATACCCAGGTTCGAGTTCATGACACCGGGACGATCAACGTCTTCCGTGTAAACCTGCGGAAGTGTGATGAACGCCCCGCCGTCATCCGGCCAGCTCTTCAACTGCGGAAGCTGATCGATCGTAGTTTCACATTCCATGATCGATCCGCTTCTCGAACTGCGAGGCAGCATGTGGAGCGCCGTGAAGGGGGCTCCGAGATACCGCCACGGTCTCTTCGCACAGGCGGGCGGATCGACCTTCAACTCGACGAGTCGACGGACGGCTTCCATCGCGTCGCGAAACATGAAGTGAACGCGTTTGCGAGTACCAAACAGATTGCTGACCATCGGAAATCGACAGCCCTTTACATTGGAAAAATAGAGCGCCGGCCCGCCTGCTTCGTAGACTCGGCGCTGGATCTCTGCCGCTTCGAGGTGCGCGTCGATCTCCGCCTCGATCCGCACCAGATGCCCGGCCCGTTCGAGATCAGTCACACACTCCCGTAGATTTCGATACCCCATCAGCCTCACCAAAGAACACAGGAAACGAACAGGACAGCGACGCAAGCAGGTCGTCGGTAGGTTTTGTAGACGGAACTCAGTTCTGAAACAAAGCCGAGACACGCATGACGGGATCGCTTGTGACTGGTAAGTTTGCCAGAGAACGCTGTCAAACCTCACTGCAACCTGAGACTCTGCTTCCCATGTTTGAAGTCAACGCTTCCAATGTCCTCGTTTATTTCGCCGACTCCGGTCGACCACAGTGGGAACAGCTCGGGCTCGGTACCGACACGTTAGCAAAGTCGACAGCTGCCGAACTGGCGTGGGGTGTATCGAACATCGTGATTCGCGTCGACACTCCGGTGCGAAGCTTCGTCGTGAAGCAGTCGCGTGAGCAGTTGAGAACGGAGATTGACTGGTTCAGCCAGCTTGACCGAATCTGGCGTGAGGTTGACGTTCTAAAGACTCTGGCGACGTTGCTTCCGGCCGAGGCCGTTCCGCAAGTTCTGTCAGAAGATCGCGACAACTACCTCTTCACGATGGAAGCGATCGACGCGGATCATCGAGTGTGGAAAGCCGATCTGCTGGACGGTGTTTTCGATTCGTCGATTGCAGAAACCCTGGCGGAGCATCTGGCAGCGATCCATCGCGGTTCGACTGGCAATGCAGAAATTGCAGAGCGAACCAGTGATCAGACAGTGTTCGACGAACTGCGTCTCGATCCCTTTTACCGCTACGTCGCCGAAACGTGCACGCGTTTTTCAGAGCCGCTGAATTCGCTGATCGATCGAACTTCTCAGCGTACCGACTGCCTGGTCCTGGCAGACTTCAGTCCAAAGAACATCCTGCTGACGAGCGACGGGCCGGTGATCGTTGACTTTGAAACCGGCCACTACGGCGATCCGGGGTTCGACATCGGGTTCTTTCTCAGCCATCTGCTGCTCAAAACGGTAAAGCATCATGAGCGGATGGCTGAGGCGATTGTTCCGGCACGGCGATTCTGGCAGATTTACAGCGAACAACTTTCCGCTGATCCCGCTCCAGCATGGCTGATCGACGGGAGCCGTGACTCAGGATTCGAACGCCAGTCGGTCGAGCATCTGGCCGCCTGCACGCTGGCCAGAGTCGACGGCAAAAGCCGCGTCAACTACTTGCATGAACCCTGGCAGCCGGATTTCATTCGCAACTTCTGTGAGGATCTGCTGACAGGCGTGCAACCACGGATAACGGCCGCGTTTGATCTGTTGGAGCGTTCGCTAAAGTCTCGATCCGTGCGGTAGGGTGCGTCTCGCACACACCACAGTGTCGCGTGAATTCATGGTGCTTCGAGACGCACCCTGTATAAAGCTTCACACCTATTCGGACAAAGACTGAGTCTATGACGGAACTGCAAGTCGACAAGTCAGTCGTGAAATCTGAAAGCAACGGTCCACCAGCGTCACTGTCGTTGTGGGACGCGGTGAGCATTATTGTGGGGATCGTCGTAGGGGTGTCGATCTTCAAAGTCCCCGGGCTTATTTTCGCTAATGTTTCGTCGCCGCTGGAAGGACTCATTGCGTGGGGACTCGGAGCGGTCGTTGCAGTGTGCGGAGCGTTGACTTACGCCGAGCTCGCCACGCTGCATCGAAGAACCGGTGGCGAGTACGTTTATCTTTCACGCGCCTACGGACCGCGGATGGGATTTCTGTTTGGATGGGCTCAGCTAACCGGAGTTTTCAGCGGCAGCATCGGAACAATGGCTTACGTCTTTGCTGATTACGCCATCGTTTTGCTCAAGTGGGACGCTTCGTCCGGACTTGGGCTCGCACTGTTTTCCGTTCTCCTGCTGACAACGCTGCATATTCTCGGGGTGAAGACAAGCACGATGGTTCAGAACGTACTGACACTTTCGAAGCTGATCGGCCTGGTCATGCTGCTGGCAGTTGGGTTGCTTGCTGGTTCGGGAGAATCACTGACCACCGAAATGCCTGTTGGCGGAGGCGGATTCGGACTGGCGATGGTTTTCATTCTGTACGCTTATGGCGGGTGGAATGACGCTGCCATGGTTTCGGCAGAAATCCACGACGCCAAACGGAACGTGCCAAAGTCGCTGCTGATTGGAATTGGCCTGATTTCCGGCATCTACCTGCTTGTGAATGTTGCTTATCTGCAGGGGCTTGGGTTTGCAGGGATTCGAGAATCCGGAACGCCAGCTACGGATGTCATTGCAAATTCCAAGCTGCTGAGTCCAACCATTCGCGGCTGGAGCGTTCAAGCGATCGCTGTGCTGGTCATGCTGTCTGCCCTGGGCGCCGTTCACGGTTTGATCTTCACCGGATCGCGTCTGTACGCGGCACTTGGTTCTGACCACAGTCTCTTTGCAAAACTAGGCCTATGGCACCCGAAACTTGGTTCACCCGTTTGGTCGCTGAGTGCTCAGGCTGCTCTGACGAGTATTCTGATTGTTACCGTCGGAACCAAAATAGGGCGAAGCTGTGTCGATACTGTCGTCACGGCGGTCGGTCGTGATCCGGTCCCGTGGGCGGACTTCGGTGGAGGCTTCGACACGCTGCTGGCAGCGACCGCTCCCGTATTCTGGTCGTTCTTTCTGCTGAGTGGTTCGACGGTCTTCGTCTTCCGTCTTCGGCAACCTGATGCCCCCCGACCATTTCGAACACCGTTTTACCCGGTCGTCCCTCTTGTCTTCATGTTGAGCTGCGTCTACATGATCTATTCCAGTGTCAGCTATGCAGGCAACCTTTCGTTGCTTGCATTGATTCCGCTGGCGGCCGGCGTTCCCATCTATCTGCTGAGTTCTCACACCACACACACCACACACACCACACCGTAAGTAACAGGTCCAACAGTCATGGCAAAAGCAGCCCGAGCAGGTTCCTCTGACTCATCCTCAGCCGGTATTTCGATCAATGAAAAGGCGGCGATCTCGCGTGTCACAAAGATGATGGCGATTCCTGGCAAGAGTGGTAAAGAGCGCGCGATCGCCGACTTCATCAAGAGCGAGCTTCAGAAAGCAGGCGTTCCGGCATCGGCAATCCAGCATGATTCCGCTCACAGGAAAAGTCATCTCGGAGGTGAGGTCGGCAACCTGATCGTCAAACTGCCCGGCACAGTGAAGCGGCCGCGACGCCTTCTGATGGGGCATATTGATACTGTGCCGCTGTGTGTGGGTTGCCGGCCAGTCCGTGATGGAGACCTGATTCGACCGAAAGATCCAACAACGGCCCTCGGAGGCGACAACCGCGCCGGAGCCGGCGTCGTACTTACGACGGCTCTTGAGATTCTGAAACGGAAACTCCCGCATCCGCCTCTGACGCTGCTGTGGCCTGTCCAGGAAGAAGTCGGTCTTGTCGGGGCACGACATGTTGGTGTTTCAAAACTCGGAAACCCGAAACTCTCGTTCAACTGGGACGGCGGCCCGCCAAACATGCTCGTCGTCGGAGCAACCGGTGACGTGAATATCGAAATCGAAGTCAGCGGAATTGCCAGCCACGCGGGTGCTCACCCTGAAGACGGTGTTAATGCCGCAGCGATCGCATCGCTGGCGATCGCCGATCTGACTCGCGACGGTTGGCACGGGCTGATCCAGAAAGGTCGCAACTCCGGGACAAGCAACATCGGATCCATCTCTGGCGGCGAGGCAACCAATGTCGTCATGCCGAACGTGCACGTCCGAGCTGAAGCTCGCAGCCACGATCCAAAGTTTCGACAGAGGATCGTTAATCAGTTCAGGAAGACTTTCCAGAAGGCTGCTCGCGCGCTGCAGAATTCTGCCGGCAAACGAGGCTCCGTCGAATTTGAATCGAGCCTGAAATACGAATCTTTCAAAATAAATCTTAGCGAGCCATCAGTCGAGGCAGCAAAATCTGTGATGGAGTCACTGGGGATGGAGCCGGAGTACCGAATCTCAAACGGTGGTCTGGATGCCAACTGGATGACCGCAAACGGAATCCCCACTGTCACGATGGGCTGCGGTCAGCAGGGGATTCACACGGTCGACGAGAAGCTGAACATCGAAAGCTTCCTGCTGGCTTGTCGTGTTGCAATGAGACTGGCAACAGTTGAGTAGTTCTTCGTTCCCTGGTCGGACATCCCCTGATGAATTTTTGGAAACAAAATTCAACGATTCATTGAGTGAGCACTTGAGGGACAATTGCGGACCGCGATGTCAAAATTCGTGAGACAGAGCCTGACCTGCCATACCGAATAAAAAAGAACGCAAAGTGCGCTGAGGTAATGGCAGGGAGCAAGGAGACTCTCCTTACCTCTGCAAGAATTCTCGGGAATCTCTGCATTCTAAATTTCAGTTGGCACGATTCCGCAGTCAGTTATGCCACTGGCTCGGAATTTACGCCGCTCTTCAAAACGCCGAGTGAGTAGATGACGCTACAAGGGTTACGCGTCCTCTTGTTCGCTGTCTTCCTGATTAAACCTGGGTGGTTCGAACTTCGGAGCGGTGACTTCAGCAACTTCTTCGCTGGCAGCCGGTCGTGGAGTTGAAGCAGTGCTGGCCGACGAGTTGTACGTCGACGTACTCACTTCGTCCTCGATACCTCGCACGCCCTTTTTGAACTCGACAATGCCTTTACCAAGACTGCGTGCGACTTCCGGAAGACGCTTGCCAAACAGCATTAAAGCGATCGTGCCGAAAATGATAAGTTCAGGAAATCCGGGAGCTCCACCAGGGAAGAATGCAAGAATACCAGTCATGTGACACCTCATGTAAAACGTTGATTTTGAATTTTTTAGCGATAATTCAGCCAACACGGCAACGTTGGAGTGCTGTGAAAGCAACTATCGATCACGAATCTTTAGCGACGTCTTCGTTGGAATCCTCAGCGTCGCTCGTCCCTTTCTTAAACTCCACAATGCTCTGTCCAAGCGACCTCATCGTTCCTGGAATTCGATTGCCAAACACCACCAGAACGATCACCGCAAATATCATTAATTCGGGCAATCCAAGGCCACCAACAAATGGGATGATTCCAAGCAACATGTTTGCTCTCCTGACAGTTTCGCGGTGACATTCCGGAGGTCTGGCCTCGCGAAACTAAAATACAGCTCCAGTGAACGAGATGCCCATGCTCGAATGAACCACTGTCCGCTCGAAGTTAAATGATCAATCACTCCGCGAATCTTCGCAGGAGTCATAAAATCAGACTGCGAGAATCTTCAAATGGACAGTGTGCATACTCAGAACGTCTGAAACTCGAACGCCCAGCAAAAGAAGCGACGCTCCTGCTGAAGCAACAGGCAGGCAGAGCAAACGACCGATCAGTCGGACATCCGTCCCGAAGGGGATTCACAGACCATCTGGCATGGGGATGTCCACTCGGTTCGCCCGCGAGGAGCAGGTGGAGTGAGCGGAGCGGGAATTTATTTTACGACTGCATTTCCCATTGTCAAACACTTGACCCAATCGAGCCCCAATCCTGTTCGCCCGAAATAACCACGATTCTTTCAGAATCTACGATCTTACAGCAAATCTCACAGAATATCTGGCAACTTCTTTCGCATACCTGAGCGTCAAACAAGCTCAAAAAAGCCCGCAACGCTCGTTCGAACAGTGTTCCTGACGCCTGGGCATCAAGTCTCGTCCGGCAAGCATTCGGGCTCTTTTAATAGCGAAACTTCTTAGACTGATCGTTAATCGAAACCGCCGCCCACGCCCGGCCCGGCGTCTCCCGCACCGAAATCTTCATTGAAACCGGTCTGGTCGAGTTTGTACTGCTCGATCGCCTGTTTCGTGTTTGTCAGCAGAAATTCAGGGCCAGCCGGGAAGTACTGGACGTCGTCCCGCAGGTAGTAGGCCGATGGCAATGTCTGCCCGCCAACCGACGTCTGGCAGCCTGTGGCCATCATGGCCAGACCGCAGACTCCAAGGATTGCGACAGCCTGTTTTCGCAGAAGTTCAAGCTTCATGCCTGTTCCGTCCCGTTCATCCTGACTGGGCTCATTTGTCCGTCATGTGACGCGGCAAGACCGATGGCACATGAGTATCCGAAACAGTCATCGGCATTCCTGAAGCCGCAACTTCGGATAAATCAGCATAATCCGGAAATCTTTCCTGAATTGCCGACAGTCAGAGAGCCACAAGCAACGTCTCACGCGTTTTATTGCGGAACAACCCGCAGCCAGTCGCGAGCCCTGGCCACAACATCCGACACTGAATTGAATACGAACATCATTCCACCGCCGAAGGCGGCGGCCACTTTCATTTCCGATGACGCACTTCGTGCTGCTCGAATATGCCGATATTCCACGTTCTCTAACGCCGGAAACTGCGTCTCAAACCGCTGCGCGAACACCTTGCATTAAACGTCACCAATCTCGAACTGGCGAAAGCTACAACATCCCCCGGAAGCGACGCCCGACCCGGAAATCTCTACTGGACGACCAACTCGCTGCGGGCGTTGCCTTCAATCCGTCTGGCAGTCATGTCGACGGTGATTTCCGACACGAACTGAAACTCGCTCCGCGGCTCGACTTCACCTTTGGCTTCCTGGGTGATCTTGACGCTCCATTTCGCCAGTCCAAACGGTACAGACTCGCTGAGGTAAAGCGACGACTCATGCAGGACCCGGTCGTTGAGACTTTCCTGCTCGAAGTTGCCCGTCAGTTTGGTAGCGTCCACTTCTTCCTGCCCAACGAGGACCGACTCCGGCACATTGCCACGAGTCATATCCCTGTAGTGCCGAACCAGCGAAATGATCGGATAAATCTGCAGGACCTTTGAAGTGATCTCTTTCGGAGTCGCGTCTTTAGTGTTCGTTTTTCGAAACCCGCGGACGATCGGCAAATAGGTAACTGGCAATCCCTCGCTGTCACGAGTCTGGCCAATGACCGCACTCTCAGGCACGAGCACTTTGTAAATTCGCTCCCCGACTGTCCCCGTGGCAATCAAGCCATCCTTCACGCGGCCAGTCTGCAACTTCATTTCGATCCAGCGGCACGGCACAGTCTTCCTGCGATACTCGGCATCTTCTTTTCCGACCGACTTAATCGTGAGGTGCCGGATCCACTCCATTTCGAGGTTCCCCTCGCTGGAGCCAGGCTGGGCTTCAATCTGCCGATATGTGCCTTCGTAATGAACAAGGCTTCCGTCTTCCGGGAGATTCCAGATGATTCCCTGGGCAGACGCACTTTGCGACACGGCCAGGCAGACCAAAGCCGCGAGGAGAGGAGCTGTTCGGAACATCGTGGTTCACGCTTTCTTTCGAGCCATCAGGCACTGCCTGAATCGGCCACTCAATTAATCGGAGCCGAGATCTCAAACCCGCGGAATCTGATCTCGTTCAGAAGCTGGGAAGTTTGACCGTTGGGAACACATGAGACAACAGGATTTGTGACACTGGCTCTCCATTCGCGTGAGCTGGCCCTGCCAGACTCGTAGAAAGTCACTGAGCTGCACAATCGGCATGACGCGCCACAACCGTCATCCCAGGCTGATTCCCACTTTCCTTACGAATAGAACTTCCGACTCAAGGCGAACGGCGAACGGCTACCGTATTCGGTTGAACAAATCACGAAAACAACAGCCGATACAGCCTTGCCGGTGCCAGGTCCGTGGCAACGACCGTGTCAGGTCTACCGGCTCTGGCCAGAATGTTTTCCGCTGCCAGGTAGCCGCTGCGGACGGCGCCTTCCATCGTGGCCGGCCAACCCGTTCGAGTCCAATCGCCCGCAAACTGAAGATTCGAGATCGGCGACTGCTGGACGGATCGAAATTCATCGACACCCGGCAGCGGTGAGAAAACCGCTCGGTGCTCCGTGATCATTCGACCGTGAATTAGACGTGCCCTGTGGCTGTCCGGCCAGACTTCACGTAATTCCGAATCCACTTTGGCGACAACTTCCTGCTCAGACATCGCCGACAGATCATGAGCCGCGCTGATTACCACCTGCAGGCGACAACCGCCGTCGTCTTCCGTCACTCCTTTTGAGTGAGGCGACCGATCGAGAAGCGGCGATGCCGAACTGAGTACCGTCCGATTGAACATCCACTGACTGAGTCGATCGACAAATGTCGCATGCGGCAACTCGGTCAGAGGTTGATCGTACCACAAATGCATGCTCGCGATCGGAGCAGATTCCAATCGATCCAGCGAAACGACGTCGGAGCATTCTGCACAGTCGTCGGGCAACATCGACTTCACAAGGTTGTGCGGAACAGCGAGTACAAACTCGTCGGCAAAAATTTCAGTACCGTCACGCATCTCGACTCCGGAAATACCTCCACCATCAATCAGCAATCGCCGCACGCCGGCCTTTACCCGAATATCCACACCATGCATCCGCAACGCCGCTGATATCCGAGTCCCGTAAACATCGTCAAGAGGCACTGTTGGGATGGAAACCTGCCATCCGTCGTGGCTGGCGAGAAACCCGTCGACAAAAACTTTCCGCGCATGGTGAAGACTGATACGATCAAGCGACTCGCTCAGAGCACTGACCAGAACCAGATGCCAGAATCGGCGTTGCACCGTTTCAGACTGACGCTGGCCATCAAGCCAATCCTGGAACGAGCGATCCGTCTTCGTTCTGTCCTTCGCCAGTGCTCGCAACCCGGACGCTATCTGCCACTTCTCGCCAAGCGTGAACCAGGGCATTTTCATGAACGACGACGCCAGGTGCAGTGGAGCCGGCAAGGACGATGCTGCAAAGCGAACTACTTTCGCCTGGCCAGGCGGACCTACGAAATACAGTTCCCTCTGAGTCTCAAACAGATCTGAGCAACCTGTATCTTCGCAAAACGACCGAAAGCTCGTGCAGCACCCCATCGCAACGTGCTGACAGTTGTCAATGGTTTCGCCGGTATCGCGATCAACAATCGAACTGGCTCGACCACCGAGCCGGGGCCGCGACTCCAGCACCGTGACTGACATGCCGCGCGACGAAAGTGCCGATGCAGCAGCAAGTCCTGCCAGCCCACCGCCGATCACGACGACACGTTTTCCCGCAGCGGCCTGCGGCGGCGATGGATTTTCTTCGGCAGGGTCGGACATTGGACGATTCGGACACTCAAGGAATGAGTCACTTCAAGCAGAGATTGTTGCCGGAGTATAGTGCGATCCTCTGATCTGCTCACCCTGCTCTGCCATACAGAATCAGTATCAAAAACCAACTGAACCAAGCGAGGCGGAATTCCCGAACGGCCCCACACTCATGCCACTGATAGAAATCTCAGACCTCGATGATCCGAGGTTGGACGTTTACAGAAACATCAAAAAAACGAACCTGACACGGTGGTCTGCGCAGTTCATCGCTGAAGGCAAGAAGCTCACGATTCGGCTTCTGGAAAGCGAATTCGGTGTCGCTTCGGTTTTGACGAGCGATAAGCACGTCGACCTGCTGAAGCCACACCTGCGTAACGACGTTCCGGCGTTCGTCGTTCCGCATCAATTGGCACAAATGCTGGTCGGCCAAACCTTCCATGCCGGAATGCTTGGTTGCGGCATCCGAAAGATTCCACCGACGCTAGAAGAACTGATGCAAATCGAGCGGCGCCACCTGATCACCGTTTGCTGCGGCGTCGAAAACCTGGAGAACATGGGAGGGATTATCCGAACAGCGGCTGGTTTTGGCGCCACAGCCCTGTTGCTGGGACCTGCCTGTTGCGACGCATTTTCCCGACGTGCTCTGCGAGTCTCAATGGGCAGCGCGCTGAACATCCCCATCATCGAAGCCGGTAAAGACCTGAGTCAGATGCTGACCACGCTGCGCGACCAGCATCACTTCAATCTGGTCGCGTCAATTCTGGATAACAACGCGTTACGACTGCGTGATTGCCCTACCGAGGGCAACGTCGCCGTTATACTGGGCAACGAAGATGCCGGTCTGGATACTGAATGGCTCGACCTGTGCAGCCATCGAGTCACGATCCCGATGCACTCCGGAACCGATTCACTGAACGTTGCCGTGGCCGCCGCCGTATTTATGCATCACTTCGCCGAGAACATTAACGACACGTCAACAGGCATCGGCGACCGCTAACACTCGTCAGGAAGCAGTACCGGCAACGTTGCTCGAAACTCGCCAGTCGACTCGAAACAGGTCACTTGCGGGCAACTTGCACAAAGACGAGCATCGACGCTCGTTGATCCCCGTCCCGACCGAGTAAATCAATACACAAAAAGCCGCTAGATCAGGACCAGAGCGATGCGTAAAGAGCCAATTCACCGGATACACCTGAAAGGGCCCTGGGATTACGAATGGTTTGAGGGGCCGACCGGATCAGCAACTTCGGCTCAGGACGAAAACTTGACGATGGACTATCCACTACTGAAAAATTTCCGGGTCCGTATGCCGTCTTCCGTTCAGGAAACTTTCGGCAACATGTCGGGGCGGGTCATTTTCCGCAGACGATTTCAGCGGCCAACGAATCTCGACAGCAACGAGCGGGTACACATCGCTTTCGACGGGATTGGTGGCCGAGCTGATGTCGCCGTAAACGGTAAGACGCTCGGGAGTCTGTCGAACAATTCGGAAACGGTTTCATTCGACATGACGGAAGTACTCGAGCATTCGAATGAATTGTCCGTCGACCTGACTATCGTGTGGGACGACGACGTGGAACCCGGAGGGCTCTTCCAACCGGTAGCCGTCGAGATTCACAAAGACGACACTTAAGCGAGCATCGTCAATCAGAATTACGATTCAGTGAGTGGCAAATCAAGTCGATACCTCGGCGTGCCGCGGTAAAGCCAAACGACCAGGCCGAACGGAATGCCCATCGACATTGCCGCAAAGATCCTGGCATCGGTCAGGCTACCCTGCGTGATCACGGTAACGTTCCAGCCGACTCCTGCTCCAAATATGCCACTGAGGATAGACAAAAGAATAAGGTCACGTTGCCATCGCCAGGCTTCGGAGCAGAATCGCTGGCGTATCAGGAGTCCGCAGCCACTCCAGTCTGCTTGATAAAACAGTCTCGACTCGATCCGTTGAAAGACGAATACGGAGTACGCGTAACCGGCTACACCCAGCGAGCACCCGATCAGCGATGCAAAGCTGTCGCCAAACAGAGCGAGTACGCATCGTGGAACCATCGCCAGGAAGATCGCGATCCGAGAGCCGATCATCGCCAGAGCAGCAATTTTTGCCAGCAGATCACAAAGCACCGACATCCAAAAAACCTTTGAAATACTCTGTTTCTACAGATAAATAATCAGGGAACGTCAACCTGCTCTTTGGATTACGCGTCGTATCGCTTAGGGATGCTGTCCTTAATCACTGCCAGTTTTCAGTAGCACGCGACGCCATCGCGTCGGCATGGCTTGTGCTGACGACAAAGCGTGTCGTGCCACTATGGGGAAGCCATTCCGGACACGTTCCTAAGAGACGCGGCTTGAATTGGAGTTGCCGACTCAATCTCTTTTTGAACAACTCGGCCAACAATGAGACGTTCTGACAGAATGATGTCGTCGCGGAGTTCTCGAACTGGCCACGGCCCTGTGCCGATGTCATCTTTTCGAACAACCATTCCCGGCTTCAACGTTATGACAGCCATTGGAATCGTTCGTGTCTCTAAGCCTTCACGCCGAAGCGTCAACTGTGGCTGCTCAAGGGTGTCCAGGGTCTTCATCACCGAGTAGAACCCGAACATCACAAACACACCAAGCATAGCGACCATCGCAAGCATTACTCTGGCAGGAATCAGAAGTCTCATGGCTCTACTTTCTGCCTGGCTAAGCCATCAAGTCAGCGACGCACAAACTTCTGAAGTCTGAGCCGCCGTATCACCCGAGTTTCGAATCTGAATTGTCAGCAACCGGAACTGTATACGTAGACGTTGCCCCGGCCAGCCAGCCACAACACGCGCGGCTTCTTCCGCCGTGCAATTGGTTTTCTGTCGAAAATTCCGATCGCATCCATCAACCAATTGTTCGCAATGCCGATTCCAGGATCACACCAACCGGTAACCTTCATCCCCAACGCTTCTAGACGCCAGCGTGAACTTTGAGTGACGGTGCATTTGCCGACACAGCAGCCTGTTCTTCAGCAGCAACTTCGACTTTGACCGGTGGACGTTGAACCGGAAAATCCTCCGCTTCGGCAGCACGACGACGTTTCAGTAATTGAGCGACCGGAGAGAACTTTGCATAGTGACCGTAAGCGATCGAAGTGAAGTCAGCGTTGCTCCACGTCCCGACTCGCTGTGCATCATATGGATGAAACACGATCCGCTGGTCGTCCCGCATAAAACTGTCTCGGACCATGTGCCCGAGCAGACAGTTCAATGCAGCGTCGCCATATTCCTGCCGAGCTCCCAGAAACACATTCTCGAGACGACTTCCTGTCCGATAATTGTATGCACACGCCGCTGGACGGCCCGACACAGTCAGAGAGCAGAACTCAACAACCCCGGCATCTACTGCAGCCGAGTGAGCATCTTTCATAACGGCCAGCTCGCAATCGTCACGTCGTCCCCGGCCTTTAACATCACGACGAATTCCTTCGAGGACTCGAAACAGATCCCAGCGACGATCAGTCGCTCCGACTATGCCGCCTGCAGGACGCCATCGATGAAACGAGATCGGCCCGCAATGCTCAATGACCTTTTCGGATTGAATGAAATCCATCCGCCCCGACATATTGCGACTTCCCATGTAGTCGTCCCAGCAGTCCGTCATCTCGACAACGGGATGTGCCACGGCACCGATTCGAAGAGGTTTCAGTCGAGCGTTCCGAAGAGCGTTATTCGTTCGAAGATTGTCGCGCCCGAACTCGTCGATCTGTGGAAGTTCTAACGCCTTCCAATTGCGTGGAGTTTTGCGAACATGACTGAATGCGGTACTTAGAGTTGCGGCCGGGTGCGGTCCGATCGCTCCATAAAACGGGACGAACGTATTTTTCGGCCAGGACAGGACTGAAGCTGTGCCCAGCGACGTCTCAACGTGACGAGTGACTAACGGAACGATTCCAATCGGCTTCGTCCGAAGAGTCACCAGCAGAACGCGAAGTTCCTGTTTGTCGCCATAGGTCCGCCAGTAGCTTCTAAACCAATCCCATGACTGTACGAAGGATGCGTTCGGAGTCTTTTCCCAGAGCTCACGCCAGGTAATACGCAGATTCGCCAACTCTTCAAAAGTGGTGATTTCCGAAACCGCAATCATCACTGCTCCCAACGCGGCAAGCATGCCACAAAAATGATTCTCGATCTTCCGCCCCGGCTGCAGTCGCTGCCGTGAACTGAACTGTCGAGTACGCGTCGCCGTCCAACGCGTCACTGAGACGACAGACCGGTAATCGCAACCACCGTGCCGCAGTCCGGCCGGTTTGACCGATAACATGAACGAGCACCTGTTGTGGCCAGCGTATCCAAACCACTTAGCTGAGCAGACCAAATTGCGCAAAGTGTTGCTGAGATTCATTTTCGGTTCACTCTGAAGCCTCAAACTTTGTCTACTTTCGCTGTTCCAAAACGTTGACAGCACATTCGACAACAGTGAACGCCTCAGAGCTAGCGTTACCTGAATGTTGTGGAGCGGCAACATCCATGTGGTGATCTCGCGACATGTTGCCTCTCGACACAGAACCGATCATCACACCGGATGGTCGCCCTCACGCGGCGCGGCTGCCAAGGCCATCGTGACAAAGCTTCAGAATCACAACTCCGATTCCGACGACAGCGATTCCTTCAAATACCGTCCACCAGACAGGCATCGACTCGGCAATATCCACTCCCACCAGAATCAGACCGGCAACAGCGATGACTCGGCCATACCAACGGACCAACGAACGATAGTGGGCAACGTCACTCGCCATCGCGAGCAACATCGCCCCGTGGATTCCGTAGACCAATGACGTAGAACGGGCCATATATCCGACAATTCGTCCTGGCGGGAGAGTTCCCAAACCGACGGCCTCATGCGCCCAGGCGAGCCACGTCTCCGGCAGAAAAACAACGACGATAGCCAGCAGATCTGTAACTCCAACCAGCGTCAGGAACACTTTAAGTAGCCGGTCCTTCCTGGCAAGTACTTCGTCATGCAGGTCTTGATTTGCCGTCACGAGTCGCCGGTCTCCTTGTTCTTGTCATTGTGCGAGGCAGCCGCTGAACGCAGCCCGTCTACAAAGACAGCAAGATCAGCAGGCAAATCAGATTCAAACGACAGCCGCTGACCGGACTCAGGATGATCGAAAGCCAGCAGCCGAGCGTGCAGTGCCAGACGTGGAACACGACTTTCATCAGGTACGGTCCCACTCCCAAAAAGTCCGCGGTACATCACGTCGCCACAGACCGGGTGCTCCTGCTCTGCCAGATGAATCCGAATCTGATGCGTCCGCCCCGTTTCCAGACGACAGCTTACCAACGAGTACAGACCTAACGCCTCTACAGATTCGACGTGCGTTACCGCCGCTTTACCCTCGGTTTCCGACGTCGTACTGCCACGAAGCCCGTCGCCACGATCGCGCACCAGTCGACCTCGAACAATGCCGATCCCAGCAGTCCCGGTGACGACCGCCTGATAGACACGGTCTACCGAGTGCTCAGCAAATTGCTTGACCAGACTCTGTTCAGCTTCCAAAGACCTAGCGAAAACCAGCAACCCACTCGTATCCCGGTCGAGTCGATGCACTGACCGAACATGTTGACGACGCAGCTTCGGCGGCAACGATGAAAGATTTCGTTTGCTTCGAGTTGCAGCCCCTACAGCTCGCAGCACACTTTCATCGGCAGATGGCTGCTGCATGCGACGTTTGATCGGCCAGTTAATCTCCGCGACGTGCCGCAGAGAAACCATGCCCGACGGTTTCTCAATCACGACCACCGATTCGTCGAGATGCAGAATGTTGACATCACCATCGTCAGGCGGAGGCGGCAACGGCGCAGCGGCGAGAAACACATTCTCCGAAGCCGTCAGACGCCTGGCAACATCCAGACAAAGCACACCCGAAACGGTCACGCGTCGGCGGTCGACCATTTTGCGGATTTGCCGCCA
Organism: uncultured Planctomyces sp.; assembly: GCA_937904325.1. Lineage (GTDB taxonomy): Bacteria > Planctomycetota > Planctomycetia > Planctomycetales > Planctomycetaceae > JABMPE01. Next base: position 16,686 of record CALGTK010000033.1, read on the forward strand.
GGACTGGTCGGGAAGAAACTCGCGTAACGCCTGGCAGATTGTCTTTCCAGCAAGTTCAGCAGGTACGTCCCAGTCATTCCCGGGCACGGTTGTGTTTGACATTTGGAAGCAGTTCGGATTCGTATAAGTATATTGAAAGTAAGTTTGCGAAGCTGACGAAGTCATTATTTCGTCAGGCTGAGATCAAACTCGTTTTTGCCAGCGACCACATTCAGCCGTAACCCTTCTGTGGGATCAATCCGTGAGAAATCTTTTCGCGTCGGACGAGGCTCGACAGAACCGAGATCATAGACCTCAACGACGTTCTCACCGAGTGCCGCGCCACGACTGGCAGGAATTGAGTACTTGCCTCGTGAGACCATTGTCCAGGCTCGCGGTTTGTTCGGGTCGAGCGGCGCGAGAGCGATCATGCCCCATCGGAGAGCTTCGCCGTTCACTTTGACGGTCCCGGTCACTTCGGCTCGAGCAGTCGCGCTGAGGAGTCCAGAGCCGCGCATCCAATCCAGCAGTCTATCCTTCCAGCCAAAAACAGCCGGATCGGCAGGAGCCATCCCGACTCCGTGCGGCCCGTCCTGATAGATGTGCATTTCGCTGGCAACCCCAGCTTTCCTCAAAGCCAGAAAGAATGCAATGCTGTTCTGCGCGTCGACGCTCTTGTCTTCCGCTGTGTGGAACAGAAAAGTCGTTGGAGTCTCAGCGGTGACGTGCTTGTCGTTGCTGAGCGATTCCAGCTTTTTCTGATCGACGTCTGGCCCGAAGAGATTTCGTCCGGAACCTTTATGAGCATACGGAGCCGTCAGACTGACTACCGGATAACACAGCGCGGCAAAATCCGGCCGACAACTCTCTCGATCCACCGGATCCTTCGCATCCGGATTTCCCGTGTCGAAATGAGTCGCGACCGTCGATGACAAATGTCCGCCCGCCGAAAACCCCATGATTCCAACTCGTCCGGCATCAACTCCGAGTTTCACTGCGTTGGCTCGCACGTACCGAATCGCTCGCTGAGCGTCTTCCATTGGCACTGGATGTCGATACTTCGGAGCGTGCCGGTACCTCAGCACAAACCCGGCCACCCCCTTCTTCTGAAACCATTTAGCGAGCTGATGCCCTTCATGATCCATCGCCAGAATTCCGTACCCGCCGCCCGGGCAGATCACAACTCCAGTACCCGTCGCCTTCCCGCCGTCCAATTCCTGCGGAAGATAAACTCGAAGCGTCGGAGTGTCAGACTCTGCACTCCCCTGAGCATTCGGAGCTCTCTCCGGCCAAAGCGGCAAAGCCTCTGGCCCAACAGCAAATGCCCTCTCCGCCGGCATGAACAACTCCGCAACTACCACCAACAAGGCCGCCAGTGAACTTACCCTGAACAGCCTCTGCACATCAGCACGGACATTCAACATCAACGAACTCCGACAAAGAAGAACTACAGAACCGAGCCTCTGATCATTACACAATTTCACGTCAGAAGTATTCGGCTAGTGATTCGCTCACACTTTCGGATTTCGGTCGTACAACCGCAAGTCGATATCGACTCCGAACATCGACATCAGCAAAACATCGCCTGTTGTCGATCGTGCCGCAATTGACGAATCTACTCCCGGCCGGCAAGCTCCGCCGGATTGATCTGCAAACACTGCTACTGGTTAAAACCTGCTGGAGTCCTCGTCACGATCCAGGACTATCAGGCTGTGACGACGATTGGACGCGATGAAGGCGTATCTGCCAGACGGACTGCGAAAGGTGCCTCAACTACTCGACAACGCCGGATCGCTGAAGGACTCCAGGAATTTCAGTGCGGGCAAGCCATCATCGCTGACAATTTCAAACACGGCGACGTTGGAACTATCGAGGACATCCACGAATCACCCATCGGAAGAAAAGGAGCGGTCCATGGGATACAGCAATCTGACATCGACCGGTTATCCCGCACTCACAATATCAGCACTGGTCAGAAGTCCTGTATCCGGGTCTCGCCGAAAGAGTAAAACGGCACAGCCTCGCAACAACGACGACGCTGCTGAGGATTGCCGTCTCTGCTCAACCTGAGCGCTGTCGAGCCACCCTGGTGCTCTTTCTGCACAGTCTGCACGACCTTCAACGTTTCCGTTTTCTAATCGCGGAAATACACGGCGTGACTGCATCGACTCGCAATGGCGACAAAGCAAATTGAGCGAGTAGTGCTACGCGATTAACAACAAATGAAATCAAATACGGCACGCGAAACAACACTAGCTTGCCGTGGCGATTGTTTGCTCATAGAGGTTGAGCATTTTCGGGAGCATCTTGTCGAGGCTGAAGCCGTCCTGAATCAGCTTTGCTCCGGCTTGGCCGAGGTGGCGATGCTTTTCGGGATCGTCGAGAACAGTCATCGCAATTTCGGTGAAGCCGTCGACGTCGAAGAAGTCGGATGTGTAACCGGTTTCGCCATGCTTGACCATCTCCTGAACCGGAGCGGTCGCGGAGCCAAGCACGGTGCAGCCACAAGCCAGCGAATTCATCAGTGACCAGCTCAGCACAAATGGCACGGTCAGATAGTAGTGAAGGTCGCTCAGGCTGAAAACGTCGACCAGTTCCTGCGGATCGACTCGGCCAGTGAAGATGAATCGGTCCAGGTCGTAGTCGTCCTGCTTGAGAATGTGCTCGCGGTAAGTCTCTTCCTTAATACGGTTAAGGTCGCCGCCGTAGCAGACTCGGTCTGAACCGACGCACAGAAAGATGACGTCGTCACGCGCGTCGCAGATTTGCTTAGCCGACTTCATGAATACATCGAACCCACGCATCGATTCGAAACCCCGCGAAACGTACGTGACAACTTTCTTACCCTCGGGGATCTTGTGCCCAGCAATTTCTCTAGACGGATTCGGATTGCGTTTCCATATGTTCGTGTCGATACCGTCGAAGATTTGCTCGATCTTCGGCTGGTACTCGGCCGGCATCAAACTCTGCTGGTATTTCGTCGGTGTGTAGCCCTTGGTGCATGTTTGCAGGTCAAGCAGAATCATCGCGTTTCGGCTGCGTGACCTGAGCACATCCTGCGGCTTGACAGGGAAGTCCGGTCGAAAATCCAGGTCCGAACCTTTGCTTCGATAATAATATTCGAAGTAGTTGATGATCGGGCAGTCGTACAGATCGGCCAACCACACCGTCGAGCCGAAACCGCTATGCCCAACCACCAAATCCGGCTTAATGTCCGGTCGAGCCGTCATGGCCTCATGCACGGCGTGCGAGTGCCAGACTGCGTTTTCGAAAGTTCGGCTGCAGTAGTGCGTCGACTTTGTCGCTCCGCCCTGAATTTTGTATTGCACCCGTTCAATACCATCAACATTTCCTGAGGGAAGCTCGGAAGCAAAGGAGCACTGGAAACTGTGATTCTTAATCAGGTAGCTGGCAATGTGCCCGAACTGTGCCGGAAAGTTTTTATGCACAAATAGAATATGCATGATGACGACTCCTTGATCGACTTCTGATCCGTAATCAGAGCCGAATGTATTTATGAACGCCGCATTTCCCGAAAGAAATTGCAGCGGACTGATCAAGTTTTCCTGGTAACAGATCAGGCAACTCGTGAGAGAAACTTCCGAGTCGCCTGCAATTCCTGATCAGACTTTCCAGCAGCCGGGTCGAACTTCAAAATCTCCAACCCAACTCCCTGCAACGTGCGGACGTTGCTGTAAACAGGGTCAGTCCAGTCCTTAACCTTGCCAGCTTGAACGGCTTCAACCATCTCGCGAACACCGTCTTCCAGAGAAACGCTGGCCCGAAAACCGAGCACTCGTTGAATCTTGGTAAAGTCGACGCGGTAGTTTCGAGCGTCATCGTCGTTGCGAATTTCTTCGACGAATGTGCCCGGCTGGCAGTCGGCTACGATTTTACCGAGCTGATCGAGCGTGAAGTTCTGCGTGTGGTCACCAACGTTGAAGATTTCGCTACCCACTTTTGAAAGCTGAGCCTCTATGGCGAAAACGCATGCGCGAGCAATATCGCGTGTGTGGACGAACGGTCGCCACTGCTCACCATTAAGCACACGGATGTGTTTTTCGGTCACGGCCTGAGCACTGAAAAGGTTGGCTACAAGATCAAACCTCGGACGCAACGACCAACCGTACGCAGTTGCAAAACGGAGAATCGTCGGCTGAAACACTGAATCCGCCGCTTCCAGCAACGCACGCTCAGCATCGATCTTCGTTGTTGCATAAAGTGAAACCGGATTAAGGTCTGAATCTTCCGAGCGAAGCTCGTCCGACTCGCCGTACACGCTGCACGTCGATGCGAACACGAATCGTGAAATCCCGTTTGCACGAGCAAGCTGCGCCATCATCTTGGCTGCAGCATAATTAACAGTGATCGTTGTTTCGCGATCGAGCGCGCAGGCCGGATCACCGACGATCGCTGCCAGGTGAACCACCGCGTCCATGCCGTGCAGAGCCTTGACGACATCTTCGACATTGCGGAAGTCACCGCTCATGAATTCGAACCGCGGATGTTCAAGAATTGACTTAAGTGAATCTCGGCCGAAGAGTTCCATATCAAGAATGCGAACTCGGTATCCCTTAAGTAGAAGCTGATCCGTCAGGACTGAGCCGATGTAACCGGCCCCGCCAACAACCAGCACGTCCTCAACTTTGCCACTTCCTGCAGGCGTATTACGAGGAACCACTCGGAAACGCTTCATCACCGACATGCTGGAAAATCGAGTTGCAAAAACGGTGAGCCCCAGCAAAGCCCAGGCAGGAACAGCGATTTCGAGAGTTGCCGCCAACCGGTCTTCAACGATGCCGCCCAGGGCCAGATGCCCGGAAAAACCAACAGCACATGCTCCAGTTACATCAAGCAGTCGTTGTCCGATGCGTGAACTTGGAACCGGGCGATAAAGCCCAGCAAAAGCAAATAACAACACGGCCGTCGCTGCGAACCAACCCGCATGCAGTATGTAAACCGGGTTGCACTTGGCCATGACCTGCCCAACGGGATCAGCCAGATCCAGCTGACCGCTGACCAGAACCCGCAACACACCTACGGCCACCAGCACGACGTTTGCTGTGACAAAATCAGCCATAAACCGAAGGACAACTTGTCGTCCTGATGAATTGCCAAAGAGCCTTGTCCTGATTGCGTTGTACATCCCTGTGCCCTTGATAATGCAGTTGAGAATCAGATTCGCGACCCTGTGTGTTAAGCAGCCCGCCTCAGAGAGTCGACCTGCTGAGCATCTGCAGCAACAACACGCATCACCTTCGCGACAGCCGCAACGGTATCTTCAACTTCTTCTCGGCTGAGCGTTGGATGAACCATGAACATCAACGACCGCTCGCCAAGTTCCCTAGCACTTGCAAGACGCTCTTCAGGTGCAAAACCAGCATCCTGAATGGCCTTCTCCAGATAGATCTCGCAGCAGAGTCCGCTGCCACACGGAACTCCTTCTTTCTGAATGCATCGCACAATTTCATCGCGTGACCACTTGTCATTCAGCATTTCTGACGCAACGTTGGCGTAATGTTTGTAGTAGCTATGTTCGACATCGGCGGACGGAGTCAACACTTCAATGCCCGGAACGTTTGAGAGTTCTTCGTCCAGCAATGCGGCATGCGACTGCCGGGCCTTCAACCACACAGGCAACCTTCGAAGCGCGACCCGGCCAATGGCCGCCTGCATTTCCGTCATCCGCCAGTTCGTGCCGATCGACTCATGCAACCACTTGAACACCGTACGTTGTTGCTGGCAGTTCTGAATGGCGTCCCAACCTTTGCCGTGATCTTTGAAACTCCAGGCCCGCTCCCAGATTTCGGGGCAAGCAGTCACGACCATTCCACCTTCACCGCCGGTTGAGATGATCTTGTCCTGACAAAACGAAAAGGCACCAACGTCGCCAATTGTTCCAACGTGCTGTTCTTTGTATTTCGCTCCGTGGGCCTGGGCGCAGTCTTCGATCACCCGCAAACCATGCTCATTTGCCACCTCCATGATCGGATCCATGTCGCAAGGCCAACCTGCAGCGTGGACGACGATGATCGCTCGCGTCTTTGGTGAGATGACTGCGGCGATCGCTTCAGCGGTAACATCGCCGGAAACCGGATCAATGTCCGCAAAGACTGGTCGCGCGCCAAGCATCGCGACTGCGCTCGCCGTTGCAATAAACGTTCGCGTCGGAACGATCACTTCGTCACCCTCTTCAATACCGACAGCATGCAACGCTAACTCGACGGCAACCGTTCCATTTGATACAGCGATTCCAAAATTACTTCCAACACATTCAGCAAAGTCTTTTTCGAAGCAACGGACGCTTTTGCCGGTCCAGTAATTGACCTTACCGCTGCGCAGAACTTCCGTAACGGCATTGATCATTTCATCGTCGAATTGTGGCCATGGGGCAAGTGGCTCCGTTCGAACCGGAGTACCGCCGTCGCGGGCCAGTTCACCGAAATCTGCGAATCGCGTTCGCATAAATAGCCTCTGCAGATGGAAATCTGTAGGAAGAATCCGCGATCTCGACGAAGCAACGCTTCAGGCATGGCGCACGTAAATTACGTGACTGCTGAATCCTGATAGACCGCAACGTCGAAAAAACCGATTACTTGATTGAAATTTGGGATTGGACGGCTCGAGAACCGAGCCGACAACGGAGTTTGAGAGATGTCGTTTGGCAACCGCAGGATGGGAATAAAGTCTGGCAGCCAGTGTGAGGGGCCGGCTTATATCAAGGCTCGGCGATCTTCGGCAATATGACTTTTTACAAATCAGGCGTTCCCAGCTTCGAACAAATTCATAGCCGAACCACCACAAATCGGCATTTTTCGCAGCCTTTGAACTACGGAGCCTCTGGTCACTAGAATCAACACTTCGAATTTACCTCAGAGAGATCAACCCATGCGACCTTCATCGATTTCAGTCAGCACGCTGCTGCTGGCATTTACTGGCTTTGCCATCACCGGATTCTCAGGCTGCAGCAAAGACGCATCTACCGATTCGCCTGTACCACGCGTCCCTACCGCTGACGCGTCAGCCACGGATAGCACATCGCTGAATCCTGCCAGCGCCGACGACGATTCGAGGGAACCCGACGGTATCTCTGATCCATCCGGAGGCGCATCGGCTGCCGACACCAGCCCGCCAGCCAAGCAAACCCTGATCGTCGAAGAACCAAAGGTTGACCGGCCGACTGGCATGGTCTGGGTGCCAGGCGGCAAATTCAAGATGGGCGGTTCCGATGGTTTCCCAGACGAATTGCCGGTTCACGACGTGCAACTCGATGGATTCTGGATGGACTCAACAGAGGTCACGGTCGCTCAGTTCAAACGTTTCGCAGACGCCACTGGTTATATCACCGTGGCAGAACGAAAGCCGAAACGTGAAGACTTCGCCGATCAGCTCACGCCAGAACAAATAGCCGCGATCCCGGAAGAAGCACTTGTACCGGGGTCAATTTGCTTTAATCCGGATTTTGACCGCCAAACGTTTCCCGAAGGTCGTCGGCCAACGCCCGCCGAAATCTACCTGGTCTGGATGTACAAGCGTGGTGCCAATTGGCGTCACCCAGACGGACCAGACTCGGGGATCGAGGACCGCATGGACCAGCCCATCTCACATGTCTCCTGGTCAGACTGTGCTGCCTATTGCGAATGGGCGGGAAAGCGACTTCCAACCGAGGCCGAGTGGGAATACGCCGCGCGCGGCGGACGTAACCAGGAAATGTATCCGTGGGGCAACGAAAGGGAACCCGGCGGCCGCTGGATGACAAACATCTGGCAAGGCGAATGGCCGTTCAAGAATCTCAATCAAGACGGACATGAAAAAACTTCGCCAGTTGCCAGCTACGAGCCCAATGGCTATGGGCTGTACGACATGTCTGGAAATGTCTGGGAGTGGTGCAGCGACTGGTACCGCCCTGACTACTACAAAAACAGCCCGATTCGAAACCCATACGGCCCTGTCGACAGCCTTGACCCGAATGAACCCAACATTCCGAAACGCATTCAACGAGGCGGTTCGTTCATGTGCAACGCCAACTACTGCACCGGTTACCGGGTTGCCGCGCGTATGAAAGGGGACGTCATGTCAGGTACCTGGCACTGCGGCTTCCGCACAGTCCTCAGCTCCGTCAGCTACGGAAAGTTCCGTCAGGCACCTGGAGCGAGAGTCCGGTCTAATTCAGCCAAAGCAGCGACGGTGGGAAACTAATGGGAAAGGGGTTGGAAGACCAACACACGGTTGAGCTGCAGCGGTCATCACCAAGGCGAACCACTGGCTAGCTCTGTCTCTTAGTGGTCGCCACGAAGTCATGGCTACAGTCACATTCCTGACGCACCAAAGCCCTGGTCTTACTCGAATCACAATTACGGCATTGTCTGTCGAAGCCGAACGGCATCACCGGTGGCAATTACAGGTTCGTCTTGTACACACCCCGTCGGAGTTCGTTCGTTCTTCCAGACGCAGATCGGACAGGCTATCTCTGCAGCTTTCTTAATCGCTGCACTTCCAGTAGTCGCTGCCGTTTTCTGCGAGAAAACAGGCTTGCGACAATAGACCAGGTCTACGAACTCGGGCACGTCTAAACGACGGTCAAGCCTTCACGGATTGCGTAACGGCATAACTCAACGCGGTCGTGGATTCCGAGGCGATGCATGATGCGGTACTTGTGACTGTCGATCGACTTTTCTGACCGACCAAGAATCCGAGCAATTTCTTTCACACTTTCGCCGCGTGCCAGATGCCGCAAGATCGACAACTGCTGGACACTCAATCCGCATAACATATTGTCGACACGTAAGGTGTAGTGGTCAGACGCGGCGTCCCATGTCAGTCGATCTCTGACTGCGTCTGAAAAGACGTATTCGCCAGCGTGCAGTCGTTTGATCGCCGAGCAGAATTTTGCCGATGACTCGTCCTTCAAGACATAGCCATGCACCCCCATCCGCACGGCTTGTGACACAAATACGTCAGAGAGATGCGCTGTCAGGAATGCCATCCTCGTAGACGGCACTCGCTTCATCAGTTGAGGCAAGACGTCAAATGAGTCTCGACCAGGAAAATCAACATCGAACAATGCAACATCCGGCCGCTCTCGCAGGACCAACTCTGCACCGTCGTCAGCGGTCGTTGCCATCCCCGCCACAGAAAAGTCTGCAGTAAGATCAAGCAACGCGGCAAGGGATTCAACGACAACTCGGTGATCGTCAACAATGACGACCCTTATGGGAGATGCATCCATGACGATTCGCCTTCTTCAGCCTTGGCCCAAGGGCTTCCGCGGAGCTCTGCTCAGCCCGCTTCAGCAGAATCCATAAACAACAGCGATCTCACCGAGACGCAAAAACATACTACATTGCGAATTCGTGTGTATATTAAATTTTCCAGTTAGACTTCAATATCGACTTTAGCCCAACCAGCGTATCTGTCGGCAATCCGACGTTCGCATCCGACAGCAAAAAGTGAGCTAACCACCTTTGGCATAGCCGCGGTCGATCTACCAAAACGAGTATTCAACTGAGAATCCCATCAATCAAGTGTCCGTGTACGTCCGTCAGACGCATGTCACGTCCACTGAATCGGTAGGTCAGTTTTGTGTGTTCAACGCCGAGCAAGTGAAGCATCGTTGCATGCAGGTCGTGAATTTCAACACGATTCTCGACGACCTTGTAACCGAACTCGTCGGTCGCTCCGTAAGTAATCCCACCTTTTACACCGCCGCCGGCCATCCAGATTGAGAACCCAAACGGGTTGTGGTCGCGCCCGTTTGCCCCTTGAGCGAACGGTGTTCGACCAAACTCGCCCGACCAGATGACGAGCGTACTTTCAAAGAGTCCACGCTGTTTAAGATCCGTCAGCAGGGCAGCAATCGGCTTATCGACACTCTTTGCATTCTTTGAGTGTCCATCGACAAGGCCGCCATGCTGATCCCAACGATCACCGTTGCCGCCGGGACAAGTCAGTTCGATGAATCGAACACCGCGTTCGACAAGTCGCCTGGCGATCAGACAACTTCGCCCGAACGTTTGAGTATTTTTGAATTCATCTTCCAGACCGTATGCCAGAAGCGTCTCTTTAGTTTCCGAAGCAACATTCATCAGCTCCGGTACTGCCGTCTGCATTTTCGCCGCCAGTTCGTAATTGGCGATTGCAGATTCGAGCTTATCGGCTTTTCCATAGTGTTCCAGGACTCGACGGTCGAGTTTTTTCAGTAGTGCGAGCTTGCGCTGCTGAAGCCCCGCAGTCTTTTCCGTCCGTCGAATATTCGAAACCGGAGGATCCTGGGCGGCAAAAACCGATCCCTGGTAACTGGCTGGAAGAAAACCGCTGTTGAAATTGTCCAGCCCGCCCGGCGGAATCAATCCACTGTTCAGGATCACAAACCCCGGCAATTCCTTGCACTCGCTGCCCAGGCCGTAGCCAACCCACGATCCCATACTCGGTCGACCTTGCTGACCGTGCCCTGTGTGTAAAAAGTAGTTCGCATTCGTGTGTTCCGGAAACTGAGAAACCATCGACCTGATCACCGCCAGGTCGTCGACATGCTGGCCAACGTATGGAAACAGGTCACTGACCGGGGTGCCGCTCTTGCCGTAGTTCTTAAACTTCCAGGGACTGGCCAGCGTCTTACCGATGTTATTGAATTGAGTCTTCTCGATCTTCGACGGAAACGGCTTTCCGTTCTGCTTGTCCAGCTCAGATTTCGGATCGAACGTGTCGACCTGAGAAACGCCACCGTCCATGTAGAGGAAGATTACGTTTCGCACCTTCGGCTCAAAGTGCGTACTCTGAGTTACCAGCCGCCCTTCATTTACCGATGCAGCGTTCGCGGATCGATCGCCATCCGCCATCATTGCCGTTAAAGCAACCGCGCCAAACCCATTGGCACATTGACTAAGCATCTCTCGCCGACTGAGCGGCGGCGTTACGAATTTACGGCAATGACTCATCGAGGCTCACTCATTTCGTTGTGAAATCTGCACACACTCAGCAGAGTTTAAACCGAATCAACGTTCACATTCTGCGCCGATGCGATTCGCGATACAAAGCGATCAACATGTTCTCCAGCAAAACGATTTTCGCCAGAGTGACATGTCTCAGGCGGATGGCTGCGGAGCCGTGGCGAATTGAACATTGTCGAAGCCGGCAGAGCGGCAGGTATCGAAAATGTCGATAAAATCTCCAACCGGAACGCCGTTATCAATGTCTAAAATCACTGGAATCTCCGGTGCGACACTGGCCAGCTCTCGAAGAGTACGTCGCAGACGATCCCAGTCATTGTACAACTGATTGTTAACTGTGGCCGTTGTAACCACTCCCTCACCTGAGCCACGTCTTGAAAGCCGAACCCAGACTTCGCCAAGTGGCTCCGGAGATTCGACTGGATCAACAGACTCAATCGAACCAGCAGCCAAAGGCGTCGGCAGACTTGATTCGCGAATCTGTCCGATCGATGCGCACACGAAAAAGATCAGCAGCAGAAACACTACGTCGATCATCGGTGTCATGAACGAGTCGTCATGCTCACGGCTCTGCTGATGTGAAACTGGTATTCGCATTCAGGTGCTCAACAAAGCGCAGACAACATCGTCATACAAGGTCCGACCTAAGACGACTTCGGTAAAACGGCAAAACCAACACGAGTCACTCCGAACTGGGCACACGCCAGAAGAATTGGCTCGACTTCCTGATACGTTGCGGCGTGGTCTGCTCGAATCCGAACCTCGACCTGATTCTGTGACTCCTGAGCCGCCGACAGAACTAACTGCTGGACCTGCGGCAGCAGCACTTGCCGCCCACCCACCCACATCGACCGGTCAGCCATCACCGTTATCACGATGCGAAGTGGCGATTCTTCGTCGTCGCCAGCGGGATCGACGACCTTTGGCAGATCAACAGGCTCAACAGCTTCGCTGCGGGCAACGTGGCTGGCCACCAGAAAGAAGATGATCAGCAGGAAGACGATGTCGATCAACGAAGTCACGTTGAAACTGACCGATCGTGACCGTGTTATAGTCGGAGGCTTCATGTCTGAGACCCCCGCTCCATCGCGACCGACTGAACTCGCGGTGGCGACTCGACCGCTCGCTCTGAATTCCGATCCTGTTTCGCCCGCCCGCGTTCGCGCCTCGCCTGATCACGGCGAAAATCTGCAAACACGTGTTCTGCCGTTAACGATGCTTCTGCAACGAGTTCATCGATGCGGTTTCGGAAGATAGCGAAGCTCGCAAACGCTGGCACAGCAACAGTCAATCCGAGCATCGTTGTTACGAGTGCACGGTAGATTCCCGGCGCGAGTTCGGATACTGCGGGATTTGCTTTCGCTTCAAACTCCATGAATGCCGTGATCATGCCCCAGACTGTTCCCAGCAGACCGAGCATCGGCGCCAGAGTACCAATCAAATGAAGGTATTCGATCTTGCGAAACATCCGAGCGGCTTGTTCGGTCGCCGTATCCTCCATCGATTTCTCGACGTCCTTGTATCCGAGTTCGATCACAGAGAGCCCCGAAGCGAGCACATTGGAAAGAAAACACGGCTGCAGAGAACATTGCTGTTTCGCGTCCTCAATCTTTCGCTCAGACAGATGCTGATGCACGGCTTCCGCCAGCTCGCCTGGAATCAAAGTACTACGTCGGATACTCAGCAGATGCTCGACCATCAGGTAGACCATCGACAGGCTGAGCGCGAAGATCAAACCACCAACCAACCCGCCCGTCCGTACAAGATCAAAGAAGCCGGTCTCGGCACTTGCTGGTGGTCCTGATTCTTCGCCCTGCGCAAAAGCTGGCCCCGCGACCATTCCCAGCACGAGCAAAGCCAGGAGCGGCGGCGCAAACGTTCGGACCATCGAGCCAACTGACGCTGCCCGCACTGCAGCAACGCCTTGATACCTTGCGTGAAGCATCACGATTCTATCCCGACTTCATGTCTGAAATGTGTCAGATAAAGTTGTCGTCGCAGAGTTTAGGCCGGCACTCAATCTGGCGGAATCCCGGTCTGCTGACTCAAGCCGGAACTACTGACGTAATTCGGGATGGATGTCCCGCCAGGATAACCCAAAACGCCCAAGCGACTTTTTAACGCTGTCGAAGTCGCTTGGCTGAGTCTTTGCGCGTCTGGATACAGCAAACAATCGCCGTCCGGCATCCGGCATCGATCAGCACTCTTTGCAAACCTCGACTATCTTAGCAACCCCCGACTGATCGAACAGATCGATCTCTGCAAGCTGCTCTTCCGACAGCACGCTTTTCAAAACTTCGAACGACGAATCGCCACAGATTTCGGGCTGCGCATACTTCAGAGAGTTGACTTCGACATTCATGACGTCACCGCTGATCCGCCCTGACGTTGCCAAAGTCACCATGCGTGTGATCGCCGAGTCCAGATCGAAAAATATTGTTTTCCAACGCATTTCTGCTGACTCAGTAAACTTCAAAACCCACCCTCTCGCTTAACGATTGAACGCCCTCGACGGCCGCCCGTTGATTCGAAGCGTTTCAACTCGCAGTCAACGTTCGACTCAAGAACCCACGCCGTTCAGGAAACAATGGCCATAAGAATGTCCACAGATTGATCCTCGCCTGTAAGTTCTCACGAAATCGTCCATGCGGAATCTCCAATCACAAGTCGCGATTCATTCCCACAATCAATTGCATATCACTTGAATTCACTTTTGCAGCAACGACTGGAAGTAATCATTTCTCTTCGACAGCTCGCAGAAGCATTGCCTGCTTGTCGGGTCCACCTCGCCGATCCCGTCAGGAAACAACGTCCAGCTATCAGCCGTTCGAAGCAGCCCATCGCGATTTTTCACCGCACCTGTGAATGCCATGGCCAAACAATGCCAAAATCGCCTGATCACCGTGGATGACGGCAAAGTTCAACGCGACGACCTTACCGGACACTCGCTGACGAAGCAGTTTCATTTCGAAGATTCGGCGATCGACCTGACTCTTGCCCGCTCCGGTCAATAGAACTGGAGCATGGCTGTTAAGGGACATCTTCTCGATCTGATCAATCAGTCGATTAATTTTTCATACCGAGTCGCCATGCCACTCTTGAGAAACGAAACGCTTTTGTCTCGTTCAAGCTGAATCCGGAGCGTCAGTCAGTCGTAACGTGAAACATCAAAATCGATCCACCAGCAAGTGTTCGTGTTGACAGACCGAAACCGTTGGCCGCCACCGCCCCCATCATCGAGCGTTCGCTCCCGCATCAAGCTGCTGAACCGGCAGTCCACTCACCACAGTCTTTCGTTACGCCATAACTCAATTCAGTTCTCTGCCGACGTCACGAAGGTCAATTATCGCTGCCGTCGATATCGCGACAAACTGACAGAAACAGCGGACGGTCGAGTCTGGGTCGTTCGCGATCCCGATGGTCTGCGGGTTTTCATTGATGTGGGCTGAACCTGATTCTCCACTTCGCTGGTCAGGTCTGAAACAAACTGATTCGACGCTTTGTGGATAACGATGATCCGACTCGGACCATCCGGTTTGTTTCGATCTCTGATAACACAAACAACTTCCGCTCCACGAGCGGCTTCCAGATCGTCACGAAGTAATTCAACATTCGGACTGACGAATGGGCGTCCTGATGGCTCAGCAACAGATTCACAATTTGCAGAAGAAGCATCAACGGGCGTTCCCGGCGACAACTGCCTAACCATCGCCAGCACGCCTGCAAACGCGGCGGGTGTTTTCACACCTTGCTCATGATTGCCCGGCAGAAGCTCTGACGGCAAATCCACTGGCGCCGCAACGGTCCCGAAAGTATCCGATTCAAAGTCCGGCTCGACAAACGAAGGAAGCCCATGCTCGCTGGTCGCGATTTGAGTTCCAATCGTTGCCTCAAAATCATCGTGCTCGTTGTCGGTTTCCGCGACGAAAAGCCGTTCACCGACTTCCGCAGCATGTCGGTAAATTGATTGCAACCCGCAGCGATCGAGTAATGCATGAATCGTTTCGAGGCTTGTGTAGAGCCCTCGCCGTGCTGCCGGATCGGCCAGGACACACACGCCAGATACTTCGCCGTTGACGTTGAAGAGTCCACCACCCGACCGTCCCTGAATCGGAGTCCCTGTACACTCAATATAGCCAGCGGGAAACTTCGTCGTTGACGTAACTCGATGCTGCAACTTCGATGGCGGCTCACCACCGCCGCAGCCAACGCTGAACACGAGCTGTCCTGAATTCAGCGACTGTCGAGCGACTCTTGACGCGGCCAGCGTCTCCAGCGTCGAAATCGAGATCAACCCGACGTCGGCCTTCAAGTCGAACTTGACCAGCTCACCGTCGTACATCCTGGGTCGTTCCCCCTGAAAAACGTCAACCTCGATCATGCCCGAGTCGTCGAAGTGTCGAAAGATATGCCCGCAGGTCAGAATCAAAGTCCGCCCGGGTTCGCTATGAATGATCGTGCCCGATCCAATGTCCATCCCGCTGGAATCTTTGACACGTATTCGAGTACAGACCTGCATCGGATCACGAGTGAACTCAGGCGTCAAAGTTTCTCCGATATTTGCCCTCACAACCTCAGCCGCAGAAGGACGTGGCGGGCCACTTGCTTCGGCAGGATCTGACGTGGACTGCCCAGTGAAAGCCGCTCCTAGTTTTTCGATCAAACTGACCTTTTCACGGGCTGGATCACGCCGGGAATCGATATCTGCGACAAACAGGGGCTGAGTCGGGACACTCCGCGGCGCTGCGGATTTCACAGGGATCATCGACGCCATCCGCCGAAGCTGAGCCTCGCTCAGAATCCCAGTGTACCGCTGCTGCTCCTGCCCTTTCACGATCAGCACGAACGTTGGCATGTGAGAAATGTTGAACCGCTGCGCAAGCGCGGGCTGACGATCCACGTCGACCGTTCGAATGGCGTAACCTTGGTTCTGAAGCCGTTGCACGACCGGCATCACCTGCTGACAGGGGCCGCACCATGACGCAGAAAAATCAAGCACCACACCATCCGGAGTTCCCCCGACAGCCGCGAGAGCAAAAACCAGACCGCTCAACCCTGACATGCACAATCTCCGTCCCTGGAGTCTTTGTAAGTCTTACAACGCCACTATGCCGCATTCTGCAAAACGTCCAACGAACCGGGCTCGAAAACCCGACTTTTGAACATCTACCTGATGATCCGACGCTCGTAGCATAAACCGGACCAAACGAAACTCCCGGTGTTCGTTGAGACTTGAGTGACGCCACTGACAATCGCGCAGCCTCGGAATTACACTGCTTCGAAAGTACCCTTCACGGAGTTACTCTCAACGAGTAAAGACAACGAATCAGCACGAAGACACGCACATCCGGCTTCCCAATTGATGACGAACCCATCTTCGCTTAATGAATGTCAGCCTGGTCCGATCAAAATGCGGAAACCAGCCACCGAAGAACCACTGGTCCTTAAACCGCTGCACTTCGGAAACTGCGAAATCGATTTCCCGATAGTTCAGGCAGCACTCAGCGGGTACAGCGACTGGCCAATGCGCGTTGTCGCTCGCAGACTGGGTGCGCCCTACTCGATTGCGGAAGTCCTGATCGAAAAGTTTGTCCTCGAGCTGAAACAGCGTCACAAGACTCGCCGCCACTTGATGGTTTCTGACGAGGAACATCCCGTCGGCGGGCAACTGATGGGTTCCGATCCGCAACAGTTTCCAGCGGCCGCAAGAAAGCTCGTCGCGGCAGGGTTCGACGTAATCGACATCAATTTCGGATGTCCGGTCAACACGGCGATGGGTGGCTGCCGCGGTGGATACCATCTTTCACAACCGAAGATCGCTCTTGAAATCGTGGAACGCGTTCGCTGCGAAGTTCCTCCTCACCTGCCGGTCTCGGTCAAAATGCGGCGGGGAATCGACGACTCAGAAGAAAGTCGATCCAACTTCTTTCAGATTCTGGATGGAGCGTTTGATCTGGGCGCCGCCGCAATCACTGTCCACGGGCGAACCGTCAAGCAGAAATATATCGGTGCCAGCAGCTGGGACTTCCTGCGCGATGTCAAGCAACACGCCGGCGACAAAACCATCATCGGCAGCGGTGACATTTTTACGGCTCAGTCCTGCCTGGACATGATGAGGTACACCGGCGTCGACGGCGTTTCCGTCGCAAGAGGAGCAATCGGTAATCCGTGGATATTCCGGCAGGCACGCGACCTTGCGGCAGGACAATCAGCGTTTGTACCAGACATCAGCGAACAGCGGCGAATCCTGGAGATGCAGCGTTCTCTTTGCACGGAAATCTACGACGACCGCCGAGTTCTCAGCACGATGCGAAAATTCGGGATCAAATTCGCGCCGTTACACCCGTCGTATAAGCAGGTTCGGAACGCGTTCGCTGCTGGAAAAACTCTGGACGCATGGCAGAAAGTCATTGACGATTTTTACGTGAGAAATTCGTAAAAATTAAAACGCTGCGCGTAGCCCCATTTGAGGTCAATCGGCGTTTTGCACACGTGCGGGAGTGACTTGCGAAGTCGGCGTCACACGATAAGGAGCAATCAATTCTTCGAACCCGGTCCGCTCAACGCGTCGATCAGGATTTCTTGACTGATTGATAGCAAGCCGGTTTTGAGCGGCGACGTAGACACGGGCAGAAAGTTTCATCAGTTCGATCCGTTGCTCACGATCGATCCCGTCAATTCGCTGAATTGTCTGTTCCATCCAGCCAGGCTGACGCTCCATTGCGACGTTCATAAATCGAACGAAGAGGCTCAGTTCTCGAAAGTTTCGATCGGCAATCATGTGACTGACGGGTGCAATTACTCGCGCAACCGTGTCGATCGTGTGTGATGGGAACATCACAAACAGATCGAGACCATGCACCACCTTCGGCTGAAGATCTTGTCCCTGCTGATACTGCGTCTTCAAATGCATGACCGAGACAGCTTCAATCGGACTGGCAAGCAGCGGGCTTTTGTATTTTCCCGTGCAAAGCAGCAGGTGGTGATTTGTGGAACGACTCAGCACATCGATCGTTCCGGTGGAACCGTCACCGGCGTCGCCGTACCACTCTGTCGGTCTGGTTTGCTGCATCGTGAACTTTGAGATCCCGAGCACTCGCCAGATGCCGACAACCGACTCCGGATTGTGAGTCAGATGGTTATAAACTTCCGCATTTGCATCAATCGAAATCATCGGAAGTCGACGAAACATGCTGCGGTGCTCAAGGACATCGTTTACTCGACGACGCTGCTCATCGGTTAGGCCTGCAAGGGGTAACCGGTCCAGAGCATCGCGAAGTGTACTGCGTGAGGACGAACCGCGAGCGAGAATATCCACTATCAACGGAGGTTGGTCCGCGGTCTGCTTGCCTGCACGATTTGAGTCTGGCAGCAAGCCAGACTCACCAGCAACAGTTACCGACTGAATGTTCAGAGCGGAAAACGCGAAGATCAGCGTGCATCGAGTGAGTCTGCGCAAAACGCTACTCTGAATAACTCGAACGCAGCTTACCGCGGGCATCCCGGCTCCTTCGTCAATTCACCCAATGAGATCAATCACTGTTCGCGTTGAGCGGTTTCTGTCGCTTGACTGTGAGGCTATCGGCACCTCAAACAGTCCACGCAACCGCTATCATCGGCACAAGCGCCCATGTGCCATCAGGCGAAAATCGGAAGCCACACTGCACTGGCCGTAAGTCACTGGGAATTAAATGGTTCGGCGTAGCAAGGACCGCCAGAAAACGATCCGCTACTCGATTCGTCGCGGCGGTTGCGGAGCTGGGGATGTGGCCTTTTGAGCGCCGGAAGAAGCATCTTCAGCGTGAGCAGTTCTGCCAGAAGTTCCAGCAGGAGCGACTCCGGCCGAAACTGCGTCAGCAGGCGACTGTCCGTCAGAAGTCGACGGCCCCATCATCGCCGAAAAAGCGAAATAACCAACGATGAGCACCCCTACGACACCCGCACCCATCGTCATTGCCTGCTTGCGGCCTTCAGCCACTCGGCGTTGCCGAACGTTTCGTGCCAGCATCGCTTCTCGACGAGAAGGGATCGCACTGGATGTATCCGCTGAGTCGGCGATCGTGTCGGTTGCCGAAGCAGAAATTTTAGGTATCGACGTGGAACTCTTCGAGCCTGACTTCCGAACTTTCTTCTTTTTTGGCTTCGCGGGAGCAGTCGCCACCTCGCCAGAGGATTTCGGTTTACGAATCGGAAGATCAGTTGTCTCCGGAATGACGACGACATCGACAGCCTCACGATGCCCGCTCGTCTCACGCTTTGATCTGGAAGGTGGTTTGCGGCTGCGGATCCCATCATCCACCACATTATCTTCCTCGGCCAGGCCGGCAAGAATGTCGAGACTGAGAAGCTTGTCGCCGCCATCAGTTGGAGCGGTCTCTGAGTCGGAAGAACTCGCTGAATATCCGTGTTC
Organism: uncultured Planctomyces sp.; assembly: GCA_937904325.1. Classification (GTDB taxonomy): domain Bacteria; phylum Planctomycetota; class Planctomycetia; order Planctomycetales; family Planctomycetaceae; genus JABMPE01. The sequence continues at coordinate 36,024 of CALGTK010000033.1, forward strand.
AAGATCGTGAATCAACTCGCTTGGAGTCTGGTATCGTCGGGCTGGTTTTTTCTCGAGCATCCGATGCATGATTTGAACCACCGATTCGGGAATATTCGGCCGAACATCTCTTGGATCAGGCGGATCCGCCGTCGCGTGAGCAGTGATCTTGTTCAATAAGTCTCCGTCGGGAAACAGCGGCTTGCCCACCAGCATGTGGTACCAGGTCGCCGCTAGAGAATACATGTCACTGCGACAGTCTGCCGACTTGCTGTCGCGGGCCTGTTCGGGCGACATGTAATCAACAGTGCCGACAGTTGTGCCGGCTCGCGTGATGCCTGCTTCTTCCGTTTCAGCGATTGAACGAGCCAACCCCATATCCGCAAGTTTAACGTTTCCATCGCGATCAATCAGCAGGTTCGCAGGTTTGATATCACGATGCACAATCGTTTGCTCATAAGCGTGCTCCAATGCCCGGGCCACTTGCTTAATGATGTCGAGCGACCGCTTAACCGACAGACCGTCCTTTCGTATCACAAGATCCTGAACATCTATCCCGTCCAGGTACTCCATCGCGATATAAAGATAGCCATCGACTTCGCCGCTGTCGTAAACGCAAACGATGTTTTTATGCCGAAGCTGGGCAGCAGCTTCGGCCTCGGCCTGAAATCGCTTAACGAGAATATCATTCTTCGCTTTTTCACGTGGCAGAATCTTCAGCGCTACAGTGCGTTTCAGGTTGGAATCGATGGCTCGATAAACAGCCCCCATTCCACCTTCACCAAGCTTCTTTTCAATGACGTAGCGACCAAACGTCCTCAGGTCCGCACCAGCGTTCCCGGACGATGTCTCTTCACCTGAGGATAGATTCTTTCCCTCGGAGGTCATCTTCAAACTCGTACGACGGCTAGCGACGGTCACGGGCATAATCACTGCTCCGCGACTGGAAAACACTCCAACTTCAAACAGGTTCATGCGTTGGACGCTTCACGATGCCATGCAGTTCCCGATTATGCACAGTAGAACTCGCGAACGAACATGCAACAATAACGGCCACCGCAATCTAACGTCAAAACGCCACGCTCTTTATTCAGCGACTCTCAAATCAAGGCGATTCTGATAACGAATATACGCTCCATCCGGAACTGACAGGTGAACGCATTGTCCCACTTCACACTCCAGCAAGACCACAATCAGCCAGGAAAGAGCTGGAAATATTCACTGTCAGAAAATGCAAACAGCGATCCTGCTAGCGATTCTGGCGTCAGAATTTGAGACTGTGCAGGTTTCTTTAAAGAGTCGGCCCAGACACAGGGCTCATGATCGGGAGTCAACTATCTCGATTCCGAAAAGCAATCGCTATTTTTATTGGACTGTCTCTACCAACAAATACGCACGACTGTTTCACTTTAATTCGAGTCTGAAATAAATTCTTACTTCATTAGAAGTCGTCTAGCGAATCCAGATTCGCAACAAACATAGGAGCAACTCAACGGCGACTTTCTATCCCAGATCACAGCTTCCACGAAACCAGCTGTCGCAATGCGATGAATGCTAAGAAACGCGTTCCTCACCATATTGCATCCGAATCCACTGCACTAGTCAGTCCCTTGAACACCTCTTCCACGCAACACATTTTTTGAACATCCTTAATGACGACTCAGCATCGGTTCTCCGGGACAATCTCGCTGAAAATAGCTGGACGCCTTACTCTCTCATGCAAAAGTCTATGGCACATTCAGATTGAGAATTTGTCTATGAATATCTTTGTTGCGCGAGGAATCAGGCGGCCGGTAATGCTGAAGGTTGCAGTCGCCAACCTCACGATTCGCAGTCAAATTCATTTTCCTTATCCAGAATGAGTTTACGCAACTCTGCAAACTTTTCCCGAGAAACCGGTCGGACGTCCAGCCAGTGACACACAACATCGGTCAGGCTTCCTGAGAACAACCTTGCGGCGAGATTCGAAATCATCGTCCGGTTGACTTGCCGTGGTCCGATCGATCTGGCATCAACGCCTGACTCACCTCAGCAACTGTGGCTTACCCACGATCCCACAGGGATCAGCACAAACGCCTGCTACCCAAGTAGAAGAACTGTCCTACCACGGCAGGACAGTTCTTCAAAGGTCTTTTCCTGATCGCCCAAACAAGCCCAAATAGCCAATCAAGTGACGCTGCAAGCGCAACTTGCAAATAACTCGCCTGAGCAATCTCGAAACTCGTATTGGCCGATATTACTGACTCGACCTATATTGCCAGGTTTCACCGTCGGCCGAATTCAGGAAGAACAGGCGCCGACTCGGCTGCAGTTGGTATATCCGCAGCTGGAATTACAGGCACAGACGCAGGGAGGCGAGTGCATGAACAACGTTTTAATTATTGGTATTGAGGGTGCGGTTGGAGCTGGGCTCGCGTCGACCATTCAGCAAAGTCACACAGTCACTGGAATCGCAAGCCGTTCAGGTATCAATATCGCCGGTTGCCGAATCATTCACGCGACGGCTCATAGCTCTGCCAGCGTTCAACAACACATTCAATCCGAGCGCCCAAATTGGATTATCTTCTGCGGTGCAGCCTCCCGGTCATCCTGGGATACGGATTCTGTACGCAACTCCGCCATCCCCGACAAACACGCCATAGAATGGGCAACGGCCGCCGCCAACGCCGGCATCGAATTCAGCATGATCTCGTCGGATGCCGTTTTCACTGGCCCGTGGATGCTGCACAAAGAAGATGACGAAAAGCATTTCTGTGAGACGCCACAGGCTGAGCGACTGCGTCAAATTGAGTCGACCGTTCTTGAACTCAATGAGGACGCTCTCATCATTCGAACAAACGCTTTTGGCTGGAGCCCGGATTCAGACACACCGGAATTTGCGGAATCTCTAATGGAAAGCCTCGATGGTGGCATGCCGATTGAAATCGACTTCCTGCGTCACGCGGCGCCGATTCTGGCTACTGACCTGGGGATGATGCTCTTGAAGAGTCGTAGTGAAGAGCTTCGAGGCATCCTGCATATCGCCAGTGCTGAACGATTCAACCCGTTTCAGTTTGCTGAGCGTCTTGCCGAAATGGCCGACCTTCCTCAACCCGCGTTTCCAGACCACACGATTCTGGAAGGACCGGTCACCGGCTTTGGCAAAGGTGAAACGACGCTCGACTGTAGCCTTTCCACTAAATTACTGGGCGTCCGAATGCCTCAGATCGACGACGGAATCGGCCAGTTCATCCAACAGGCGGAAGACGGTCTATTGAACCAAATCCGTAGCAGAAAAACACAAGTCAGTCGCGCGGCTTAGCGTTGGCAGCCATTCGGCATAACAATATTTGTCAAAAAACAAAAACAGGTTCGATGCCTTAAGGGTATCGAACCTGTTTTCGATTTGAAGCTCAACGTCGCCGAGAGCACGCTAAGATGTGTTACAGGCTTACTACTTTGCGCCCCCAAATATGCTGAACAGGCTTTTGCGATTTGCCTTACTGTCTTTATCTTCAGCCTCAGTGCTATCATCATTAACGTCTAAAGCTTTAGCCAGCCGTTCGATCTCTCGTGTCAGTTTGGCTTTGGGCGCGTACGTTAAGAGAGGCACACCATTGTTACGCGACTCGACCATCGTCGCGTAATCATTCGGCACTTGCCAGAAGACGTCGCGACCGATTGTCTCTAACGCTTTATTGAGGCTGATTTGTGTATCCTGCAGACCAAGCCGGTTCACGACAACTTTAATCTTGTCAGCAAGAGCTTCATGCTGATCGTAAAACTGCAATAGTCGAACTACGTTTCTCAGACACGGTAAGTCAAGCTGTGTTGTCAGAAGGATGGAATCTGAAGCTTCCATCGCGGCAATATCGAGTGCTGTGTAACTCTTACTGATGTCGATCACCAAGTGAGTGAACGTCGCTCGAAGCAGAGCGATCACACGACGCAGCTCGTCCGGTGAAAACGACGGACTGAGGTCCATATGGACCGGTCGGGGAAGCAGGAACGCCCCGCAATCGTGCTTCGTCAAAGACCGCTTCAAAAGTGCAAAGTCAAGACGGCCGATGTTCTCGGCAACGTCCTGAATAGTGTAATCCGGGATAATATCCAGCCAGACGTCGGCATCACCGAGCGCGAGGTCGAGGTCAATTATTGCAACGTTGTTCCTCTGATCCTGAGCAAGCACGCAGGCCAAATTGATCGCCAGCGATGTGCAACCGACTCCGCCGCTGACGCCCGAAACCGTTACGACCTGACTGGATTTGGCCGACGAGTTACCAGAACGCCCTACCGAGGAAAGTTGGATGCGATCAAGTGCAGCCAGGAAGTCTTCGAGATTCAGTGGAAAGTTCAGGAACTCCTTCGCACCGTTTCTCATCGCCTTGAGAATCAGGCTGCCTTCCTGCGAACTACTGACGACAAGCGTGTTGCACGTCGGAAGGTCCCGGGAGACGCGCCCAATAAGTTCAAGAGCCTTGTCCGCGTCGGCATCGAGAGACACCAGCGCAATATCCGGCTGGGTCTGCATGGCCACGTCGGCAAAGTATTCGTAGTTCGAGCATTCAGCTTCGAGCCAGACTGAATCAATACCCAAAAGCAGATGCTTCAACGTACTGCGGCTGGACTCAGTCGGGTCGACGATGGCTATTCGGATGACATTTTTCATCTTCGCAGATTCACTTTTAAAAAGTGACCAGGCAGTTCGAGCATCCAGAAAACGTTTCTACTGACATCGCTCTGCACTGATTTACGGCCGTTGCTAACAATCCTGCTAAGTCATTGAGTGTCGTATCAATTTAGAAACGACTACGGTTCGATCAATCCCGGAAGTTGAGAAGAGCTTGTTTTCGCAGTACTACCGGTTCGACGCTGCGAGCCATTCTGAGTTGCGACAGACGGACGAACATAACCAACAGGTCGGGTCCCGCCACGCTGTTCCGCAACCGGGATGCGTCCCGCAGTCTGGCTACCTCTCGCTGGCTCAATAAGTCCCGTGCGACTGCGATCGCCACTTTGCGAACTCATCAGCTCCTGAAGGTTTCGATTCGCATCAGCCTTCGAGAGCGGAATTGTCTGCTCCTGAACTGCAATCGCGAACGGCTTGCTGATGACGCCTGGTCCACCCAGTGCTGCCTGGCAATCCGATGAACAGGAACCGTATTGACCGCATCCAAAGCATGCATCGCCGTAGTTGGGAACTTCGACATAGCCGTCAAAGTAGAGTTCGCGATCGGTTGGAAAAGTCGTAAACGTTCCCGGGCCACCTGCTGGAATCTGGTTTTCAGCCATCGGGGCGACCAGCTCAGGCGTAATTAAGATCACAAGTTCGGTCTCAACATCGTCGTATTTAACTTTGCGGAAGGCCGCGCCGATCCAGGGCAGCTCTCCGAAAAACGGAATCTTCGAGGTCTCGGCGTTCTGCCGTGTGGAAAGAAGCCCTGCCAGCATTAACGTTTGACCGAAACCAAGCTCGGCCTGCGTGTTAACACGTCGAGTCGTCAAAGCGGGAATGGTCGTTCCCGCTAGAGTTGTCGCGTTAGCAAAATCCCGCTCCGTCACTTCGGGCATCACTTCAAGTCGAACCATCCCATTGCCAAGGATAACCGGCACTGCTTCCATGCGAACACCGAACTCCCGCCACTCGATACTCACCGTCCCCAGTGACTGCGGGACCAGAATGGGAAACTCGCCACCGGACAACAACGTCGCCGGGCGACCATTCATCGCCAGCAATTTTGGCTCTGACAGCACCTTCAGGAGCTTTTCTTCCTTCAGTGCGTCAATGAACCCGAAGAAAGTATCTCCGCCACTCACCATCCCGAATGCCGTCGTCGCCATCGACGTAATACCACTCATATCGTTGGTTGCAAAGAGCTGCGCCGGACTGTTTCTAAGGAAGCCCCCGTCAGCACCGTTTGAAATAAAGTCGATGCCAAGCTTGCGGAGTTTTGTCCGTTGAACTTCCATAATCTTAACTTTAAGCATCACCTGCTGGACGCCACCCACACGCATCTGATTCAACACTCGCGGGTAGAATTGTTCGGCAATTTCCATAATCTGAGTGATGTGTTCGGGCTGGCTGACCCATCCGGTCAACGCGACTGAATCCTGAACTCGATATGCTTCCACCGCTGAATCAGGAAATCTATTATCCAGCACAGCCTGTAAATGCCGAGCGTCGCCCTTGATGAATATGTTGACGACATATGAATTGTCGTCTTCGTCGGTCAGAACGAGGTTGGTCACACCTTGCGTCATTGCTTGAATGCGAACGCGGTAGGGAGTCAAGGCTTTAACATCGAGAACAGCCGGATCGAAACCATCGACCCTGGTTATCTTTCGTTTGAGCTCAAGCACCTTGGAAAGGCGTTCGACAATCTCGACTTCGCTGCGACTTCCCGTAATTTTAAAAACAGGATCCAACGCAGCGGCTCGCGCAAGGTCCCGAGCCGTTGCCGTTGCCGTTGCCGTTGCCGTTGCCGCCACGGCAGGCTGACCAGAAGGCAAAGATGGCGGCTCGTTCTGAGCGGAGACGGGCGACAAGTAAGCTCCTGCTACCCCAGCACTAACGGCCAGTATTAACAGTCGTCGCCGAATTGTAATATTAGACGGCATCCATGCACCCCATTGAGTCCACATCCCTTGCGGACTTCGGCTTATTTTATCTGACTTCCGTGATTACTCAGACTGAGCAACTTCCGAAGCAGACCGAACGAAGACAACACAACCAAACTGGTCGAGTTGCCTTTGTCCGCTGATCGTTTCCCGATTGCCTTTCGACAAGTCGAGTGTGTCTTCTGTCGTAATTTTTTTGCTGTTTCAGCTTCGTTTTCGATCTTGCATTGTCTGGTCAGTTGGCCTCAGATAATTCCGCTGGAACGGGAATTGAGTCTTCAATATTCTGATTGTCGTTGACAAGCGGAAGTGGTTCCGGCACCTCGGCATTCTGATTCCCGGCCTTGACTGCAGCTTTCTTCTCTCCGTTCCCGAACAGGCTCTTCAGACCTTTGAGCAGCAGATTCCCTCCAGACTCGTCGACTTCCTCAGTCACAACTTCTGGCTCGATGACAGGCCATTCTGATTCAGGAATCTGTACCTCTTCGACCCGTTTGACGGCTCCCGCAAAAATTTCAATTGTCCACGATGAGTCAAATACTGGAACTTCAGGTTCGGCCGGTACGACCACTGGGACACTGGCTACTTGTGCAACCGGAATTGATTCCGGCAGCGAATCAGGCTGGCTGTTGGCATCCAGGAACTGTTCTAGATCGTCGTCGTTTACCTGCGGCTCAACCGCATCATCTTCTTCGCCTTCTTCCTCTTCTTCAGGATCGCCGAGGAAGTCAGACATGTCTGTTGGTTTGAATCTGTCTTTGTCGTCAACCCGTGGTTCTGAGTCCGTTTTGGACCGCATGGTCAAGTGAAGTTTGCCGACGTCTTCGGCGAGTTTCACCAGCAGGGCCTGATCACGATTGACCAGCAGAGTCAACGTCTTTGCGAGTGCTTCTCCCTTTGTCGTTTGAATTTCACGCCGTTGATCGACTGAAAAGACTTCCACGAATTCAAGAACTGTCTTAATGACTTTGCCGCCGGCATATCCGCCACCCATCGTAAAAGTCACCAGAACGTCGACACGGTCACCTGGCAGCAGTAAGCCGCTACTGGTCATTGCCGAGTCCACCAGAATTGTGATGGCTACCATTCCCGACGGGATGTCCTGCGACGCCGCGTGGTCTCCTTTTCCGCTTAACTTATCGAACGTGACGAAATCTCCGGGGAATGCTCGGACCCGACTCGCTCGTTCTTCGAATTCTTCCGGTTCAGTTACAGCGTTTTCCGGAACTACCGAAACCGGATAGTCACGGAACTCGATGTTATCTTCGCTGAGTAGTTCTCCAGGCGAAATCTCGGCAGTCACAACGAGAACAGAGATGTTCTCTTCCACTGTTGCGCCGGTGTTTCCTTTAGTCGCCTGCTGAAACAGGAACATGGCCACAAGGCCGCAACCGCTGGCCAGGGCCAGCAACAACATTGGCTTGAGTCTCATGACTATGAACCTTCATCAATCAGTTTGTCGGCAACCGCCTGGTAAACTCTTCAGTTTATAACGGCCGTACCAGTTGAAACGCGGGTACCGGTTACGTGATGCCTGATGGCAATCCAGCTTCAAGTGAACTCCGCAGACGACTCTTGAACGGTTCTCGAAGAATCTCACCACTTTTGCAGCAATTACTTCCAGCCGTCCGTATTTCACGGAGTCAGGTCGCACCAGCCAATGCTGGTCCGACCTGCCCGTCATCGATTGACACGCCCAATTCGTGTTCCAAAGATCCGAGTAACTTACTGCGACTCGGTTCAGGCCATGACCAAAGTCAGACCCAGGCATCAACTCATCCGATGAGCAAGCCTTCGTAGATGAAGTAGCCGATCGACCCGATGCAGATCGGAATGCCGTACGGCAGAAGGTGCATAGTTGGCTTTCGTTCTGCAGCGTTCGCTGCCAATTCACGAGGGCTTCGAATCGTCAGCCACTCGTTGATGATCACATGGAAGTTGGCATAGTTGTCAGCAAAGTTGCCGCGTTTCCACATCATGTAAAGGCCCATGAAGGCTCCGACAAAAACAGAAACGCAGAATGCTTCCCACGTTTGATTGGCACTGGCGAGCCATGCTCCCATGCCAGCCATCAGCTTTACGTCGCCCGCTCCCATTCCGCCGACCGCATAAATTGGCAGGAGACAGAGCAGCCCCATTCCCATTCCGGCCAGAGAGCCACACAGACCTCCTTCAGCCCACTCGCCCATCCCACCGGCGTACGTGTGCCACGCCAGGCCGGAGAAGGCCATCGGGAACGTAATCCAGTTGGGGACTCGCAATTCTTTACCGTCAATCCAGGCTGCCACGATCAGGGTGATCGCAACCAGTTTGACTTCCCAGTTTTCGAGAAGGAATTCCAATCCCATGACTGCTCGAACCTTTCATTACGCCCTGAAAGCTACCCACTGCGATCTGCCAGACTCACGATTCATTCGTGGCTGGAAGGCAGAAAACGGCTACGGGACCTCGCAGAACAAGCACCAAACCTGAGGGGTTAATCTGGTCCACAGTGACCAGCGACTGACTCGATACACGCGTCGCAACTTGCGGCCGCGTTGTTCTAACTCTAGGTCGGTTTTTGCATCCGCGCCGTAATTACGGGGATATTTTCCGCAAATCATGCTCTTGCGGATTACAGTCGAACTATCGCTTTGTCGGTATCGCCGCTGCAGCCGAAAGAGCCGCATTCAGAGTCACAAACGCAGTTCATCTGTGATGCAGGCTTCGCATGTGCAAAGTAACCGCGTACGAAAAAAGCCAGTCGTCCGAAAATCGGAACGACTGGCTCGCTTACAAAAGCTACAGACCGGCCTTAGGGTTCAAGGGCATTCTTGACTTCTTCAAACTTGGCGTTGGCGTTGGTACCGATTGCTGTGACAGTTCCGATACACACGACAATAATCAGGGCCATCATGACGGCGTATTCAACAGCCGTAGGACCATCTTCTGAAACGATAAACTTCTTGACGCTGTCTGCAAATTTTTTCATCTCAATTCCTCTTCTTTTGTCTTGCCGCCTGAATCAGGCGTTCCCCAGGAAAGTTCGAATGTTGTGGCAACGGCCACAGATACCGGTCACTCGAACACACGTGTTCTGTATACAGAAATACTGCAAATGCCAGCCGCGACATCTTCACTAGCCCATAGCTGGCGTTCTTCGCTGCTAACTACCTTAAACTAGGCCACGAGTCAGATGAGGCAAACTTTTCGGAGAACGTTCTGGGGGGAAACCCGCGGTGCACTTGCTACTCGTGCGGCTTATGACGACACCGCCGAAATGGCACCTGCTGCAGCGCATGTAGAAACTGCTCCGTAGAAGTGGACTCGTGGCTGATTCATCCTGAAGCACGCCCGGACTTCAGGAAACATCGCGACGTTACGCAGCAGAGCCAGTAAGTCCGCCTGCGGCAAGTCCGACCTGTTCATACAGCTGAAGAGTCTGCTCAAGCATCTCTGCGAGCGAGTACTGACTAACCGGCGGAACAACAGTCCCCTGTTCAAGTAACTGAGTCACACGATCCGTCAGCTCGTGACAATCCCCTACCGACACAACGCCAGCTGGAAAAACATCGTTCAAAACCTCACCGACGCCGCCGTGAGCGTAACCGATGACGGGCGTCCCCAGATTCAAAGCTTCCAGCACCGTGCGTCCAAAAGATTCCGGCTTGGATGACAACGAAAAGACAGCATCCGAAACCGCATAGAACTCCCTCATGTCTGAGCGGTGACCTGTAAAGGTGACATCACCTTCCAGGCCAAGCTCAGCAACGACTCTCTTCACTTCGGCCGCGTACCGGCGTTTCCGACGATCCACGCCGCCAACGATCAAACCATGAGCAGCCAAACCCGATTCCCGCAGCGAAACCAGCATCTTTAAAAAATCGACGTGCCCCTTCAGACGAGTAATCCGCCCCGGCAACATCAGTAGTGACTTGCCTGCAAGGTTCGGCCATTCCCGATGCAGATTCTGAAGCCACTCATCGGACGGCTGATACCCGTGCGGAAACTCTGCGGGATCGACACCTCTATATATAGTGTGAATTCTATCGACCGGCGTTTGGGGATAGTTCCCACTAATGTAATTCTGAATCGTCCCGGAAACAGCAATGACCCGGTCTCCCCGAGTCATGATCTCGCTGAACCGGCTGACCGAGTATTGCCCGTGGACAGTCGTCACAAATTGCGGCCGCTGTGCTTCAGGAATCTTCCGCATCGCCAGCCACGCCACCCAGGCGGGAACGCGGGAACGCGCATGCACGATATCAACGTTCTGCTTGACGATCAGCTTCCGAAGCCACCCGACCTGACGCAAAGTAAGCGGCGACTTATTGCCGACGGGCGCCGCAAAATGCTGACTGCCAGCTTGCTCCAGGTGCTCGACCATCCGGCCGCCGCCGGATACGACCAGCGAACGATGGCCACGTCGCACGATCTCCGCTCCAACTTCCAGCGTCCCGCGTTCGACGCCGCCTGAGTTCAGCTCAGGCAGAATCTGCAGAATGGTCAACGGCAAACGCGGCATCGTCCAGTCCCTTGGAATGTTCCGTCTTCTCGCGGTATATCGTCATCCAGACGTCATAGCAAAACGCACGGTAGCCGAGCACCCGGAAACCGGTCAACGTCGGTCAAACCCTTTAATAATGGCGGAAAATACGAACTACCAGAATTGCATACGGAAACTTCAGAGTTAGATTGGCACATGTAAGGTGTTTTACAGCCAAACGGCCCCGCTTTCAGACAACCTGTATGTATTCCTTCGGGATACTCACGTAACACATCGAGAGTCAGCGTGGCAGTCCGATCCAGGCTCGAATCCGCAAGCAGGACGCGACAATGATCATTGTGAGCTGACTGTTGCTACCCGTTTCCACGACGCACGTGTCTTGCGGATCGCTGTTCGGACCAGGCACCGTCACGGGCAAAGCAGCGTGGTGCGGTATCAGTAAGATCGTTCTCGGCTGGATCATCAATCGCTCCACCGCCGCGGTCATTGTCGCTTCAAAGCTTCTACCTGCTGCATTCCAGTGTAGAAGCATTGTGACACAGTCGACCATTGAGCCTGCCCCAATTGTTACGACCTGCGGACTGTGCCGATTGCACCAAACTTTCGACGATGCTCTGTCGCGGTCACTCCGGTGGAATCGTCGCGACTACCCAATTCGCCTCCGGATTCTACCGGTGCTTCCGCGACCTCGACCTATAGTCAAAGCAGTGTGGATCAAAGTGCCCGCGGCACTCCGTTTCGCGGTCCGTTCCCGTTTGGGAGTTTCTGCAGGTTCTCTGAGGGTCATCGATGGGTAACTCGCCGATGTCAGGCCTTACCTTCACGCTGTTTTGCCTAACAACAGCGACAATGCTCCTGCGCCCAGGCGAAATGGTCACCGCTCTGGCCCCGATCCCCTTTTACGAAATCCTGATTCTGAGCACCCTGGCACTTGCTCATCAGGGTGTGATCCAGCAATTCAAATTCGACTCGCTGAAACGTCAGCCCGTCGCTTTATGCCTGGTTGGAGTCTTCGTCGCGATCCCGATCTCGCACCTGACGCACGCCTATCTTGGCGGCATTATTGAAAGCACCATCGAATTTACAAAAGCAGCGATGCTTTTCATCCTGCTGGTCGTGGTCGTTGATCGGTGGAGCCGGTTCGAACGACTCGCTCAGGTCGTCGCCGTCTGTGCCAGCTTCGTCGTGTTCCTCTGCGTGATCGACTACATGGGATTTGTTGATTTTCCATTTATAAAGCACGCCGAAGAAAACTACGGTCAGCGGGCCAACGGCTACAGCAACCGAATTTCTCGAATGAACGGGACCGGAATCTTCTCCGACCCGAACGACATCTCGCTGCTCATCGTTGCGGCGGGCATCATCTGCCTGTCGTTTCTGACGGACAAAGCTCGCGGAGCCACTCGATTCGCCTGGGCCATTCCGATCGTCGTGCTGATCATCGGCATGGCCTGCACGCGCTCACGCGGTGGAATGCTGGCAGCCTGCGCGGCCATCGGCATCATGCTGATGTTTCGCTACGGGAAGAAAGTCGCCATCGGACTCGGCGGACTGGGACTGCTTGCGTTGCCAGTCGTCGCCGGACGACAGGCAAACATCGACCTGTCCGAAGGAACCGGCCACGATCGTATCCTTCTATGGAGAGACGGACTGGACGCGCTTCGCTCGAAAGATCTCTTCTTCGGAACTGGACAGGGTTCGTACGAAGACATTGCCGGACTGGTCGCTCACAACTCATACATACACGCCTTCGTTGAACTCGGCCTGTTCGGCGGAACATTTTTTTTCGGCATGTTCTTCTTCAGCGCTCTGGCGATGTTTCGACTGAACACTCCCGACTGGCAGATTCTGAATCCGAAGCAAGCTCGCTTCCTGCCCTACATGGCGGCGATCGGAGCCGGTTATGCCGTCGGCCTGCTGTCGCTTTCACGATGCTACACGGTCTCGACCCTGTTGATCATCGCGTTGGGGACAGCTTTTTTGAACCTTGCCGGCTGGAACCTGAACCCTCGCCGACCGGTTCTGGTGTGGGACAAACCTCACATCGCACAACTGTTGGGCGCCAGCGTGTGCATGTTTGTGGCGTGCAATATTTTCGTGCGACTTGTTTCGTAGCTCAGTCTTTGAATGTGCTCTCAGTCAGTCTGAACGACTCATGAAATACAAGCTCAAAGTAAACCTGCTTGCGAGCTGGGGTGACCACCTGGTTGGAATCCTCATCGGTCTGTTCCTGATGCCGTACGTCCTGACGACGGTTGGCGACGCGCAATACGGACTATGGTTATTCATTTGCTCGTTCGCTGGCTATTCCGGACTGCTCAACCTCGGCTTCGGCGAAACCGTCAGCCGTTTCGTCGCGCACTATCACGCCAAAAACGAAATCACGAAGATCAATCAGGTCGTTTCCGTCATTGGCACGGTTTACCTCGGCATGAGCACTGTGCTGATCGGCCTGGCTGGATTTCTGGCCTGGCTGGCACCGTCGCTTTACGACTGGGGTACGACATCAATCATCGAAGTCCGCTGGGTCATTGTTCTGCTGGGAGCAAACGTCGCGGTCGGAATGCTCGGCAGCGTCTTTGGCGGAGTAATCATTGGCCTGCAGAGAATCGATCTCGAACGAGGGTTCCGAACCATCTCTGGAATCGGCCGTCTGGCGATGACCGTTTTCCTTCTTCAGCAAGACCACGCGTTGATCACACTCGCCACGATCTTCCTGCTGACCACATTAATCGAAAACGTCGGTTACTTGACTGTCGTCTTCCGACAACTGCCGGGCCTTCGCTTCGGGAGGGAATACCTGAGCCGCGAAACCTTTAAAGAATGCTTCGGCTTCAGCATGTTCGCTCTACTGGAGAATCTGGCGTGCCGCTTGATCGACGCCACGGACACCATCGTGATCGGAGTCATGCTCGGTACGCGTTACATCATTCCGTACTTCGTGGCGCATCGCCTGATGACAGTCATCGTCCATCCGCTGCAGATGATCGGTTCGATCGTCATGCCTCGCGGAGCAGAACTTGGAGCCAACCAGCACGACGATAATCTAAGAGTCCTCGTACAGAAGGGCCTCGGAGTGTCATTCCTGCTGACAGCTGGCTTCTTCATCGGAAGCTGGTTCTTCGGCGGAGTCGTGCTGGAGACATGGCTCGACCGCTCTTACGAGCAAAGCCATCTGATCCTGTTAATCCTGCTGGGAGCTCAGGTCGTCGCAACACCGATCCACGTCCTGCGAGGCGTTCTGTTCGGCATGGGGCATGTCAAAGTCCCAGCGTTGTTCTACTTCGTCGAAGCTATTTTGAATCTCGTTTTGACTCTCATCCTGATCAAGCCATTCGGCATCGTCGGCGTCGCGTTGGGCACAGCCATCCCAATCATCCTGGTGGAACTGTGCGTCATGCTGCCATACGCCCTGTCGTTACTCCGGTTCGAGAAATCGCATTTCTTCCAGGGCGTGGTTATCCCACAGGTTCTGCCATTGGCTGCTTTGTGGGGCTACTCCTTCTCCGTCGGAGTGACGTTTGTGATCTCACCCTCGTGGATACCAGTTCTACTTGTCGCAGCCGGCGGCGGAGTCGTCCTTGGAGCGTCCTGGATGGCCAGTCACCACGCCACAAAAAAATGGCTGCCGGCATAGATCAAGAACATAGCGTCCGTCCCCACCGGTCGTTCGGAACCCGCTCGACGAAAGCTCACTTCTAAATCCTGAATAAAACCAGTTACGAGTCTTCCATGGCTGTCACAAATCAAACACCGCTTAAGGCGAACCCCGCTACATCCGCAGCACAGCCCCTTTCGTTGGGGATTCGGGCTTCAACTGACCGCGTTGAAGTTCTTCAACTCTGGACAGAACTCGAACAGCGAATCGGACACCTCGGACTCCCCTGCTCTGTCGACTGGACGGAAGCCTGGCTGAACGCGTACGGCGATCTTGTACCACACAGTTTTCTGCTGGCACGTAACTCTGAAACATCCACGCTGCAGGGAATCTGTCTGATCTGTGAAGGAGTTGACCAGAAGGACGGGCCCCTCGGTATCAAGACACTGCATATCGGACCGGCTGGAGAACCGGAAGCCGACTCCGCCTGTGTCGAATACAACCGACTCCTCCTTGCCCCCGAATTCGAAGAAGCTTTCACGAAGCTGATCGTCGAGTACCTGCAAAATCGATCCGGTTTCGATCAATGGAATATCGATGGAATCGCGACCGCAAACCTAGCCGCGTTTCGTCAGCACGAATCTGATCTGCAGCTTCGCATCGAGCCTTCCTACGGATTCGACTTTGCAAAAGCAAAAGCCGAAAACACTACCGTTCTATCGCAGTTCAAGAGCGCGACTCGCCGAAAAGTCAAACGCAGCATGGAAGCGTGGGATGACCTTTCGGTCGAATGGTCATCCACGCTGAACGAGGCCATCGACGCATTCAACGAAATGATCGACCTGCACCAGGCCCGGTGGACATCGGTCGGCAAGCCAGGTTCCTACAGCAGCGAACGCTTCACCGCATTTCACGAAGACCTGGTGAGCAAACTTGTGCCGCAAGGCCGCATGGCCTTTGTCCGCGTCCGATCCGGCGCTGACACCATCGGAATCGTCCAGCTATTCATCGAACGTCGACGTGCCCTGCTCTATCAATGCGGCTGGAGCGTTGGCGACAAGACTCGCAGTCCCGGCGTCGTTGTCGACTATCTCGCCATGGAAGAATGTCTGAAGCAAGGTCTCGACGCCTACGACTTCCTGGCCTTTGCGACGCAGCACAAACGAAGTCTCGCCAACATGAGCACCAACATTGTCTGGGCAAAAAAGCGGCATCCACGACTCAAATTCTTCGCCCTGGATCAGGCTCGAAAACTCCGTACATGGCTTCGTGAACGAAAAAACAAACAGAACGCAAATTCAAAGTAGGCAGACAACCCGTGTCGCGCAGTGACACGAGACCCACAGGAAAACAAAAAACTAATCACAACTACCTCTTGCATATTCGCCGCACAGGTTGCAAGCAACCTGTGCCACCCACAAAACATTCTCATTCCATCACTCAAGTTTCATTCAGCACCTCACGGCATACTGGAATTCAGAAATGACCGAAGCTACTACAGAAACCATACCCGTCCTGACTGCAGTTCCCGCTGAAACTCCGGCTGAATTGACAATCAGCATTCACAAAATCGACGAGTCATTCCACCAGCATTTCGCCACTGACTACTGGGCATGGCGCGCCGTCTTCGAGAACGACAGGAACAGTCGAGTCACTCAGCACCCCGACCTTCTCTTGACCGAGCTGAGTTTCTCTCGCGACGCCGAACATCATCCCCCAAAATTGATCACTTGCCTGCAAAAGAGCAAAACCGTCGGCGCAGCCGTTTTGATTCCCAAGTCAATCGCTGGCGAAAAGAAATTCGGACCAGCCTGGGATCTGCGTGGCTATCGATTGGCCGGCAACCGACTGATCGGCAGCGACGACTCCGAAGTGCAAAGCCGACTGATGCAAGGCATCAGCCAGCACATGACTCAATCCAGGGCAGACTTCCTTCTCGTCGAAGATGTCGAGACAACCGACCCGTTGCTGTCTCTCGTTGAAAACAACTCTCACGGCCTGCAAACATTCAAGCCGGCCCCTTTTCAACGTCGGCACATGATCGAGCTTCCTGAAACGCACGACGAATACTGGAGCAAGTTCAACTCAAAAACTCGTAGTACGCTCCAGCGGAAACTCAAGCAGTTTGGCAACTGCCGACTCGAGTTAATCAACAAGCCGTTTCAGATCCCAGGATTTCTCGAAAATGCTCAAGAAATTTCGAAGCGATCATGGCAAAGCGACCTGCTTGGCCTGCGAATTCAAAATGACGAATTCGAAACTCAAGTATTTACGTTCCTGGCCAGTCAAAACTCTCTGCGAGCGTACCTGCTCTGGCAGGACAACACTCCCATCAGCTTCTGTATCGGAACGCAGTACAACGGAATCTTTAACTACGAAGAAGTTGGTTACGACCGCGACTACTCGAAAAAATCTCCTGGCCAGGTACTCGTCATCAAGATGCTCGAAGAAATGTACGAGCATGACAAGCCGGCAGTCTTCGACTTCGGTGGCGGTGACGCGGAATACAAACGCCAGTTCGGCACCAGTATCTCAGAAAGCGGCCATGTCTGGCTGCTACGTCCTGGAATACGATCCAAAATGATCGTCGGTTACCTGTCTGGACGCCACGCGTTGAGCCAGACACTTCGAGGAACTCTCGCAAAGTTTGGACTGCTCGACCGGCTTAGAAAATTATCTCGCCGTGGTCTGAAGTAAGAACAGTCTTGAATCCACGAATGGACACGAAGAAACACGGATAATGGAACGATTATCTGGTCTTAATTCGTGTTACCTTGCGTCCATCTGTACTTCGTTTCAGCAGTAATCGGAATACCCCAATGGGACAATTTCGACAAATCGTCAAACGATCGATCGAAAGCGCATTGCCAGAGCAGGCAATGCTCTCGCGCGGCCGCCGACTTCGAACGAACGACGGCGTCAATCGACCATCACGTTGTGCAGTCAGCTTGACGTTTGACGATGGTCCGCATCCAGAGTTCACACCTCAATTGCTCGACAATCTGGCGACCGTTGATATCAAAGCAACGTTTTTCATCGTCGGTGAAAAAGCAGAACAACATCCCGACATCGTCAAACGAATCGCCAACGATGGCCACGAAATCGGTAACCACACATGGACACACAGTGAACCGCGTCAAACATCAACAGGAACGTTCCGTGACGAAGTCGTCAGAACAAACAAACTGATCTTCGAACTCACCGGGCAGAATTGTCGACTCACCCGGCCCCCGAAGGGAGAACTCTCACCCGGCAAGATCCTGGTACTGCTGAAACAGCGACAGACGATCGTCCTATGGAATCAGGACGCAAGGGATTACCGCATGGAATCGTGGTCAGATATGGAAATCTGGTGCCAGAACTTCACGCCAGAGCACGGTGACATTGTATTAATGCACGACAACCATCGCTTCGCAGTTACCGCCGCCGCACTGGCAGGCTCGCTGCCGAATATGTCTGACGTGAAGTTCTGCAAGGTTTCTGACTGGCTCAGGAACTCTCGGCAAAGCAACTCAAACAACCTGAGCACCAACGGAAGGCAGTCATCATGTTCTGGATAATCGTCGGCCTGACCGTAGGCGTACTTGCCCTTGAAACTGTCGTGGTTGCCTGCATCGTTCGCAAAAAGCATCTCGATCGTTGGCTGCCGAGCTACCTGTTCAGCATGGGTAACTGTCCGCGGCTGAATCGGCCGGACATCCGTACGGAATCTCTGAAAAGTTCCAACGACCGCGAAGAAATCGTTACAAGTGTCACTGGACATCGCACACCGTGGGAACGATTCGTTAATGACGAACCGCTGGATATTTTCATCGCTGTATGCGACCACTTTGAACCCGACAATGCAAAGCCCGCTCGCCACGTCGCCGACGCTCGGATGAATCGATGGTGCGCCGACTACCCAAAGCTCTTTGGCAAGTTTGAAGACAGCAGCGGCCGACCGCCGCAACACTCATTCTTCTATCCTCAGGACGAATACTTCGTTCCCGAGTACCTGGATCAGTTGCGTGATCTTTGTAAAGCCGGATTCGGTGACGTCGAAATCCATCTTCATCACGACAACGACACCGAAGACGGGTTCCGCGAAAAACTGGAATCGTTCCGCGAAACTTTGTTTCACCGACACGGCCTCCTCAGGCAAGACCCGGCCACTGGCGAAATAGTCTACGGATTCATTCACGGAAACTGGGCGTTGTGCAACTCCCGTGCTGATGGCCGGTGGTGCGGCGTCAACGACGAACTGACGATCCTGCGAGAGACTGGCTGCTATGCCGACTTCACCATGCCGTCAGCTCCTGAATTTACACAGACGCGCATCGTCAACAGCATCTACTACGCGAGCAGCGATGCGAAGCGACCGAAGTCGCACGACCGGGGAACCGCTGCCACACTTGGCGTCGCTCCACCACAGAGTCAACTAATGATGGTACAAGGACCGTTGACACTCGACTGGAAAAATAGAACTCGCAAAATCATGCCACGCATCGAAAACGGCGACCTGCTGCATCGACGGCCGCCAACAATGCAGCGGCTTGAACAGTGGCTCCGTTGCGGAGTTCATGTCGGCGGACGGCCGGACTGGTGCTTCATCAAGCTGCATACTCACGGTTGCAAAGACGGCAACATCGACACGCTGCTCGGTGAAGAAAATCAGCTTTTCCACCATGCTCTGGCCGAGAAGTCACAACAGCAAAAGAACTTCCGCTACCACTATGTAACTGCCTGCGAAATGTCTCAACTCGTCCATCAGGCAGAAAACGGTACCGCCGTCCCGCAGCAACAAACAGCCCGGGAACCAGCCCTTTCTTGAACAGACAGGCAGGTTCAATACCTCTGAATGAATCAGGAACACTCATCAGGACTAATCTTCGCTAATCAAGACAACAACCACATCAGTGGAACTGAGCATCCATCAGTGTTCCGACTTTTGAAAATGTGCCGCTGCAACACCACTCGCGTTTTCAGGTGCGTCAATTATGGCAACTGTTTCTCCCTGGATTGATCGTTCAACAGCTTCGGATCCCAATAAACCGAAGTTTCAGAATCAGGAAGTACTACGCCGACGTTACAAGTGGTGGACGTTTCTGATTTCATCGCTCAACCTGCTCGCCATCGCCGCTCTGGTCATGGTGTGCCTGTATCTTTCTGAAAACTGGTGGCTGTCCGGGGCTCTCATTTACCTTCCACAGACTCCCCTGGTCATTCCATCAGTGTTGCTTTTAGGCTGCTCGCTGATGTGGCATTTAAGGTCTGCGTTGCTCAACCTGACATCGATCGGGCTGATACTGGTTTGTCTTTGCGACGCTCATTTTTCGATGAAGCCATTCAACGAAATCCCCGACACTGGCCGCAATGTTCGACTGATCACGTGCAACGTTCAGAACTTTGAACCGAACTTCGGACAAGTGCTCCGTGAAGTCGCTCGATTCAAGCCTGACGTTCTGGTTCTTCAGGAAGCTCGCCAGGTCCCGAAGATGCTGAAAGACTATCTGGAAGGCTGGAACTGGCAGCACCAGGCTGGCTTAATGGTCGGTTCGAAATGGCCGCTCAGCGAAGGCAAACTCTGCCACACCTCGCCGTATGATCGACCCGCGGCGATGGCCGTCCAGATTGAAACTCTCGGCGGCCCGATCACAGTCGGCAACCTTCACCTGATGACTGCTCGGCGAGGACTGACCGATCTCAGCGTCACGTCAATCTTAGACGGACGCGGACCGGCATCGGTCGACCACCACGCGTTCCTGCGGGACGAAGAAGCCAGGCAGACTCACGATTTCTTCGTGAACCTTACCGGGAACTCGCCAACAATCATCGCGGGCGACTTCAACATGCCGACAACCAGCAGCATTTTCGATCACAACTTCGGTCAGTACTCAAACGCGTTCAACGAGGCAGGCATCGGCTTTGGATATACAGCTCCGTGTCGTCCCGTTCGATTCTGGCTGCCAGAAGTTCCATGGCTGAGAATCGACCACATCCTGACCTCGCCGCACTTTGAAACACTCCAATGCGAAGCCGGCGAATTCAATGGCTCAGACCACAGACTTGTCACCGCACTTCTGAAGCTGCGAGCCCCAAATGCTTCTCAGCCCTGATTCCCCTCGAGTTCATGCCACGTCTCGATCGCCGTTTGTGAACGATTCGCGAGACTGGATAATCGAGTTGGCGTCAAAGCGTTCGCCGAAGTAGCACTGCTGAGCGTCGGGGTTGCTGAGTACTGTTTCGGCATCGCCGCTGACCAGCACCGTCCCCTGGAAGATGATGTAATTCCGGTCGGTGATCGTCAGCGTTTCCCGCTCCCGATGGTCGGTTAGCAGAATAGAAATTCCCTGCTCACGCAAATTGGCGATAATATCCTGAATGCTGTGAATCGTTACCGGGTCGATGCCGGTGAACGGTTCGTCGAGCAGAATCAGCACCGGATCCGTCGCGAGACAACGAGCGATCTCCAATCGTCGTTTTTCACCGCCCGACATCGTCGACGAAATCTGCTTTCGCTTACTGGTCAGACCAAACTGATCAAGCAGTTTGTCGACCTTGTCGTTGCGTTCGCCTTTAGAAAGTGGCAAATACTCAAGCACTGCGTGAATGTTCTGCTCGACCGACAGCCGTGTAAAAATGCTGTGATCCTGCGGAAGGTAACCCATGCCGTTTCTGGCTCGACGATACATCGGCCACTTCGAAACGTCGGTGTCTCGAAGATAAACTTTACCTTCAGTCGGCCTCACCATCCCACAAGCGATACGGAAGGTCGTCGTCTTTCCAGCACCGTTCGGGCCAAGCAGACCGACGATTTCACCGGGCATGACGTGAAAATCGACGCCGTCGACGGCTCGCTTGCCAGGGTAATCCTTCACCAGGCCGACACACTCAAGGAGCCGTTGCTCACCAACCTGAGTGCCTGTGTGAGACGACTTCACTGGCTCCTGGCCTGCGACAAACTCAGCCTGATCCGTTTCCGTTGTGTCTTCACTCATTTCGTCCTCCCTGACGAATCATCCGCCGCATCAACCGATTGGGGACTCAGC
>CALGTK010000034.1 GCA_937904325.1 uncultured Planctomyces sp.
CTGAGTGAACAATCGAATTCGTTGTGAAATCTCGGGGTGGTTTGTCATCACGGCTCCACCGCGACCGGATGTCATGAGCTTGCTTCCGCCGAAACTAAGCACGCCGACGTGACCGGCAGCGCCGGCTCGATGTCCGTCGAGAATTGCGCCGGTTGCCTGGCACGCGTCTTCGATCACCGAGACGTCATGCAGATCCGCCAGCTCCATGACTGGTTGCATCGGCACGCAGCCGCCGTGCAGATGCGAAACAATGATCGCTTTTGTTTTGTCTGAGACGGCGGCTTCGATTTGCGATATATCCATCTGCCAGCTGCCTGGGTCGATATCGACCAGGACCGGAGTCGCGCCGATCGCGAGAACATTCTGAAAGTTCGCTTTGAAGTCGTAGGCGGCAAGAATGACCTCGTCGCCGGGTTCAACACGAACGCCCCGCAACGCAAGTTCAACGGCAACGGTTCCGCTGGCACACAAAATCGTTTCTGTCACATGGTGGAACGCCTTGAGTTCCTCAGTCAGCGCTCCGCAGTTCCGGCCGTGGTATTTGCCCCACGAGCCGTCACTCAGGCACGCGTTTAATGCGGCAGTGACTTCCGGCCAGTCTCCCGGCCAGGCAGGGGGATCTTCCGGTCGAAGCGGAGTCCCGCCGAGGATCGCAGGGAGTTCAGACGCTGACATCGCGGTGTGCCCGGCAGAGGTCGCAACAGTGGAAACGCGACAAATGACGCAATCCTGGACGGTGTATTTCCGTATCGGGACTTCGTCAGGCGGAGCCTGACCTACAGGAGGCCCGGGATGGGTTGCCATTCGCCGGCGACTCGCGCGACTTCCGGTGGGACCCCCTGAGCGATCCGCAGCTCGGCGACGTCGAACAAGGTGTGCATGATCGTGGCGATTAAGTTTGAGTTTCGCATCGGAGTCGTCAATGGCTCGCCCGCATCGCGAGTTGACTGCCCGATCACCTGTCCCGGTTTGACTCCGCCTCCGGCCAGCATCAGTGGTGACAGATTGCCCCAGTGGTTGCGTCCGCCATTGGCGTTGATGCGCGGCGTGCGGCCCATTTCACCACAGCAGACCAGCAGAATCTTATCGCTGAGTCCGCGTGCTTCGACATCGTCAAGGAATGCGGAGACCGCGTGGTCGAATGGCGTCCCCATGTAACGCATGCCTTCTTCGACGCCGGCGTTGTTCTGGTCGGCGTGCATGTCCCACACAAAGTTTGTGGTGACGGTGACAAAGCCTGTGCCCGCTTCGCACAGCCGCCGCGCCATCAGCATCAGTTTGCCGAGTGCCTTGCCGTTGTCGACGTACCGTTCGTAATTATTCCAGTGGCGACTGATATCTGAAGGACGCATCAGCGGGGCAGTGTCGTAACGTGCGACCGTTGCCGGATCTTCCTTTGACAAATCGAATGCGTCAGCGACACCACCGAGGATTGTTGAGAACGCCTGCTCGCGAACTTTCTCAATGCCGCCGGCATTGCCAACATTTTCCAGGGCCCACTTCACCTCGTCGAGATTAGTCAGCAATGACCGTCGATCACCCATACGGTCGATCGGGAGATTCAGTTTAAGATTGTTTTGAGCGTCACCGTCGGCTCCCGGAATGAACGGCGAGTAAACGCTGCCGAAGTTGCCAACCGATTCGAACTTTCCAAAGTTCGAGATGCGCGTCATCGTGGAATCATCGACGGCTTTCGGGAACAGAGCGACGTTGGTCGGCATGCCGTTGTCGGCACGGTTGGTCCCGGCGATGCGCGAGTAGATCGTCCCGATGTTCGCGTTGAACGAGTCCTTGCCGACGATCGGCTTAATGTCGTGCCGGCTGTCGCCAGTCTGAAAAGACCGAACAATCGAAAACTTGTCGGCGCGCGCAGCCAGTTGCGGCATCGTTCCACCGAACGTGATGCCCGGCAATTTCGTTGAGAGTTCACCCGTAGCACTTCGAATCTCAGAAGGCGCTTCCATTTTGGGGTCGAACGTCTCGATCTGGCTCGGCCCACCGTGCATAAAGAGAAAGACAACCGATCGACCCGTTGCCAGCTGATTGCCGCCAGCAGCTTGACCATTTGCCCGCAATAGATCTGCCAGTGAAAGGCCACCCAGACCGAGGCCGCCAATACGCAGGAACTCACGTCTGCCAAATGGTTTGCTGAAATCACCAACACTAAGCATTTACAAAACTCCCGATAGGCCAGTGGCTGCTGCAGTCACTGCAACTACCCTTACATATTGATCGGCCACGATCCAGACAACACCCAAAATATTTGGGACGAATACCCTTATTCTTCTGCAGAATCTGCCTCAAGTATTTCCGCGATCTTTCGCTCAGTTGTCGCCTTTTCATTTCGACCTTCGTGATCGTACAGCTTTGCCAGGATTCGGTGGGTTTCCGGGTCAGTCACATCGATCTGCAGTGCTTCTTTCGCCCAGCGACCAGCTTCGACTACGTGACCTTCGTCGTCGGCGATCTGCGCCAACTTTCGTCGCACGACCGGGTTGTCACCGTCAAGGTTGGCGATCGACTCAAGCACACCCTTCAGCTTGGCATTTTCTCCAAGTTGGATGTAGGCCGCGGCCAGACCCTTGAGCCACTCGCCCGATTGCGGCAGGAATGCCTGGTCAATCTGGAATCTGGTCCGGCCGAGTTCGTATAGCCTTGCAGCTTCCGCCGGTTGAGCCTGCATGAGCCGAATTTTTGCCAGCAGGCCGAGCACGCGATCGTTCGGCTTTTCTTCATCAAAAGCTGCTTCCAGAAACATGACCGCCTCATCGACATCACGGCCAAGCAGTTCGAGTTCGGCGAGAACGACAGCGGCCAGGGGTTCAGCCGGATTCTGCTCGAGCGCCTGCTCAGCGAGTGCTCTCGCCTGTCGCCGACGTTTTGCTTTGAAGAGTGCGTCAGCGAAAGCGGCGATCTTGGACGGACTGTCGGGTGCGGCGTTGAATTGCTTCTCGATTTCGACGATCGATTTCGGAGCTTTAGTCGCCGAGCCGCCGAGTTCTTCCTCAACAATTCGATTCAGAAAATCTCGATAGCCGGCGTCGAACTCATCAGTCGTCATATCAAAGACCTGAACGATAGCGGCGTTCGTCCGAACGTTTTTGCGATATAGATCGAGCATGCTGCTGATCGTTTCTTTGCCAAACGTCTCGATCATGTACTGAGCGTAGAGCCGACTCTGGCAGTAAGCGAACTGCCAGTCATCGGGTGTTTCAGGGCGAACGAAGATGCCGGTCAGCTCATCGAGGCTCCACAGCTCACCGCGCGGGACTCGGTCGAGCAGCATGCGGTTCCATGCGGCCGGACGTTCGATCCCTTCGCTGGTGACGGCCAGCGCCTCGGTGAACCAGTGCGGAATGTTGAAGTGCGTTTGCTGTAAAGTAAGCACGTGAACAAACTCGTGCTTCACAACGCGAGCCCAGTTGTACGGTTGAGGCGACGCGGTCGGTGACGCCAGAGCAACCATCATTCCGGTCGACGCTCCAATGGTTTGAATCCACGGCAGGCCGACCATTCTCGCACTGAACCATTGATGCGCGGTCAAGCCTTTCGCATTGTTGTAGATTTCGAACACGCTGCGTTGCGGTGGTTCGTAGCCGTAAAGTTCGACCAGTTCCGGGTAGACCTCTTCGAGATACTCGGCCATATACTCGCCAAGGATTTTATCGGCCTGCGAATCCACTCGGATGACGAAGTGCTCGGTCGTGATCGTTTCATACTTGCTGAGGACACCGAGCACTTTCCGCATATTGCTGACTCGGACGTGGTAGGGATCGGACTTGAAAGCTTCGTCCAGAAGTTGCTTCGCCTGATCCGACCGGCCGGTCTGCATGTAGAGCATGCCGAGTGACGTTTTTGGTTGAGAAAGTTGTGGCATGACTCGAATGGCATGCTGATAAATTTTCTCGGCCATCACGTACTTGCGTCGTGACTCCAGTGTGTTTGCGAACGCGTTGAGAAATACTCCGGGATTCGGATTTCGAGTCGCGACATCGATCACAAGCTGCTCTAAACGTGAAGGATTTTCGAGCGCCGATTCCTCGATGGCGTCGAGGTTTGCGAGCAATGACGTCAGTCGTTCGTCGGCTTCGCCGCCTGGTTGAACATCGAGCAGGTAATGTGCCGCTGCGAGTCGTCCGAGAGTTTTCGCGTCGAACGGGTTGATTTTTCGAGCTTCCTGCAACGCGAGCATGGCGGCATCTGGCGAGCGTTTGTTCAACGCGATATCCGCCATCAATCGTAACGTCGGCACGTAGTTGTCCTGAACGTTAAGAGCCTGTTCGGCGTATGTCAGCGCCGCATCGACGTCGTGTTTCTGCAAAGCGGCCTCACCAAGAGCCACGATGACGCTGACTGCTCGTGGGTTGATCTCCAGAGCTTTCTTCAGGTCGGGGATCGCCTGGGCTCGATTGTACTTTTCGAGCAGCAGTGAACCGGATGCCAGATGCGTCTGCCATGACAGCGAGTTATCTTTCAATGCATCGGAGCAAAGAGTGTTGATGATGAAGTTGAAGATGCTGGAACTGCTGTTCCATCGAGCGTATTCGCCTGCCCCTTCGGCAATCAGTAGCAGCGTCCTGGCATCGGTCGGTTGTTTGCGATTGTAGAAACGGACGAACCAGCGGAACGCTTCGTTGGCTTTCTTCAGGTCGCCAGCCTCCGTGCTCAACCAGGCAAGCACGAGATGCGCCAATGGCTGATCGGCGTCAGCCTTCAACGCGGCTTCACACGAGGCGGCTGCTTCCTCAATCCGGCCGATGGTAAATTGCAGCCTGGCGGTCTCGGCAAGAATGGCCGGAGACGACATCGCTGCATCCGTTAGTTGAGTGATCGCTTCCTTGTATTGCCCCTGGCTTTCTAGGGTTCGACTGAGGCCGATGATTGCCGGCCCTTTCGTAGCGTCTTTTGCGTTTTCGACAATTTCCGTAAACGCCTTAGCGGCCTCTTCGTAACGACCCCGTTGCAGATGCTCAGTTGCGTATCTGAAGTCAGCGGACGTGTCTTCGCACGTTACGCGGCCCGGCATGAGAAAGAGTGCAAATGCGGAAGTTATCAGCACTACTGACAAATGACTGATCTGTCGAATCCGAGATGCCACCGGCTGGTGCTCCGTAAGAAAGTCAAAGGGCAGTGAGCGACGAGCAAATTGTACAACGGCGGCAGAAATAATGACGCGTGAGTTATGGCCGCGAAACTGTGCTTCCGAGGGAAGTCGGATTATCCTTGTCGACGAATCCGTGGGCGGTGTCCGCAGAAGGTCTCAACAAAGAGAGTGCATAGGTTTACGAATGTGCCAGCAACACGATTTCTTCAGAGCAAACGCACGACGAACAATTCTGCTTGTTGCCTGCGCGATTGCAACAAAGACTGGCGGTATCGTTACAAACGCTGCGGATAACCTTGAGCCGGACTATGCTAAACAGATCGCTCCGATCTTTCAGAAACGCTGCGTCGGTTGTCACAACGCCGACGACGCGGAAAGCAAGCTATCTGTAGATTCGTACTCGGATCTGCAGAAAGGTGGAAAACGCGGACCGTCGTTTCAGCCGGGCGACGTTGCTTCCAGCCGTTTGCTGCAGTTTGTGACTGGAAAAGCAAAGCCCGTCATGCCGCCTGAAGATGAAGAACGACTGACGAAAGAAGAAATTGCTTTACTGACCGCGTGGATTGAAGCTGGAGCCAAAGGACCAAACGGAAAAGAACCGCCTCGCCGTACGTTGATCGTTCCAAAGATTGCAGGTTCGGCAAACGCAGATGGACCGGTCGCCGCCGTCGCCCTTTCACCAGACGGGAGTCGACTCGCCATCGCGCGATTTGCTTCTGTAGAAATTCGTGATGCGGCATCCATGAAAGTACTGCGGCGGCTGAAAGAATTTCCTGGCAAGGTGAATTCAGTTGAATTCTCAACAGACGGTCAGCGTATCATCGCCGGATCGGGTATCGCCGGGCTCTACGGCCAGGCAAGTATTTGGACAATCGCCGATAGCAGGAAGGTGGCGATGTTCGAAGGGCATCGTGACGTGATGTACGACGCCGTGCTGAATCGCGACCAGACTGTGCTTGCCACCGCGAGCTACGACAAGAAGATTATTCTCTGGGATGTGGGAACCGGGAAAGAACTTCGCACACTGGCCGGTCATAACGGAGCAGTCTTTGATCTGGACTTCAGCCCGGACGGAACGATCGTTGCGTCCGCGAGTGCCGACCAGACTGTCAAGCTCTGGCAGGTATCGACGGGTGTTCGGCTCGACACGTTGAGTCAGCCGCTGAAGGATCAATACGTCGTTCGATTTTCTCCGGATGGACGGCACGTCATCGCTGGTGGGCTCGACAATCGCATCCGAGTCTGGCAAGTCGTGTCTCGGAAGAAACCGCAGATCAATCCACTGGTCTATTCGAGAATCGCTGCCGAGGGATCGATCATCCAGCTTGGTTTTAAACCGGACGGTTCGAAGCTGGTTTCCATCGCTGACGACCAAACGATGAAACTGTGGGACACGACGGAGTACACACAGCAGTTCGCGTTTGAAGCTCAGCCGGCCGCCGCACCAGCTCTGGATGTCGCCTCAAACGGAAAATCATTCGTCGTCGGGCGAATCGACGGAACGTTACAGAAATACGATTTCAACATCGCGTCACGCGGTAAGACTGTGACGCAGCGCTCGCAACTCGTCACTGTATTTCCGGCATTGGACAAGCCGTCGCAGGCCGTTGATGAGTCAGAGCCAAACGATAATCCGGCTCTGGCATCTGCGGTCGAAATCCCAGCGACGATCAAGGGCATCCTTAATCCTGAAACCGGCGATTCACCGACGGCTTCGGCTGTTGACGTCGACATGTTTCGCTTCGCTGCGAACGCTGGCGAGGCGTGGGTTTTCGAAGTAAACGCAGCACGAAATAAATCGCCGCTCGATTCGAACCTCGAAATTCTTGACTCCGACGGAAACCGCATCGAACGAGTCCGTTTGCAAGCCGTTCGGGATTCATACATCACGTTTCGCGGGATCAATTCCGACACACGTGACTGCCGGCTTCATAACTGGGAAGAAATGGACGTCAATCAGTTGCTGTATCTGAACGGCGAAGTGGTGCAGCTCTGGTTGTGGCCGCGAGGTCCCGACTCCGGATTTCAGTTTTACCCGCAAACCGGAAACCGAACCGGCTTGTTCGACACGACAGCGAACTCGCACGCGTTGCAGGAGCCCTGCTATATCGTTGAGCCTCATCCACCCGGCACGAAACTCATTTCGAATGGTTTGCCAGTCTTTCCGATTTACTACGAAAACGACGACGACGCTTTGCGGCAGTTTGGTAGCGATTCGCGGCTGACATTCACGGCACCGGCAAAGGGCGATTACTTTGTCCGCGTGTCCGATGTGCGAGGGGCCAGCGGATCGGAGTTCACGTATGAACTGACCGTGCGGCCGGCAAAACCGGACTTCAATGTTCGGCTGGACGGAAACAAGCCTTCGGTACAGGCTGGCAGCGGCAAAGAATTCAAATTCGTGACCAGTCGCCTGGATGGCTTCGACGGAGCAATCAAGATCGCCATTGAGAACATGCCGGCAGGATTTCAGGTGTCACAACCGCTGATCATCGAAGCCGGTCAGTTCATCACGTATGCGTCGATCAATGCGGCGTTTGATGCCAAAGCGCCGACGCCGGAAGATGTGAAGAAGATCAAAGTCACCGCGACAGCAATGGTTCGCGGGAAAGAAGTATCGAAAGATGTCGGTAGCTTTGCAGAACTGAAACTAGCAGCGGCTCCGAAAATTCTTGTGGCGATCGGGCCTGATGCAGGTGACTCGATGAAAGTTAATGCTCCGAATTTCGGCCAGACGAATCCACTGGAATTGACCATCGCTCCTGGTGAGACAATCACGGCTCGAGTCCACATTCAGCGAAACAACGATTTCAACGGTCGAATTGGTTTCGAAGCGATCGCTCACAACCTTCCGCACGGAATTATTGTCGACAACGTGGGCTTGAGCGGGCTGCTGATTGTCGAGGGAAAGAGCCAGAGAAAATTCTTCCTGACAGCCGCAGATTGGGTTCCCGAGCAGACTCGAGTGTTTCATCTCCGCAGCAAAGAAGAGGGCGGGCAGACATCCTGGCCGATCATTCTGCAAGTGCGAAACAAGTAACGAATGGATTCGTTGATGGCAGACCTTACCGACGAGCAGCAACAGATTATTGACCGGACCGCCGACTTCGTTCGCAACCAGATGGAAGGCGATTCGTCCGGTCACGACTGGTGGCATGTCTGGCGAGTCTGGCAGAACTCACTGGTTATCTCGCGGAACGAAAAGGCCAATCGGTTTGTGACAGAGCTCGCCGCGTTACTGCACGATATCGCCGACTGGAAGTTTCACGACGGTGACGAGTCTGCTGGTCCGAAAGCAGCTCGAGCCTGGTTGTCAGAACAGTCGCTTGGTGAATCAGTGATCGAGCACGTTTGCGATATTGTCGCAACGGTGTCATTCAAAGGGGCGGGTGTTGAGACACCGATGGCAACACTCGAAGGGAAGATCGTCCAGGATGCCGACCGACTGGAAGCCATCGGAGCCATCGGTATTGCCCGGTGTTTCGCTTTCGGCGGTGCGAAAGGTCGGTTAATGCACGACCCTGAGGATCCACCGGAACTGCACGCATCGTTCGACGACTACAAAAATAAATCCGGACCCTCGATCAACCACTTCTACGAAAAATTGCTGCTGCTCAAAGACCGGATGAATACGAAAACCGGTCTTAAAATTGCGGCTCAGCGCCACAAAGTGCTGGAAGATTTTCTTGTGCAATTCCACGCAGAATGGAATATCACCTCCACTTGATGCTCACCTGCTGCCAAGTTGTTTCCTGACTTCGTCAAATCGTTTTTTAAGTTGCGATGCCATCTTCGCAATCTGCCTGGACTCGGCCACTTTGATAACCGTGCCGGGGCCGTTTTTCGGATCGCCAATGCACAGCCCGTCACATTCCTCGTACTGAAGCGGTCCACTAATCGTTTTTTTAGTGACGATCGATTGGGCATGCCCCATCCCGACGATCGAGCCGTGCATCGCCAGCGTCTTACGAAGTTGCTGCTGCAGTTGCTTTCCGGGCTGAGTTTCTCCGGTCATCAGTACGATCGAGAAGTAGTCTCCAGCACTGGTGTCCGCCAGTGACTGCTTGATATCGACGTGCCCGTCGTTGCCTGACTTGTTATGTCGTGAATGCAGTTTGCCTCTACGGTCAGCTGTAACAATTGGCTCGAAGCCGTGCATCTTGAGATGCCTGAGCATGAGATTGAGTTCATGCTGGTCGTAACTCTCGTCCGCGAGAACGACGAGTGCCTTCTTTGGCAAAACGTTACGACGGCCGACGTCACTCACTGAGCGGTATCCTGTTTTAGATTTAGATCCTTGTTCGTCGCCTGCAAGTAACGCTTTCCCAATCCCAATGACTCCTCCTGCAAATTTTCCGATATTTTCGTCGGTGGCGTCTATTTCAGTTATGGTTTCGGAGGCCGCTTCCGGTGACGCTGCTAGTTCAGTCACCGCTGCGTGGACTGCAAGCCCCAGCAACAGGACTGCCGCAGCAGGAATAGAGGC
Source organism: uncultured Planctomyces sp. (assembly GCA_937904325.1). Lineage (GTDB taxonomy): Bacteria > Planctomycetota > Planctomycetia > Planctomycetales > Planctomycetaceae > JABMPE01. The sequence continues at coordinate 9,591 of CALGTK010000034.1, forward strand.
GAGAGCCGGCTTCGCTTTGACTCGTTCAACCAGGTCGGGCCAGGGAGCGGCCAGTGCCGACGGTCGTCGCCCGGCAATGCACGCATCCAGATCTTCGCCTAAGTGCTTCATCGTTTGATAACGATTGTCCGGATTTCTGGCGACCATCTTCTGGAAGATGGCGTCGAGTCCTGTCGACAATTCTGAAACTTGCTCGCGCAGACTCGGCACGGGTTGCTCACGATGTGCAATAATCTTTTCCATTAAGGTCTCGCCGGCAAACATCGTCTTACCGGTCAACAGGAAATACATCGTACAACCAAGACTGTAGATGTCCGATCGAGCGTCCGCGTTCTTACTGTTCAGTGCCTGCTCCGGAGACATGTAGTCGACCGTGCCCATAATCACACCGCTGGCTGTCATCGAAGCTCGTGTGGTTGAGTCGGTCGGACCGTCGAGCAGAGGTTCGAATCGGGCAAGCCCCATGTCCAGAACTTTGACCTGACCAGCGTCGTCACCGGATTCAGCAACCAGCAGGTTATGCGGCTTAATGTCTCGATGCGTTACACCCTGATCATGGGCGTATTCCAAAGCAGTAGCCGTCTGCCGTAAAACCGACAGCGCTTCGTCGATCGGTGCAGGGCCGTCGTCTTTGACTCGCCTTGATAAATCACGACCATCGATAAACTCCATGACTAGAAACTGGATTCCTTCTGCTTCGTCCGCATCGTGGGCCACGACAAAGTTAGGATGGTTGAGAGCTGAATGCGTCTTAATTTCCCGACGAAATCTCTCGACGACTTCCGGCGACCGTCGGCCGACCGAACGGAGCACCTTCAAGCAAACCGTTCGGCTCATGCGGTCATGACGAGCTTTATAAACCTGCCCCATGCCACCCTTGCCGAGTTTCTCGACGATGACATAGTTACCAAGAACCAGGCCCTTCCACCGACCTCGTGAAAGTGCTCGTGCCTGGTAAATTGTAAGCGTGTCATGCTCGATCAATTCCTGCGCGAAAGAATCCGCATCTTCGGCAGCGCTGGTTACGACGAGGCGATGCAGTTCCTTCTCGTCGACCAGACCGCTCTTGCGGAGACCGGCGATAAAGGATTCCAGGTCCTTTCGCTTTGGTTTCGATCGGAGTTTTGATTCGTCGGGCGATGCATCGGAGGGATCAGTACCGGCATGCAGAGCTTCTGTAATCAGTCGCGCGAGTTGCGGTTCGTCATTCTTCGAAGCAGCGACGGCACCACGGCGGACGGCTCCAATCAGGCCGTCAGTTTCGCTGGCCATTTCATCAGAACGCTGCTGGCAGTGGTCGCAAGCTGCAAGGTGTTCAGCGATCTCTTCCGCTTTGGACTCTTCCAGAGCTCCGGAGACATAGTGATTCAGGGTGATGACATTGGGACAGGCGGGCCTCATGGAGACTTTCCCCTGATACGACGATGGCGTGTGGTCACAATCAGAATGGCACTCGTGACTTACAAACGCAACGCTATAACGCCAAACGAACGCGGTTGGTCGTGCCACGACGCTGCCTGAATCAGCATGTGTCGGTTTTCGCGAATCGACTACTGACTTTTTACAATCAACCGTCAAAAAACAGAAAAATCGTGACGATCGGGTGAGCATCGATTTCGTTGAGTACCCTCACATCAGCCATAAAAAGGCGCTTTCAGCTATCGGAAGTGATGGACTGATTCGGCTATCAACAACTTCGAGACAGGCTTCTCGAACACCTCATAAGTCCTTAATCGCGGACTCGATACACCCCCCTAAATCGAGTCAAATAAGCTAACGTGGGGTGATTCGTTGAGAAATCCACTGTACTCTGCCCACGTTTTCACGGGTCACCGGCACGGAGCGTTTCAATGTCAAAGCTACGTTCGAGCAATCGCCGTGGTTTTACTCTCGTTGAACTTCTGGTCGTCGTTGCGGTGCAGGTGGCACTGCAGTCGTTCATCGAGCAGGGATGTCTGTTTGGCGAATTGAGCGACACTGCCGTCGGTGGAGTCGGGAACACTGACATCGCAGCCAACGTCAACGGACAGGTTTTTGATGGGCAACAAGTGAATGTACTAAGCTGTCCGGCGTCTCCGCTGCCGCAGATGTCAAACCCACTGACGACGACACCTCAAGGCGTAATGATGCCGACGCATATCGGAATCTCCGAGGCAGCAACACGGGGCGGTGGTCCAAATCCGGATGCTGAGCCAACCGTCCGTTCCAGTCCATTCACACAGACGGAGCCAACGTTGCCGTCACTGACGGAAGCGTTCGGTTCGTCGGTGAATCGGTCGACTACACATTGCTGACCAACCTTGCGAACAGCCATGATGGCAATGAGATCAGCGCTTTTTTTACAAGTTAGATAGCAAAGGAAGGCTGTCAATTGGGAATCGTCATCGGGATGGACGAAGCGGGGTACGGACCTAATCTTGGCCCGCTTGTGATCACCGCAACTGTGTGGCACGTGCCAGCCGATCCGCGAAAGACCGATTTCTGGGCGTTGTTCGAAACTGTCGTCAGTCAGTCTGCGACCAAAGACGCTGACAGAATCCACGTTGCAGATTCGAAAGATGTCTACTCGCCATCACGAGGTCTGCTGCCTCTTGAAAGGTCGATTCAAGCGATCTTCGGTCTTGCGCCATGCAACACTTCGTCATTTCGCAGTCTTTGCGACTGGTTGATGACTTCTGATGTCGCGAGGTTACCGTCAGGCGAATTTCCTGAGTTGCTGTCGAGGCCGCCAGCGAAATCCGTCATGGATGCTCCGTCTGCAAATAACTCTGCCGACACGGCGCTGATCTCGTCGTTTCTCGACGTCGAACCCTGGTTTCAGCAAGCTGACCTGACGCTGCCGGTTTCCAATAAGCAAAGCGAAATTGAACTTCTTAGTGGTCGACTGAAATCATCCTGCGACGATTCAGGCATCCGACTTCTCGGAATTAGCAGCGACATCGTCCTGACGGAGCGATTTAATTCTGTGTCAGAATTCTATCAAAGCAAAGGAGCGGCATTGTCTCGCTTTACGCTTGGACTGTTGCGCAGCGTCTGGGAACCTGACACTGAAGAGCCAACCCTGATCATCGGAGACAAACACGGCGGTCGCAATCGCTACGATGAACTGATCGATGAGCAACTCGACGGGCAGATGATTTTTCGTCTTCAGGAAAGCCGGCAGAAAAGCAGTTACCGAATTGGGGCATCGGAGATCGACTTTCAGACAAAGGCCGAAGAGCACTTTCCCGTGGCAGTGGCCTCGATGGTTTGCAAGTACGTTCGCGAATTGTCGATGGAATTGTTCAACAGTTTCTGGAAGCAGCACCTTCCAGACATCAAGCCGACGAAAGGGTACCCCCAGGATGCCAAGCGGTTTCGCAAAGACATTGAAACTGTCCAACAGCAGTTCAATATTTCAGACTCGACGCTCTGGCGAGCACGCTGACGGCGTGTCAGCGTTTCAGCAGGTCAGGTAGCTCTTCCTGGAATTTTGACAACTTCGGTGCGATAACGGCCTGACAATAAGCTTGCGCGGCGTTCTGCTCGAAGTAGCTCTGGTGATACCCTTCCGCCGAAAAGAATTCTTCTGCGGGGCTGATCTCAGTCACGATCGGCGACGGGAAAACACCAGCTTCGTTGAGTTGGTCACGGTATGTCTGGGCGAGTTTGCGTTGAGTTTCGTCGTGAAAGTAGATCACCGATCGGTACTGCGTTCCCCGGTCGGCTCCCTGCTGATTCAACGTTGTCGGATCGTGAGTTTTGAAGAAGGCGTTGAGCAGTTCCTGATAAGAAACGATGTCCGGATCAAACGTCACTTGCACGCACTCGGCGTGCCCCGTCGTTCCGGTGCAAACCGCTTTGTAAGTGGGCGGCGACATCTCACCTCCGGAATAACCGGAAACCACTTTCGCCACACCTCGAACGTACTGAAAGACGGCTTCCGTACACCAGAAGCAGCCGGAGCCGAATGTTGCCAGTGACGTCGCCATTTGAGTATCTTTCAGGAGTCCGAAGTTGAATTGCTGACTGACGACGATCTGGCTGGGCAAGCCGCAACGAAACTGGCAATGAGACACGCACCAACTGAAATACAATTGATGTATTTCGACCATCGGTGATACGTGAAAAATTCGGGATCCAACCGGCCTTCCGGTTCGAGCATCATGATTTCAAGAGGTTGGTAAATAAACAGATGGTCCAGGTACATCACGACGAGAGAGAAAACTAACAACGACAGAACAACAATCTTTCGACGACGGGTTTCTTTGTTAATCAGAATCAGACTAAAGGTAGAAATCGCTGAAACGACGACGAGCGTGAAACCAAACGCGTAGTACGCCGGAAAACGCGTTACGGCTAGTACGTTCTTTGTTGCGGCGTCGAAGTCGGTCATCGTGACTTCACGCACTCCGTTTACAACGAACAGTGCCGCAGCACCAACCCACGCACACAACGAAAACCGAAGCACGGTCCAAAGAAATCGGTTCATCAGAGGGGGGGTCTTTCGTCACTTGCGGGTGAATCTACGAAGGAATGAAGTCGACAGCTTATGTGATGGCTCGGACGACGACCCGGTTGCCGGCAACTTCGACGACTTCAATCGGTGTACCGGTATCAATGAAGGCACCATCGCTGACAACATTGATCAGCTGGCCGTTGATCTGAGCCTTGCCTGACGGTCGCAACGTCGAAAACGTTGTCCCAACCTGGCTGAGCAAACCTGCGTCCTCGCCGATTTGCAACGTCTGTGAAGGCTCACCGGTCACGTCGGGATTGAGCTGTGGACCACCATCGTTAACAGTGCCGGGTGCTGCCAGCACGAAGCCTCGCAAACCGGGAATTCTGGGCATGAAATGGCTGATCACTGCGCCGACCGTGGCCACCGCCACGATCGAACTGCTGAGAGTGCCAATCGTCCAACTGAACTGGTCGAACTCCGCGTTTGTCGATGGAATGACGAATGTCTGGCTGGCAAGAATCAACGAGGCGATGACGGCAAGGCCTCCAGAAAGTCCAAACACACCGAAGCCGGGAATTACGAAGATCTCCATTGCGATGAGCGCGATACCAAAAATGAACAGTGTCACTTCCAGCCAACCGGCTGTGCCGCCGAGAAATCGACTCCAGAAGAAGATCGCGAAGCACAACGCGCCGCCAATCCCGAAGAAGCCGCTGACAGTGTAGACCTCAAGGTAAATGCAGATCAGGCCGACCATGAACAGCAGAAACGTAACTCCCGGCGACTTCAGAATTGTGATCATCGTATCGACCCACGTTTGCTCTGATACTGGCACGACGGCACTGGCGGGAATCCCGAGTCGCTGCTTCAGTTCGCCCATATCGTGGACTGGATCGTTGGCCAGTTTCAGTTCGTGAGCTCGTCGGCCGGTGACTGTCAGCAGGTTATCTTCGCGAGACTCGGCTACGAGCGGGCCTTTGATCCATTCACCGCCCGATGCTTCGATGTTCGCCTCAGACGCGTACGACTTGCGTCCGGTCTGGCTGTGGGTGACTTCGTAGACACGCAGGTCTTTGTCCGCCATTGCTTCCAGCAGCGCTGGTGGTCGACCTTTTCGCTCTCCAAGAACTTTCAACGTTTCACGAAGCGGGCTGAGGACTTTTTCCGGAGCTCGTTCGAACTGCTCACCTGGACGAACTTCGATTGGCGCGGCGTCGCCGATTTTTGCGTCGGGATGCATGTAAATTTCGTCACAGCCCATCGAAATAATCGCGGCCCCGCTGTAAGCGTACTCCGGGATGTAGGCAACTGTGCGATGTTTCTTACCTTCGAGCTGTGAAATCCGATCAGCCAGTTGTTCGCTATCGAGCAGATAACCGCCCGGAGATTCGATCTGGAAGATAATGAGGTTCGCATCTTCGGCCACAGCCCGACGGATTTCTCTTTCAACATACTCATGAAGAATTGGATCAATGACTCCGTCGATTCTGATGATCCTTGCTCGTGGTGGTTTGTCACTGGAAATACTTTCACGCAGATATCGGCGATCGAACTCGTACAGGTCTGCAAGATCGACACGGTCTTCGGCGGTCTGCATGACCAGTACGTCGAGTTGCCTCGCACGCTTACCGGAAAGTAACAGGACATCGCCTTTCTCTTTGATCGTGATGACATCGGGAATGGCGACATCGGTATCTTGAAGTCGCTGCATTTCCTCGCTGGTGACCACTCGAGTTTCGGTAACGCGATTTGCACCTTCGCCCGAGATGATTTTGATCTTGAGCACAGTCCGTGATGGTTCGACAAATCCGGCAGCCAACGCACCGTTGACCTTGGTGTTGTATCGCTTCTCAACGAGATTGATGATCGACAGTTGCTCGTCATCATCCAGGGCCGTGCCGCGGCCGATGTCGCCGATTTCGGCGTCGGGGTGCATGACGATTTCGCGACAGGCTAGAGGAATGATTGCCGTGTAGCCTGTCAGCGGTTTGTTTGATTCGTCTTTCGGGATCCAAGCGATAGTTCGGACCCGCGGGTACTTCGCAGAAGTCAGCTCTTTCGCCAAATCGCTGACCTGTCCAAACGTGCTCGATCCGCGTTCAATTTCGAGAATCAGAATGGTGTCTCGATCTTCCTCGTCGGCCTGATGCTGCAACTCGACCAGCGCGTTTCGGATTCTGGAAAAGACGAGCTCTCCTGCAGGATTCGTGACGGTGATGTAGCGCGCGACTGTCCCTCCCGCCTGTGCTTCGGGCTCGGCTACTTCTTCTTTTGGAACATCCTTCGGCGTGTCGGCGGTTTCTTTCGGAGACGCTTCAGTTGCTTCATCCTGAGCACACAATTGCCCTGCGGACAATACCGCGAAACCGGCAGCTACCAAGAGCAGAAGAATCAATCGTTTAGCCATGAGAACCCCTCAAACGTATAGGTCGGTGGTTGCAGAGTTCCGCAACGCCCAACACGCAGAACGGATCAGCACTCGCTGAGATCAGTCCGCATTATTTCGTGCAGAATCAGGGCATTGCAAGCCGTGCCCGCTGACTCGGCGAAGAGCCTCGGTATCCGCCTCGGCTTCCTGCGATTTCGGGGAAAATGAGAGCTATCTCTCGAAAGAGATAGCTCTTTCACCCGTGGCCTGCCGTTCTAATAGATATCTCACTCAAGGATGGAATCATTGACGGATGAAAACAGGAGCTGTCATGGAAGAAAGCCGACGCGGCCACAGAGACCGTACTCGTTCCAAAGTTGATTCGCTGGCCGCAGGACTGGGTCGAGCGGGTTGATCAGGTTCGAGGTGAACAATCTTTCAGCGATTTCGTACGTACCGCCGTACACATGCTGATCGACAATGGAGAGCTCTCAGTTCCGTCGGCAGGGGGCTCCGAAGATCGTCTCACTAGAAGACATCATCAAGCAGATTCGGCAAGCAACGGACGAAGAGCTCAACAACACCGTAGCGGCGGATTCAACAACTAAGAAACGCAGCGTCTGATTGGCGACGAGACATGTCTGCTCGTTCCAACTCTCGCTGCCAGATCGACAACGAGAATCGGATCGAATTCAGTCAGCTTCTAGAATGACTTTCGGGCAAAGTAGACTTCACGAATCCGAAGCAGCCGCCTTCGCCCGGAAAGTGGAATGCGGTCGAGATGTCTTTAAAAGCGAGTACGGCCAGAGATACTACGACGGCTGCGCAGACGCGATTTGAGGAACTGTCGAACTGGTCGAATGCGTGATTGAATCAGATCGAAAGAGAGATGAATGGCTCGAACACAACCGGGGGCGCTGTCGGCAGCCCGCAGGGCCAACTCCCAGAGTCGTTCGAACAAAGCTCTCCAACGTTGCCACGATGAATCGCAAACAAACCTGAAACGGTCTGCAGCGACGCACCATCAAACGCAAATGTGCGTCAAGACGCACCCTGCGACTGAGCAATCACTAACGAAGAAAGCTCGCCCCATTTCCCGGGCGAGCTTTCTTTTGTTACTGCTGTCGGTTGTCAGCTTTGGTTTGGCTCAGGCTTCTTTCGAGTCGATCCAGGTCATCATGCTGCGGAGCTGTTTGCCGACTTCTTCGATCTGGTGAGTTCGTTCTCGCCGACGAGTTGCTCCGAAGGAAGCCTGGTTGACTTTGTTTTCAAGCAACCAGTCACGAGCGAACTCACCGCTCTGAATTTCGTCGAGAATCTTCTTCATTTCGACTTTGACTTCCGGGCCAACGATGCGTGGGCCACGAGTGTAGTCGCCGTACTCGGCCGTATTTGAAACGCTGTACCGCATGTAGTTCAGACCGCCCTGGTAGAACAGATCGACAATCAGCTTCAGTTCGTGCATACACTCGAAGTAAGCCATTTCCGGCTGGTAGCCAGCTTCTACGAGCGTTTCGAATCCGGCTTTCACCAGAGCACTGACGCCGCCACAAAGAACGACCTGTTCGCCGAAGAGGTCCGTTTCGGTTTCTTCCGCGAAAGTAGTTTCAATGACGCCGCCACGCGTTCCACCGATACCCTTGGCATAGGCCAGAGCGAGCTGCTTCGAGCTGTCAGACGAACCGGGGTACATGGCGATGAGTGAAGGAACTCCGCCACCTTTTTCGTATTCAGAGCGGACGAGGTGACCTGGACCCTTCGGAGCGACGAGTGCTGCGTCGACGCCTTCCGGAGGAGTGATCTGTCCGAAGTGAACGTTGAATCCGTGCGAGCACATCAGCAGGTTGGCGGGCTCAAGGTTTGGCAGAACGTCAGCTTTGAAGACGTCTCCCTGAACTTCGTCCGGAAGCAGGATGTTGATCAGATCGCCAGCTTTGGCGGCATCTGCGGCGGTCATCGGATCGAAGCCGTGGCTGACTGCCAGATCGTAGTTTGCACTGCCTTTACGCTGACCGACGACGACGTTGCAACCGCTGTCTTTGAGGTTTTGAGCCTGAGCGTGTCCCTGGCTGCCGTATCCAAGAATCGCAACAGTCTTGTCTTTAAGGAGTGACAGGTCGGCATCATCGTCGTAGTAAATCGTAACTGGCATGGCTTGGGTCTTTCGGACGTGGTTTAAGTATACCTCGCTCCAGGTTAAGGAACGGGGAGCAGGCTTCGTACCTGCTGAAATCTGAAACCGTCGTGCTAACGGTTGTGTGGTTGTCGGTGGGCTGACGTCCGCCCGACTCGTACTCGACAGGCGAGTGTTCAACAGGCGGCGGTCGGATCCTCGCAAGCTGCCCGTTCGTCGACGTCGACGTTTTCCTCGTTTGAACGCAGCAGAGCGATTCTGCCCGTACGAACCAGTTCGAGGATGTCGAAAGGTCGCATCAGATCGATGAACGCCTCCAGCTTTTTTTCCGGGCCGGAGATTTCAATCATCACATGGCCAGGGCTGACATCCACCAGACTTCCACGGAAGATATCGACCAGTTCTTTGACCTCGCTGCGGTTGCTGCCAGACGCGGCAACTTTCATCAGCATCAGATCACGTTCAACGAATTCTTTGCCGGAGAAATCGATCACTCGGACTATCGTGACAATCTTTTCAAGCTGCTTACGGATCTGATCAAGAACTTTTTCGTCGCCGCTGACGACAAACGTGATCCGCGAGAACTCCGGATTTTCGGTTTCACCGACTGCAAGGCTCTCAATATTGAAGGCGCGCGAGGCCATCATCCCCGAAACATGTGCCAGGACACCTGGCTGATTGACAACGACTGCTGAGAGAACGTGTTTCATTACAATACTCGGTTGAAATCTGCCGAAATTGTCCAAACTGATCGCACAAACTCGGCGTCGGAAAACAAGTTGGCCAGTCTACCCCTGCCAACAACGAATCACAACGATTGCCGAGTCACCCGAACAAGTGCCCCGATTTTGCCACAAGTCGTTTCGCCTTGGCAGGTTAGTCGGTTTAGCCACGATGATTTGAATTCGAATTTAACTCGTCGGGCCAGAGGAAGGATGACCGCTCGACACTTCAACCAAAGCCGACAAATCATTGTATTCGGTGGAAACCAGGAGCATTTTTTGCGATCGAGAGAGAACCTGGGTGTCGAAGAATGTGTAGATCGCTCAAGATGACGCACGACTCGGCAGGGAAATTGTCGAGTCGCGTTGCTCTCAGAACAGCCCCTCCGATCGACATCCGAGCCGCGACAGCCGCAGAACACAATCGCGGGAGATGGTTCTCCGTGATAACCGATCTTTGCCGTTCAGTCTGACCTTGATGGCAGACGGCTGGACCGATCGAGAGTGAGGATGCGATGAGTGGAATTGGATCTGCCGGCTTCGGGCCCGGTGTCAACCCGTACGCGGGCAACGTCAACAGCACCAAAGGAACCGACGCCGCACGTGCGGATTCCTCAGACCGTTCCACTGCCGCCGACCGGTCATCGTTTTCCCAGAACCTGAACGGTGCCGGCGAAACTGAACGCTCCGACGATCGTGACGCCGACGCTTTCTTCACGGCGAACGGCGAAAACGGCGATCAGAAGGAAGAGTCAGAACAGCAGCCTGAATCCACGGAAGACTCGACGTCAACCGGTCCAACGTCCGGTCCGTCAGCAATCGACCAACCGCTCGACGACCACCGAGGCAACATGATCAACTTCGACGCCTGAGAGTTTCGTCGCGTGGGGTTGTACGTTTCCGATGCCGGAGGCGACTGTTAATGCCGCAACAGGAACTCGTTCGAATTCAGCAGCGCGAATTGCAGGTCAAACAGCCCGGCTCGGATATCAGGCATCGACTTAAAATAATTATCGATCAGTTCGCGTTCCTGAGTAGTGGGTCGGCGATTGACTGTTGTCAGATAAATCAGTTCGACCATCTGGTCCGCAGCCTTGCCAGCAGCCAGCCATTTGCTGATTCGACCTTCCGGCGACTTGATGTTGTTCACAATGGCCGGGTTATTGAGCATCTGAATGACTTGGCTCAACGACGGCTCTGGATCGCGAGCGCACTCGCACGTTGCATCCCGCACCGGTTTTGAAAACGCCATCAGGAATGAATGGTCGACCGTGCCGCTTGCCAGTTCGATCGCCCGCGTACCGGGTGGGAAACCTGGGAAGTGTTCGGCGATACCAGTGACCGCCGAGATCGCATCAAGAATCTGCTCAGCCTGCAACATCTGAATCTGTGCGTGAGCAAAGTAACGATCCGGTGCGGCAGCCTGCAACGACTGTTGTTTCACCGGTTCAGCACTTAGCTGGTACGTGCTTGAATTCAAAATGACTCTCAGCACGGGTTTAATACGAAACCCGTTGGCAACGAATGCAGCAGCCAGTTGATCAAGCAGTTCGGCATTGGAGGGCGGGTTCGTATCGCGAAAATCGTCGACTGGATCGACGATGCCTTTACCTATCAAATGAAACCAGAGCCGATTCACAATCGACCGCGCGAAGTACGGATTGTCGGGTTTCAACAGCCACTCGACGAGCTTCTTACGACGGTCATCATCCGGGCTCAGTTCGCCCGGAGACTCGCCAAAAGCAACCGGCTCGACATTCTTACCGGTGATCGGATGCCGTACTTCAGTTCGTCGATCCAGATATACAATCTCGTCATCTCGCATAAACTGCTGCCCTTTGAATTTCACGCGAGAGAAGTAGGCCGCGAATCCGTAATAGTCGTCCTGAGCGATCGCTTCAAAGGGATGGTTGTGACATTTCGCACAACCGATACGAACACCCAGAAAGAGTTGCGACATTGCCTCAGCCGCGTCTTCGGGAGTGCGTGCGACGCGATGGAAGTTAGCCGCCGGTCGATTCAATGTGTTACCCAGGCTGGTAAGCGTTTCGCGAGTAAACTCGTCGAATGGTCGATCGTGCTGAAAACGGTCGACCAGGTAGCGATGAAAGCTGTGCACCCCGCGTTTGCTGATCGTGACGTCGCTGCCGCGCATCACGTCAGCCCATTTCATCGCCCAGAAAACGGCGAACTCGTCCCGCTGAAGCAGTTGGTCAATCAGCAGGTTCCGTTTGTCTGGCTCTATCGAATCAAGAAACGCAACTGCCTCTTCAGCGGTCGGCACGGTACCAATCGTGTCAAGGAACGCACGCCGAAGAAATACTTCGTCAGTCGCGAGTTCAGCTGGCAGGATCTGCAGTTGTCGCTGATGATCAAAGACGCTCTTGTCGACAAAGTTGTTGACCCGCGGAGAGCGATACTTGAACTGCTCGTCCGGCTGCACGCACGTCAGCCGTGCGCCAACGATCTGACCGAGATAACGCACCAGAAAAGTGGCTTCAGCAGTTCCAGAGAACTCAACGAGTCCGGACGTCGACACTGAAGCTTCAGCATCGTCGTTGGATGTAAACACGGCGAGGTCCGTGACGTCTCGTGTCGAGCCATCGTCGAAGTGCGCGATCGCGATCAGTTGCTGTGTTGGATGTTCGGCCGCGAGACGACGCTGTTTCGGGATGACTTCCAGACGCTGGAGTGTTCGTTCCGTCGCGCTGGGCAGACAACCTTCAGAGATCCACATCCGCAGTGCCTGGTACGTTGTGTCTGCCGAGAGAAATCGGATCCCACCCTGGTGCGGAATTTGTCCCAGCCCCTTCCGCAAGATGAGACTGTCGTCTGGAGCCTGGGGATTGGTTCGGCGACCAAACGTCTCTCGCGCCAGAGTGGTGAAGTCGAGCGTCGGATCAAAACCGCGCAAGCTGAGTCGGAACCCATTCTTCCCCTGCGGAGATCCATGGCAGGCTCCGGAGTTGCAGCCCGCTCGGCTCAGTGCCGCAAGTACGTCTGTGTTGAAATCGATCGGGTCCGCCGTTCCGAAGTTTCTTACCGTCACGGTCGCAATGACTTCAACTCCACTGTGCCGGGCGACGATTTCCGCGGTGCCGAAACCTCGCGGCAGAACAAGCCCGTCCGAAGTGACGACGGCGATGTTCGGTGATCGGCTCTCAAAGCGGACTTCTCGAGTCAGGTCGAATTGTTCGACGCGGTCGGAGAAATGTCCGGTAGCCAGCAACTGCTGCTGAGCTCGCGAGCCGACGAGTTCAAACTTTGTCGGTTCCACAGAGATTCTCGCAAGAGGTAACGCTGCATTCACCGTTGGAGCGGCTATCAGCAAAGCAATGAAGACAAGGGCCGTTTTCATTCTGGTTTCTTCTCTTCTGGTTTCTTGACGTCGATCGAGAAATTCGGTTCGCGAAGGTGTTCTTCGTAACGACCGACGTTACCGGTTGATTCACAGCGAATATTGATCCGTCCGGGTCTTCGATCCGCCGGGATCGGGATGTCAAGTTCCACAAATGGCTTGCCTGCCGAGATCACAATCTTCTCGGGCAGCTCCAGTCCGTAACTCAGTGACGGCACAATCGTGACCTCACCGTTGTAAGTCGCAGTTCGGTTGGCGAGAACTTTGAACTTCGCCACGCCACCGGGTACGACGGTTTCTGACGTCAACTCGAACGTCGGCTTGAACGCGCTGCGCAGGTCGAGATCGAACGTTCTGAAAAGCGTCACTTCATGCCCACCGAATTCGGCAGTCGCACTTAGATCTACACGTTTTTTTTCGTAACGCGTGTTGATGCGATTGTAGAAAATGCCCTCGACGTTTGGCCCAGCAATCGTTGCATCGGGAATGTGTGCAAAGACGTTGTCGCGTTCCTGTTCCTCGACCCCGATCTGACCGCCGGTCGCTCGAAAGATGATCGGAGCATCGAATCCGACATTGGCAGTTCGCTGTGTCGTGATCGGAAAACTGGCCGTCTGGTACTTCGTCAGAACAATCAATTCCTTGGCGGGACCAACCGAGAACGGCGCCGGCGGTGTGATCATTAATGAAAAGCGTGAAGTCAGCGATGGCGGTAGCCTCAACTGGTTATCACGCAACGAGTAGTATCGCCGGTCCTTGTCGATCTGCTGACGATCAATCATCGGATGCACCGAGACGATTGCTTCGGCGTTATCCATGCCGTCTTCGGATTTCCAACGGCCAACGATTTCGAGCGTCGAGATCCCCAGCGGTGCTTCTCCAGTCGCCACTAGACGGCAAATGGTTTCCGGCACGGCGGCGGGAATGGTCGATGGCTGAAGCGAAATGCCGGTCGGAGCACCAATCAGCTCCAATTCAATCGGTCCACTGAGGCGTTCGCGCGTCACCTTGATCGGTATCGGTTGCCACGACTTCTGAGGAATCGTCAGACGGCTGACATCCGCGGCCAGCGTGAATTTTGGCTCGGGTTCGGCGATATCTATGCGGTACGCGAAAGATGGACCACCGTCTGCGGCAACTTCGCTGACCATCAGCCAATGCTGGCCATCGGTTCTCGCTCCAAAGGTGAAGCGAGCTTCAAGCGGCACCGTCTGTTGCTTGAACACGTAAGACGCATCGTCGTTCCGTTGAACCTCTCGACCGTCGGGTTGGTAAAGCACGAGTTCGAGGTCAGCAGCGGATCCGATTTCTCTTGACTCCGCAGTGATATTGATGGTCTGTCCTTTCGTCAGGTGGAAAGCGAAGCAGTCTCGATCATCAGGTGCGTTGATGATTCCACTGAGCATTCCCGGGATGGACACAACTGTTGCGGTTTCGTCGGGATCGTCATTCGGTTCCGATTCGAACGAGTGCTTCGTCAGCGAAGTCGATTGCAACGGGATCCACGTCGCGACGGTACGGGATGACGATCGAACTTCCTGAAAGAACGATCGCATTCGCGGCCGGGCGGCCACGGTAACTTCGAACGGATCGTCAGAAATTTCCGGGAGCCACAACGAAGCCTTCGAGCCTGGCATGGCAACGGACGGAATCGCGACGTTCGCCGCCGGGAAATCTCCCATGCGCAGGACATAGTTCCATGCCTTGTTGCCTTCGTAACGCGACTCTCTAACTTCGACGATGAACCGTCCCGAAGTTTCGAACGTGTGTGCGAAGCGGCAGTCGTAAAACAGTCCGGGGTCGTTGTCCCGCTGCGCGACGATGCTGCCGGATTCGTCGCGGACGGTGATCAGCGGGTCGTAGTTCTTGCCGAATCGGCTGCCGACGACTTCAAACGCGACAGACTGACCAGTGGCGACGTGGATGCCGTATTGATCGATAGCTGCCGGTCGGCACGACGCCACCAGGCAGCAAGGCAGGTCGACGTCGATCGACTGGCCGGCAACCTTCACTTCACCGGGTGCCGGAGTCAGCGGCAGTTCGTCGATCAGTACGATGTGGACATTGCTCAGTCCGCTTTGCGTAGCCAGACGGAGACCATGCAGCCCCAGTTGCGCATCGTCGGGCACGGTGATATCGAGCGTGACTTCGTTCTGATTGTTCGTGGTGATGATTGAACTCGAAACGGGTGACGTCGGCAAGGAAGCCCAGACTCCGACGGCCTGACGCAGGTCGTGACCTCGCAGCGTGACACGAGTCACCGCTCCGCGTTGCAGGACCGGCGGATCGACCTCTTCAATAAACGGTGCCGCACATGCCGAACTGCTCAATACAACGAGTGCCGCAATGAACTGGGGTATGTTGATTATGCTGGGGAATAAAGGTTTTCGGATGGCCATATAGAGATGCCGGTTAGGGATTGGGGCTTAACTGACTCTTGCAGTTTGATTATGTTGACGTATCAGCATCCTTTTATCGATAGCATAAGGCGGTATCTACTTCACCTTTTCTGTCGTCTCGAACGATTTGAAATTAAACGCGTGGCATTCGCCACTACGGAGAAAAAATGCTCAATCTGTTCGGACCAGGCCTGAGAACCGGGATTGATCGACGAGAACTGTTACAGATTGGCAGCCTCGCAATGGGTGGTGTTTCGTTGCCCGGCCTGATGCGTCAGTCCGTGGCTGCCGAAACCTCAAAGGGTCACGGTCCGGGATTCGGCCGCGCGAAGAACTGTATCATCCTCTACTTATCCGGCGCAAATCCACAACACGACATGTATGACCCGAAACCGGACACCCCGCCGGAAATCCGCGGTGAGTTCGGTACGATCGCCACCTCGACTCCGACAATCCGGTTCGGTGAACACTGTCAGGGCGCCGCAAAGTTAATGAATCGAACGGCGCTCGTCCGGTCGATGCACCATGATCATAACGACCACGCGCGCGGCTCTTACCAGATGTTTACGGGAACTCGGTACGCCGGCAGCGTGCCAGATGCCAACAACATGTCGCGTCAGGACATGCCGCATTTGGGCTCGTGCGTCGCGAAGCTGGCTCCGGGCAAAGGTCCGATGTTTCCCTTCGTGATCGTGCCACACCGCATGGATGTCGCGGGTGGACGCCGAGTCGGGCAGTTCGCCGGGATGCTGGGCGGCAAATACGACCCCATGCTGACGGCCGGCAATCCGAACGACGACAACTTCCGACTCGACCATCTGCCGCTGCGGCCGCTGGAAAAGCCGGAAGCCATCAGACGCAGGCTAACCCTGGTCGACCAGTTGAACGGCCAGACGGAATATCTGCGCGATGGCAATCTTGCTCAGTCGATCAGTCAGGCACAGACGAAAGCGGTTGAGGTCATCAGTTCACAGAAAGTTCGCGACGCTGTCGATCTGTCATCGGTCGATCCGGTCGAGCGGGCACGCTACGGCCGCAACCTGTTCGGACAGTCGGTAATGCTGGGGCGACGGTTGCTCGAAGCGGGCTCGCGACTCGTGCAGTGCAACTGGCAGCGAACTCAGGGCAAGAATGGTTTCGCCTGGGACACGCACTGGAACAATTTCTCGGCGTTGAAAGAAGAACTCATTCCGGCGCAGGACAAGGCGTTGTACGCACTTGTTACGGATTTGGAGAAGACTGGTCAGCTTGATGAAACACTGGTCGTCGTCGCCGCCGAGTTCGGACGCTCGCCCAAAGTCACACTGAAAAACGGCGGCCGCGAACACTGGCCCGACGTCTACACGGTCAGCTTTATCGGAGCAGGCATCAAAGGCGGTCAGGTCTACGGATCGTCTGACAAAATGGGAGCCTATCCCGCCGACGACCCGACCACACCGGCCGACTTCGTCGCGACGATTTATCACTTTCTGGGCATCGATCCTCACCAGGAAGCCCACGATCAGCAAAGCCGACCATTCACACTTTCAAAGGGCAAACCGATTTCACTGGAAGTCGGTTAGGAGCGAGAAAGTAACGTGAGGCAGGTTTTTAACTTGTCGAGACAGAGTGCAGTCCTGCCCACGGTCAACCCATTCTAACCCCCACCGCCGTTCTTTGCCGAATGCGGGTGAGCCTGCTCGTAGGTTTCCTGCATGCGGCGTGTACTGACGTGCGTATAGATTTGCGTCGTCGTCAGGCTCTTGTGGCCCAGAAGTTCCTGGACGCTTCGCAGATCCGCGCCCCCATCGAGCAGGTGCGTTGCGAAGCTGTGCCGCAGAGAGTGCGGTGTCGATTGTCGGTCGAGGCCGGTCAGCATCAAATATTTATCCAGCATCCGCCCGATGCTGCGCGTCGTGAGCCGTTTGCCGAACTTATTCAGGAAAAGAGGATTGCCATCCTTGTTCTGAAGGTTTGGCTGCCGAACTTCCAGCCATTCGTTGAGCGCTTTAACCGCGTACTTGCCCAGTGGGCTGATGCGTTCTTTACGACCCTTTCCGATGACTCGTAAAACGTCCGAGTCACGATCCCAACTCCCGACATCCAGGCTGACGACTTCCGCGACTCGAAGCCCGGCCGAGTACGTTGTCTCAAGGATTGCGCGGTCGCGAAGCCCCATTGGCTCATTCGCCGGTGGAGCTTCCAGCAGTGTCGCCAGTTGATCGATCGTCAACAGGTTAGGAAGCTTGCGACCAGTCCTCGGGGTTCTCAACGCTTGCGCAGGATTCGACGTCGTCATCCCTTCGCGCTGACAGAAACGGAACAGACTTCTCAGGCATGCAAGTCGGCGGGCGACCGTCGTCTTCGCGTAGTCACATTCATGAAGATACGCGACGTACGCTCGCAACATGCCTACGCTGACTTGCTTCGCTTCCGGGATATAGCCAACTCGATCCTGGAAATAGTCGATCAAACTGGCGACGTCCTCAGCGTACGATTTCACTGTGAGTGGCGACGAGTTTTTCTCGATCTTCAGGTGCCGAAGAAATCCGTCGATTGCCTGTTCCATGAGCCGTCAGCCATCTCGTTCGGCGGGAGTGTCCACAAAAAATGCCAGCAGGAGTTCTTATCGGGAACCACCGGCTGGCATTTCAGTATTTTGACTTCAGGCGCACTCACCGGCCTGTCTTACCAGGCTGTTTCCGGGAGTCGATTGCTTTGTTCTTCAGACTCAGCTTCCTGACGGAGTTTACGAACCTTCTGGCTCAAAACTGCCGCATCGTACCAGGTAAAACTGAGGTCCTTATCAGCCGCATGCTTCCCCAGAGTTTGAAGAAGTGAGGCTGCGCTGTCTTCATCGTAAAGAAAGACGTAGCGTTCTGAATCCTTCACCAGTGCAAGTACATTCATGCTTCGCTGCATGATTTCTCCTCGGTGCGTCGTCGCTGGCTTCCCTGCTGCGTCCGTCACGGCCGTCTGCGACGGCACTGGAATGACTGCTCCGTAGCTACGTTTGGTCGTGGCTGTGGTGAGTTCAGCTGGTCCTTTCCGAGCGTAGCCTGAACCGCCTGAAACACCGCTTCCGTGAAGTCTTCCTTCGACGATTCCGATCGTGATGCTTGAGTCTGGTTCCATCAGCTACGGTGGTTGGACGGATCGTTTATTTGTTTACCGGTATTTTCGTGGTTTCAGGACAAGTTGCCGCCGCGCTTCGCCTCCGTGAAGCTGCAACATCTCCGAAATCATTACATGCGCCGTGAACTTGCGAAAAAACTCGCTCCGCTTCATGTAAGCCTCAAGATCTCCACTGCGAAGTTGCCCGGTCAGTTCGAGATAGTCCGACAGCCGAGCAATCAGCCGGCGATCCGTCGCGTCGAACATACGAACGTACGCCATCAGTGGCTCGGTCGGCTCGAAGTCCGACGGTGCGACAACAACGTGCTCGTCATATACGAGCGCCGGAACGGTCGACTGCGGCACCGGCATCGGCGAAAGATTCATTTCTGGATGCTGGATCGGAAACAGCGGAGTCTTCATTACTGGTGGTATTGCCGCTGGTGGAGATTGAGGTTTCACCTGGTCAGGCTGAGGTGGAACCTGTTGATCAAGGCCACGACGAACGTTGACACCATTCGACGCACCGGGAATGTGTCTGTTAAACGGATTCTCAATTGCTGGCTGAGCCACCGCCGGCGGCTGTGCTAAAGGAGCTGCATCCACTTGCGGAGCTTCTAGCTGTGGCACGGGCTTTGGGGAAACGTCGCTCAACGCTGTGCCAGGCACCGCTGGCTCTGTTGGAAGAATTGGCTGCGCGGTGAGCGGCGGAACAAAGTCGACAGGCGGAGTGGAATCCGCATTTTGCACAGGAATAATTTCATCGACAGGCGGTGCTTGAAACGGCTCGCTGGACGTGGCGGATTTCTGATAATTGATTGGAATCGTCTGAGACTGCCACTCATCTTCCAAAGCCGTCTCTACCGGATCCGGCGATGGCAACGTTGGGAAAGTAGCATCGGCAACCGGTACGAGTAACGAAGTTCCGTCCGGCAGGAACGGCTGAAGCTGTGGCAGTTCGGCCTGAGCGAGCAACGTTTCAGCAATAGAAGCCGACTGCTCGCCAACGGATTCCCAGCTGCCGTCTTCGACTACCAGGGCTGGATCAAATGGTGGTTGGGAATCGGCGGACAGCCACTCGCCAGAATCATCCGGCGATTGAGCTCGAGCGGTGTCGTACTTTGGTCGCCCCGGCCCTTTCACAGGTGCGTCAGCCGAGCGGTTGAAGAACGGAACGGTCGGGTCTTCATTCGGCAGAAACAGAAACTGCTGAGGTGAGTACCAGGCGACTTTCAAACCAATCCGAGGATTGTACGGGTCGTAGTCGGTGACCGCTCCAACGACGACGGCATCGACGTCAAGAATCACGGCCAGTCGAACGGCATCGTGTGGACTAGTCAGCGAGATTCCGTTTTCAACCATCGCCCGCTCGGTCACTCCGACCGGCAGAACTTCGAAACCGGGAACCTTCTGCAGTTCGGAATAATAATCGAGGGCAAACTCACGCCCGTCGACCGTTCGTTCCTGGCTGAGATTGAAGAACGGAGCAATCGCGACGGTCTCCAGGCCGACGACCGGATTCCGCATCCCGACCTCGACAATGGCACAGCCAGAGCCAGCCAGAGGCAGAGCGAGGCAGATTGTCAGGGCGAGAGCTCGAAACATGTGTCAGCCGCAACCACAAAAGGCGCTGGACGACTGACTTTGACAGCCAGGCATCACAATTCAGGCGGCCTCACGAACGGACCGTCGTCTTTCGTTAGTATCGGCCCATCCGGCAAACTCTCTTTAATCGGAATATCTTAACAAGCCATCCCACGACGAAAGTCGCCAGTTCAGCCATTCACTCTTCCTCTGAGAGGGTCGAGCGTTAGCGAGGGGCTGGTTTCGTCCATCTTTCCCCTCTGCGACCTCTGCGTTAAAACGTTAGCCTGATTACAGTACGCGGACGCATTCCTTCGCCGCTCATAGCCCTTAACGAACGAAATCAAATGCCAGACTGGGTTTCCATCGCCGAAGAATCAGCCGTCCCTGCCGACGCGGGGGCCACATTTTTCGTGGACGACATTGAAGTCGCCGTGTTTCGGTCCGAGGGCTATTTGTTTGCCATCGAGGGCAAGTGCCCCCACAAGGGAGCGTCCCTGGGTAATGGATCGATCGATGGCTGCGCGGTGGTGTGCCCGTGGCACGACTGGAAGTTCGATCTGAAGACAGGCGCAGGCCTGACAAATTCTTCGTCAGCCGTCGCCCCCATCGGGGTCCAGGTCACCGACGGTTCGATCGAAATCGATCGTGAAACTCTCCCCCTGAAAAACGCCGCCTCGGCAAACAGCGATGACGGCATCCATCGATACCTCGTCCGCTACGGATCGCTCGGCTGGGTCGGAGTCTTTGGCAACGTCGACAAAGTTGAATGTCAGCATCGTGACCGAGTCATCCTGCAGACTCACCGCGGTCAGGAGTTCGGCGAAGTGCTCTCCATTCCAGAAGACCTCGCCGCCCAAAACAACAGCGACAAGCCTGGTGGAGAAGTCGTCCGCGTAGCAACACCCGACGAAGTGACGAAGCATGCACCTCGGTCAAAAAATCTCACGCTTCGCCTGATTGAAGAATGCAGCGCCGTCCTGGCCGAGTCTGACATCGACCTGGCCATCGTCGACGGCGAAGTCCTGTTCGACGATGAATCCGCAGTACTCTACTTCCTGGGCGACTCCAATCTCGACGCCGGCCCGCTCGTCACTGACATCGCCAAACTCCACAACCTGGAGCGCATCGAACTTTACCCATTCATCGATCCCCCCGAACCCGAGGGCGGAGGCGGCTGCGGCAAAGAGGGCTGCGGAGGCGGCGGTTGCCATTCCTGACCCAATTGCAATATGTGACTGCCAGAGTAAACCCAAGTTCCGATTTGTGAATGTTTCTATATCCTGCCGTGTGTCGGAATGAGTCTGGAACCCAGCGACACTTCTGCGATATTTGGAACGGACAACTGCCAGCCAACGGCGTCAAAAGGTGGCCAGTTCCAGAACCTGATTGTCATGTGGCAAATACCCAGATGCGGGATCACCGGCGAATCACTGTACGGGCTGGTTAAACCACAGCCTGGACATATAACTGTTGGAATTCCGGCTGTATCGAGAAAGGTGATAATGGCCTCTGACAGAGCTCAGGAAACGTCATTGACCTCGAATTGCTCACGGCATTGGGGGCCGGTTGTGCTTGCGAAGACAATTAATCTGAAGTCGTTGATCCACTTGCCAGAAATAAACTCGACACTGCACACCGTGTATTCCCAATAGGGGATTTCCGGTGGCAGATCAGGTCCACGCTGATCAAATCGACAGGCGGTTGTCAGGAGTGGCCCTGGAAGACGGGCTTCGCCGCCATAACTGACGTCACCGGATGTTTCTGTGAAGATGAGCCCCGCTTCAATGAAGAACTCACGAATGGTCGAGGCACGGTCTTCGACAGCGGCAGGTGTCGCGAAAAGATCAACAAGTGCTCGGTAATCATCACTTGTCTGATAACTGAATTTCGGATTCAGATCACATCGATGGACGAACCACATTCAGCAGGCTCGTTAGAGCAGCAGCCGGGCTCCTGCGTGCAGCGACAGCCGGGAACGGCGAGCAGGGCGCCGATTGTTGGAGCTGTCAGGTAGATCCAAAGATAGCTGAGTTCGCCGCTCATGATTGCGGGGGAGAGGGACCGGGCGGGGTTCATGGATGCTCCGCAGATTGGTCCGGCAAACATCGCTTCGAAGGCCACGACGCTACCGATCGCGGCTCCGGCCATGATGCCCTTTTCTTTCGCGCCGATTGAGACGTTCAAGATCACATACATCAGCATAAACGTCAGCACGACTTCGAAAATAAAAGACTGCCACCAGTCACCTTCCGGAAGCGTTGCTCCCAGATTCGGATGTTCGAGAAACATCACTCGCAAGAGACCACTGGCAGCAAACGCTCCGACACACTGGCTGACGATGTACGGGACGACCTGCTTGCCTTCGAACCGCCCGGCTACCCAGAACGCGATTGTGACGGCCGGATTGATGTGGCATCCCGACACGTCGCCAATGGCATAAATCATTGCCATCACGACCAGGCCAAAAGTCAGCGCGATACCGACGTGTGTAATCGCCTGATCGCTGACATCATTAACGACGATCGCTCCCGTCCCGGCGAAGAGCAGGCAGAATGTACCGATGGCCTCGGCTGCGTATTTCTGATTCATGAGTGATGATCGATATTGTTTACAATTAGTAATTGAAACTTCGTCACTCTCGCGCAGGCAGGAAAACAGTCCAGGTTTCAGTGGTACGCGACATCAGTCGCGTCAGCCCTGTAATAATTTACCGCACGGAGTGCCGAGCCAAGATGGAGAAGTAATCTCAGAAACGATCCTAAGCAAGGATCTCGCTCACGACGCGAGACGGTTCGACGCCTGTCAGTCGTTGATCGAGTCCCTGGTACCTGAACGTCAGCCGATTGTGATCGACGCCAAGCTGATTCAGGATTGTGGCGTTCATGTCGCGAATGTGAACCGGGTTTTCAAGAATGTTGTACGACCAGTTGTCAGTCTTCCCAAATTCGAATCCGCGTTTGATACCGGCTCCGGCCATCCACATCGTGAATGCTCGACCGTGATGATCGCGTCCGTGGTTGTCGGCGGTGAGCTTACCTTGCGAATAAATCGTGCGGCCAAATTCGCCGCCCCACACAACCAGCGTGTCATCAAACATGCCTCGCATTTTCAGATCGCTAATCAAACCCGCCACCGGATGGTCGATCGAATCGCATTGCCCGCGAAGCAGCTTCGGCAAACTTCCGTGTTGATCCCAGCCTCGATGGAAAAGCTGAATAAACGGAACACCCTGCTCGGCCAGCTTGCGGGCGACGATGCAGTTTCTAGCGAACGTGCCTGGCTTCTCAGCTTCGGAACCGTAGAGTTCCATCGTCTCTTTGGTCTCGCTGCCAACGTCCATGATCTCGGGCACGGACATCTGCATGCGAAATGCCATTTCGTACTGAGCGATCCGAGTCTGCGTCTCCGGATCCCCAAACTCGTCGTAATGCTCGCCGTTGATTTTCGCGATGCGGTCGAGCATTCGTCGTCGCATGCCTCGGTCGATGCCGGCCGGGTTTTCCAGATACAGCACAGGATCGGTGCCGGATCGCAGTTTGACTCCCTGGTGCCGCGAGGGCAGAAATCCGCTGCCCCACAGCCGTGAATACAACGCCTGCTTCTGCCCTGGCCCTCGCGAGATCATCACGATGTATGCCGGCAGGTTCTTGTTGAAACTTCCGAGGCCGTAGCTGACCCACGCTCCCATGCTGGCCTTGCCTGGCTGCTGGACGCCAGTATTGATGAATGTGATGGCCGGGTCGTGGTTGATGGCTTCGGTATGGACAGACTTCACGACGGAAATGTCATCCACAATTCCAGCCGTCTTCGGCAGAATTTCGCTGACCCACGTTCCGTTCTGGCCATGCTGACTGAATTTGAACATCGGAGCGACGACCGGGAACGACTTCTGCCCGGATGTCATTCCAGTCAATCGTTGCCCCTGTCGGACGGATTCAGGAAGTTCCTGCCCGTGCAGCTTGCGGACTTCAGGATGATGATCCCACGTGTCGATGTGCGACGGTCCTCCAGCCATGAAGAGGTAAATCACCCGCTTCGCCGACGGAGCGAAGTGCGGCAGCCCAGGCAGCCCACCTCGACCATTACCCGTGGCTGCGACCGCGGAGCTTGCTGACTCATTAACAAGAGATGCCAAAGCCGCAGCACCAACAGCTCGCGACGAGTTGTTCAGCAGGTCCCGGCGGGTTGTCCGAAGTTGGTAATCAGTAAAAGGATTCATTGATTGCCTCCTGGGAATTTTGCAAATATGTCGGACGGGCAACTCAACACATGACACTTCTTTGGTTGAATGCTGGTAACCCTCTGTGGCAGCAAGGGATGAGTCCCTCACTTACGTTTCGAGTTACGAGCTTCTGCTGCTTGCTACCCGCGCGTCAGAACTTCGTCCAGATTCAGAATCATGCTCGTGGCGATCGACATGGCTGCGTGAACGGCCGGGTCGAGTGTTTCGTCACGAGGCGATTCACCGGCTGAGATCAGCTTTGTGGCTCGCTCGTTGTCAGCTTGAAAAATCTTTAGTTCATCATGATAAGTTTGCTTGAGAATCTCGCGAACGAACGATTTCGGTCGCACGCCAGATGCCAGTCGGTAGGCATAGTCGAGCTGCTCGTCGAGAGTGTTTCCACCTTCTTTGAGTGCTCGTTCCGCGAGAGCTCGTGAGGCCTCTACAAACTGCACATCGTTAAGCGTGACGAGTGCCTGGAGCGGCGTGTTGGTCCGCGATCGTCGCAGGGCGCACTTCTCGCGAGTCGGTGCGTCGAAGATTGTCAGCGACGGTGCCGGCGACGAACGTTTCCAATAGGTATACATGCTTCGGCGGAAGAGTTTTTTGCCAGTATCCTGCTTGAACTTCGCTCCGCTAAGGCTGACTTCGTTCCACAAGCCACCCGGCTGGTAGGGCTTCACGCTGGGCCCGCCAATTGTCGACACGAGCAATCCAGAAGCTGCCAAAGCGTTGTCGCGAACGAACTCACCCTGCAGCCGGAATCTCGTGCCTCGAGCGAGCAGTCGATTTTCCGGATCTGCTTCGAGCAGTTCATGGCTGATTCGTGACGACTGTCGATATGTCGCGGACATGACCATCTGCTTGAGCATTCGTTTAATGTCCCAGTCGCTTTCGACAAAGTCGACGGCCAGCCAGTCGAGCAGTGCCGGGTGGCTCGGCCATTCACCCTGTGAACCGAAATCTTCCAGCGTCTTAACCAGGCCGGTTCCAAACAGCATGTACCAGTATCGGTTGACGGTGACTCTTGCTGTCAGAGGATGATCTTTCTGAACGAGCCACTGCGCCAGCCCGAGTCGATTCGTTGGAGCCTCAGGCGGCAACGGCGGCAACGCTGACAGGACTCCCGGATTCACCGGACTGTCTTTTCTGGGAGACGCGTACTGACCTCGGTCAAGGATAAATGTCGAACGCATCTTTGGAACGTCCTGCATGACCATGACCGTGCTGATCGGCTTTTCCGATTCAGTAATTTTCGACTTCAGGTCACGCAATTGCTTCGAAACTTTCTGCCACGGTTTATCGTGGTTTGTCAGGTAGAAGCTTCGCAGGAGGGCCACCTGCTCAGGCGAGCGTTCGTCAGACTTCACCGCCAGCAGCGGGGCAATCGGATCTGCACCTGCCAATGCCTGTATTTCACTTTCCGACAACGCTCGATCGTAGACACGAACTTCGTCGATCAAACCAGTGAAACCGCTGCCAGGGTTTCTACGACCAAGATGAAACGGTGACTTCGTTCGAATCGTTGCCGAAAGTCGATCCTGCTCGATCGTCCATTCCTGCGGCTTGCCGTCGAAGTAGACTTTGACACCAGTCGCTTTGCTTGAACCATCATAGGTCACGAAGACGTGCTGCCAGGTATCCTTCTTCAACTTGCCTTTGGTGTTGACCTTGATCGCGTTCGTCGGCCAGGTGTTAATGATGTGAACTGCCAGTCCGCCGTTGCTGCAGTACATGTCGTAGCCACGATGCCCATTGCCATCGTCCATCTTCGCAATCGGAGCACCAGTTCCGTTTCCCTTCGGCTTGATCCAGCATCCGTACGAGAATGATTCTTTGGTATCGAAGTTGCCAAGCTGTCCAGCATCGACCCAGTTGCGGGCGTCGCACTTGAACGACTTGCCGAACTTACCGGCATCCCACTGAGCCTTTCCTTTGATTGCGACCTTCCTCTTAGAGTCCGCCAGATCGTCGAGCGTTTCGTCGAGCGTCAGATGTGCGACCGCTCCTGTTGGTAAAAACGACTTTCCTTCTGCCGTGGCCGATTCTTTTTTCAGCCAGGCGATGAAGTCTGGCTCGATTTCTTTCGCCCGGCCTTCGCGTTTAGCTTCGAGCGTTGGTAATTCCTGTTTCAAAATCGTGGCCTGCGAGAGTCGATCAGGATCAAAGACGTCTACGATCGGAGTCTGGTTGCCTCGGCGAGTCTGCATGCCCGGATCAGACGCCTGATTGAAGTACGCGAAGAAGCGATAGTAATCCTTCATCGTGATGGGGTCGTACTTGTGATTGTGGCACTGAGCACATTCCAGGCTCAACCCCATCCAGACCATACTGGTTGTCTTGACCCGGTCGACGGCGTACTCAACGCGGAACTCTTCCGCGATCGCGCCGCCCTCGTCCGTCGTCGCATTGTTTCGGTTGAAACCGGTCGCGATCTTCTGCTCGTTAGTTGCTTCAGGAATCAGGTCTCCGGCAATCTGCTCGACAGTAAAATCATCGAACGGCTTGTTCGCGTTGTAAGCGTTGATCGTCCAGTCACGCCACGGCCACATGTCCCGCGGTCCGTCTGCGTGGAAGACGCTTGAATCGCCATACCGAGCGGCGTCCATCCACATCAGAGCCATCCGTTCTCCGAAATGCTTTGAAGCCAGCAGGCGATCGACTGCTTGTTCGTAGGCATTTTCCGGATCGACTTTCGCGGCAGCAAGAAACTGATCAATCTCCTTAATCGTCGGTGGGAGGCCGGTCAGGTCAAAGGTTACTCTTCGCAGTACTCGTTCGAGCTGAGCAGGATCGTTCGGCGACAGACCTTGTTCTTCCAATCGCTTCAGGATGAACGCATCGATCGAATTCTTGACCCAGTCTGGCTTGTTCAATTCAGGAACCGGTGGGCGTTGCGGAGCGATAAACGACCAGTGACCCTCCCACTTCGCGCCGGATTCGATCCACGCTTTCAGCAGCGTGATCTGTTCGGGTTTCAATTTGAGATGCGAATCTACAGGCGGCATCCGAGTATCAGAATCCTTTGAGATGATCCGCTGCCAGGCTTCACTTTTCGCAAGACTGCCGCTGAACGCTGCAATGACTCCATCCTCATCGTCGAGTCGCAGTTCAGCCTCGCGATGTTTGTCGTCCGGTCCGTGACACTGAAAACAGTTTGCCGAGAGAATCGGTCGGATGTCGCGATTAAAGAGCGGGGCATCCGCCGCGAACATTGTCGATGTCACCGAAAATGCGAAGACGACAGAACTGAAGTAAACAATCGATCGATGCAAAGCGTGCATAGCAATACCGGATCAACTTTAGGGATAAGATTTCGGCAGGATACGCGACATCAGCGATGTACGTTGGGGTGTGGATCAGCCAGTCTACGTTGATCTGGAAACTATTTCAGCTACTCGTACCAGTCAGGCCATCCGAATAACGGAACAACGGATTACCGCTTCAACGTAGCAGGCAACGCGTCGCAAATCAGACAACCGGGCGAATTGATGCAACTGGAATCGGCTCCAGTTCGAAATCACCGCTGTGACACTCGAAAAAACAAGGTAGTATCGCAGCGGAATGATGATCACGATCCTGCAGCCGTTTTTCCGCCATGAGACCTTCAGTGTTCAACATCCGACCTGTTCCGGGACCACGCAGGCGAATCGTGCTGCTTGCCGGCGGCGCTGTAACGCTGGTGGGTATTGCAGTTCTCTGGTGGCTGGTATTCGCCAAACGCCCTTTCGACCAGGTGCTGAAGGATGCTCAGACAGCGTTTGCGCAAGGTGACTTTCAAACAGCTCTTCGGTTGGCTAATGACCTGCGGAGGCGGACTCCCGATTCACCGGCAGCCCTTCTGGTCAGCGGGAAGGCATCGATTGAGCTGGGTCGTTGCACCGACGGCGAACAGCTTCTTCGACGTGTCCTGCAGCAGGACGACACAAACATCGAAGCTCATTTGACGCTGGTGCGACTGCTGAAAATTGAAGGCCGATTCCGGGATTTGCTACCGCATGCACGATCGCTCTTTCTATCGGGTAATACCGGCGGCGAATTCCTGATTCCGCTAGCCGCGCCCGACGGCATTAAATTGAGCGAGGGTGAGCTGAAACTTGCGGAATTGTTCGGCGAAGTTCCAGGCAGCGGACTTCGCCTGGCCAATTTTCAGGCTCAGGCGGCAGTGATCGTCGCAAAGCGTTTTCGCAGCGGCACTTTCAGATATCTGACGCCGCTTGTGTCATAAAAGTAAAGCAAATTTCGATCCGCAGCCCACACCGCCGATAGCCGCACCTGCCGGGGGCCATGAATCGTGAATTGGATGCCACAATGCCGGCCGCTCTTCGTCAACTCGCGTTCGATCATTTTGAACTGATCCGAGACGAGATTTTCTTTCGAGCACAAAGTCGCGTGAACAAATTTGCGCAGATCTTCGATGGTCGAAATGTCGGACGGTGCAATTCCGGCGGCAGCATTGCTCATGGACAGCCTCGTTGTTCGGGGGAACGTGCGCATGAACCTTTGCGGCGACGAAGCGAATCTTTCCGCAGGAATGTTCTTAGAAATTCACGAATGCAAAAGTCTCAGAACTCGCCGACTTTCATAAGATGGATGGTCCGTGCACGAAATTCTGTCGTCAATCTTTAGTGAGATATGTCAGTTCTCCCGGCCGCTGTCGTCCTTACCATTAGTAGCTGCTCTTCCTGACTGGTCTGAACCAGGCAGCCGTTGCGGTCGGCTCAGAAGGTATCGGCGGTGTGGATCCAAAAGTGTCCTGTGACCGGAGACCGCTTTGCGACCAGCAGGACGCGTCAAGACTGACCAGGTTCACCATCTTCCATAACTCGAACCGACGGTACGACCGGTCCAGAAAATCGATCCGATCGCCGCTTGTATTGCAGAATTACTGAAGTGCTTGCAGAAAGTCGTGCGTCAGACACCAATGTCGCCAATGTTTACTCTGAGTTTTGTACTGAGATTCTTTGCGTTCCTTTGCGTCTTCGCGACTTTGCGTCAGATTATGTGGAGTCTCACATTCGAATTATATTTCTCCTGAGGAGTTAAGCTGTGCCGATTTTGACGGAAACGCAATTGCAGGAATTTGGAGTCGCTCTACTGGCCGCCGGTGGAGCGAACGAATCTGAGGCTCTGATCGTGGGTCGTAGCCTGGTTCAGGCAAACCTGCGAGGACACGATTCTCACGGAGTCATGCGGATCCCGTTCTACGTCAAGCAGGTACAGGACGGGAAACTCAACGCCGGATCTGACTTGAATGTTGTGCAGGAAACTTCAGGCACGGTCGTCGGCGACGGAAACTGGGGCTTCGGGCAGGTGCTGTCGCGACAGCTCATGGAAAAGCTGATGGACAAGGCTTCGACGGCCGGCATTGCGTCGGGCTCGCTGCGACAGTCAGCTCATATCGGTCGACTCGGCGAATACGCTGAAATGGCCGCTGCAAAAAACATGTCGGCGATCATCTGCGCGAACACTCACGGAGCTGCGCAGCGAGTCGCCCCTGTCGGCGGCAAACGTCCACGACTCGGCACTAACCCGCTGTGCATCGGCATGCCTGGCGGCAAGAACGGACCGTTCGTACTGGACTTTGGGACCAGCGCGACAGCGGAAGGCAAAGTCCGAGTCAAAAAGATTGCTGGTGAAAAAGTTCCCGACGGCTGGGTACTCGATCCGGAAGGCAATCCGACCAACGATCCGCACCAACTCTACGGTGATCCTCCAGGAACGATTCTCCCGATGGGCGGCGATCAGGCATATAAAGGCTTCGGTCTGTCCTTCATGATCGAAATGCTCTGCGGAGCTTTGTCCGGCGGTCAATGCGCGTATCCCAATCCGCCCGCACCAGTCGGTAACGCTGCATTCTTCATCGTAATCAATCCGTCACAGTACGCCGGCTTCGAGCATCTGCAGTCTGAAGTTTCATCGCTCGAAGAATACGTTCGCACGGTCCCACGCATCGACGGCGTCGCAGAAATCTTTCTCCCAGGCGACCCTGAACAACGAACACTGGCCAAACGCTCCGCCGAAGGAATCCCCCTCGACGACGGAAACTGGAACGCTCTGTTAAAACTTGCTGAAGAACTTGGCGTCTCACCACCAGCCGCTTGAAAGCGTCGGGACGTTCAGGTGCCACTTGACGAGATCTCCGACGCCGGCTTCCATGTCATCCGACCAGTGTGCCGGTCGAGTGGCGTTACCTGCCACTGACTGGTACGGCATCGGTACTAAAGATGAATCGTCAAATTCGGCACCACACAACAAGGCCGTCCGGGCTGGACGGTGTATCGCGTGGAGCTATCGCTTTGAACACCCATACGCTCTCCGCGAAGCCGAATAAGTCGCACGACTACAAGGGGAGCACCATGACAAATCGGTGAAATGCTTCCAGCCCGGCTTCAAGGAAGGAGAACGCTGGAGATGCCAAACGAGGCAAGTCGAATTCGCGAGCGGCTCGACGGTTTACAGGAAGCAGGTGGCTCGTAGCATTGCCAACGCACGACGTTCTGCCTGCCCTGGTTCAAACACGATGTGAAAGCAGGTCGCAACGGCCGAGGCCTTCAGTATTGACGCGTCAACTGACAGAAGACATGCTGAAAAACAACTGCTGATCACGAGTCTGTCGTTCTCAACTCGCACGGCACCAATCTTTCGTCCGAGCGTTGCCGTCCTCAAGCTGCAGGAAGATTTAAGTGCTGTCGATTCATGGTAAATCGAACGGATCGTTCTGCGATGGTATTTCCCGTCGTCGGTTTCTGTCAGCGGGCAGCCTGGCGTTGGGCGGCTTGTCGCTGCCTGAGATTCTGAGAGCCGAGTCGGCCAGCTCTTCGGCACGCGATCATTCCGTCGTGATGATCTATTTGCCCGGAGGACCAACTCAGCATGAGACGTTCGATCCAAAGCCAAACTCGCCTGTTGAGATTCGTGGAGCGTTCTCGCCGATCAGCACGTCTCTGCCCGGTGTTCAGTTCTGCGAACTACTTCCGAAGCTGTCGCGCATGGCCGAACGCTTTTCGATTGTGCGAACCCTGGTCGGAATGAAGAACCGGCACGAATCCTTCCAGTGTTACACCGGGCGGGCGGCTGGCCGCAGCGAAGACGTAGAACCTTCCGGCGGCTGGCCAACGCTTGGCTCATGCGCCTCACACATTCTTGGTCTGGGCTCTTCCGGCATGATTCCCTACGTCGATGCCGCGCCAAAAATGAGCTACCGGCCGTACAACAATCAGGGGATTCATGACCCGTCCGGAAAGAGCTCATGGCCAGGCTTCACCGGCCAGGCACACGTCCCATTTACACTGGCCGGCGATGTGAAGTCAGATCTCGTACTGAACGGCATTAATCTGGACAGGCTGGGGGACCGCAAGACGCTGCTCAGCTTGCTGGCACAAGTCGAGCAACAAGCGTCAGAGAGCGGCCTCGACAGCTTCCAGAAACAAGCCTTCGGATTGCTTGGCTCGAGCCGTCTTGCCGAAGCATTGGATCTTGAATCTGAAGACCCGAAAGTTCGAGAGCGTTACGGCAAAGTTCAAAAGACAGATCCAAGCTTCGGTGGAGCGCCGCAAAGTCCCGAGCATCTGTTGCTGGCACGACGTCTCGTCGAAGCCGGAGTGCGTTGCGTGACTGTCGCCTTTGGAGCGTGGGACTGGCACTCGAATCGCGAAGGCCCAATCGAACAGCTTTCACGAAAGTATCTGCCAGTTTTTGATCACGCGTTGGCGACGTTTCTACAGGATCTCGGCGAACGAGGTCTGCTCGAAACAACTTCGGTTGTCGTGTGGGGAGAATTTGGCAGGACACCTCGCATCAACGCAAAAGGTGGCCGCGATCACTGGCCGTCGACACAGTCTGTTCTGCTGGCCGGCGGCGGGCTTCGCAGCGGCCAGATCCTCGGAGAAACCGATCGAACTGGAGGCGTCCCGATCTCACGTCCGATCCACGTTCAGGAAGTCTTCGCCACGCTTTACCGAACACTAGGCATCGACGTCAACGCAATCAAGATTCCAGATTTCAACGGCCGGCCGAGATACCTCGTCGACGAAAACCGACAACCGATTCCAGAACTGATCTGAGCCACAGACAATTCATCGCTACTTTTTCAAAGTGCGTTATCGCCGTTCGAGTTTGGTGTAATGATCGGGTTTGCTCAGCTCCGATTAGAAGGTAGGCTAATTGCCCGACGTTCCTCGCGGTTCTATCGTACTAAACGGTGCATTGCATGCTTCGTGTTCTTGGCTCTAATCGTAAACTCTGTAACGGTATTGGCCGGCGGGACTTTCTGCAGGCGGGAAGCCTGGGGGTCGCCGGGCTTGGGGTGTCGGATTTGCTTGTCGCGGAAGCGCAGGCAACCAACGAGGTCGTTGACCGCTCGTTTGGCCGGGCGAAGCATTGCATCCTGCTCTTTCTGTATGGATCGCCGAGTCAGCTCGAAACATTCGATATGAAGCCGGACGCGCCGGCTGAAATACGCGGCACAATGGAGCCGATTGCTTCGTCCGTGCCCGGCCTCGACGTTTGCGAGTTGCTGCCCGAAACATCGAAGATCATGGACCGAACTACGGTCGTTCGCTCAATGACACATCCCTATCCAATTCACGGTGTGGCTTATGCCATGACCGGAATTCCGACGATCGATGTCGCGATGGAACTGGCGCCGCACGATCCTCGGCACCATCCGTGGTTCGGATCGGTCGTCGAGTACATCGATCGTCATCGCCGCGGCTCAGCCAGCGAGTTTGTTCAGAACGTCGCGCTGCCGTTTCACTTCAGCAGCCAGCGGACCGACCAGCCATTTCGATCGGGGCCGTACGGCGCGTTTCTCGGTTCCGGTTTCAATCCGACGTGGACTGAGTTCAACGGCAAGGGCACGGTTCAGATTGAAAAGGACCGAGGAGGCGGGTTTTCGTACAGCGGTCCGGAGCCGTACCTTGGCTGCTCACGCGACACCCATTTTCAAATCTCATCAACTAAACCGTTACCCGGTGTCACGCTGGACCGGCTTGATCGCCGCAAGAGTCTGCTTGAACAGTTCGATGATTCGCGACGATACTTTGATCAGACCGAGGTTGGCGCGTCGCTTGACAAATTTCAGCAGCAGGCGTTCTCGCTGGTCAGTTCGCCGAGCGTGTCGCAAGCGCTGGACACTCGGCAGGAATCAACCGCTACGCGCGACCGATATGGGATGACATTGTTCGGACAGGGCTGTCTGGCGGCTCGACGACTCGTTGAATCCGGCACTCGGCTGGCGACAGTTTTCTGGGATGAGTACGGCCTGGCGGGCGATGCCTGGGATACTCATTTCAAACACTACCCACGTATGAAGGATCAGCTGATGCCGAACTTTGATCAGGCCTACTCCGGCTTGATCCTTGATCTGGAACAGCGAGGTATGCTCGACGACACGCTGGTCGTCTGTTTGAGCGAACACGGGCGCACGCCAAAGATCAATAAGGCCGTCGGTGGCGGGCGTGACCATTGGTCGAAGGCTTACTCAGCAATTTTCGCCGGAGGCGGTATCGCAAGAGGCAACGTCATCGGAGCAACGGATCGTCACGCGGGAGAAGTTTTGTCGCGACCGGTGTCTCCGAAAGACGCGTTGGCGACAATGTACCACCTGCTGGGAATTCATCCTCACACGCTGTTGCATGACCGCGGCAATCGCCCAGTGCCGCTCGTTCCTGAGAACAACGACGTCGTCCAGGAGATGCTGGCCTGACCTGAATCGTGTTTCGCAATCGTCGACCAGCATTGCGGAAAACCGACAGGAACGGACTGCTGGAGTTGCCACGTTTGTCTGTACCTGTCCGCTTCCAACTTAACGACTGCCCGAAACTCATGCTCGTTTGCAGTTTTGTGAAGAAACCGAATAACCTGGGAGGAATACCACACACCACAGATAGTTTTGCCAAAGACCGGCGACGTGCCGAAAGGGCCAAGCGTGTTCGAACTGGTAGCAATTTCGCGCGAACACAGAAAACAGCGACGACAGAGGATCAACAACGGCGATGTCATTCGCGTTGGTCGACAACCCGCTGATGGTTTTGCAGTTCCGTGGGACAAACTAATTTCCCGTGAGCACGTCGAGCTTGTCATCAAGAGTGGCAAGGTTGTCGTCAAGAAACTTACCACCGCACAGAACAGCGTTCACTTTAACGGTAAGGCTCAGCAGAAATTCAAGCTGAAACCGGGCGACCAGTTCCGCATCGGAGTCACGACTTTTCAGTTCAAGGAACAGAGCGAAGCCGACAGCATGGTCGGCGAGAACTTTGGTGACTTCGTATTGAACAAGCTGCTCGACAACGGATCGCTCGGAGTTTTGTACGGCGCATCTAAACGCACGTCTCGCCATCAAGTGGCACTCCGCGTTCTGGAGCCGTGCCTGGTCAATACGCCCTCCATGACCGAGCAATTTCTTAATCAAGGTCGTTGTTTATGCGAAGCTCAACCGGGCGGCATCGCATCGTATCTTGTCGCTGAACAGAACGGACCGCAGTGGTACACCGTTCGCGAATATGTCCAGGGCATGAGCCTTGCGCAGCTGATTGAAAAGAACGAAGTAATTCCTGCACAGCGAGCGTTTGAAATCGTTCAGCAAATCGCGCGACAACTAACGACGCTGCACGAACTGCAACTCTGTCACGGAAACCTGAAACCGTCCAACGTTATCTATCGAATCGGAATGTCGCGACTGGTCGACCTCGCATTTGGAACTCCGATCGCGCGGCGAATTACGGACCCGCAGACGCCGGACAGTTGTCGAGCATTTGCAGACTACGTTGCACCAGAAGTCGTCGAAGCAGGCGGCACGACCGACATTCGCAGCGATCTGTACTCGCTGGGCTGCATCTGGTTCGAACTGACGACCGGGCAACCGGTATTCCCGGTGACCGACGCGCCAACCAAGTTAAGTTCTCACCAGTCAGTCAAACCCGATTGGAGCAGACTCCTCGACGTCGGTCTCAATCAGACGTCGGTCGGAGTTATTCAGCAGCTTCTGTCGAAGTCACCGCGTGATCGCCACGAAACTCCGGCAACACTTCTGTCCGAGTTGAATAGTACCGAGGTCGCCGGTTCGTTCATTCAATGTGAAGGTTGCGACAAGCGATATCGAATCCACTCAGAGCAAGCCGGCCGCAAGCTCAAGTGCAAAGAGTGTGGCTCGACAATCGTCGTGCCATACTCGCTATGACTGCCGGGAAACTTTCTGATTCGACGACGGCGTTGAAACGCCAGTCCGACGTGTGCCAGTGGCGCCGCAAGAAGAAATATTGATAGCCAGTACGGACTTTTGCGCTAATCCGCGACTGGCATGCGGATGTGTGGGGCGTGGACTGTGGAGAGTTTGTCCAGCGCGGATTCGGCTGCGCGGATGCGGCCTTCGGTTGTGCGATGGGTCATGATGACAAGCGGGACGATTGGGGTTCCGGTGTTTCCGGCATCTTCAACCTCGGGAGCTTCGTGCTGGATGATTGATGCCAGGCTGATTTCATTGCGGCCAAGAATATCAGCGACGTCAGCGATGACTCGTGGCTTGTCTTCGACGTTGAAGCGGAGAAAGTAACGTCTTTGGATCTGGTCAGCCGGCATGACCGATAGGCCGGAGTCGTCCTGCCAGAGATTGAGTTGCGGGAACGTATGCTGAGCCCGGCCAATTGCCACTTCCACGAGGTCGGCGACAACGGCGGATGCAGTCGGCATCTGGCCCGCACCGGCTCCGGACAGGATGAGTGGGCCGACTGCGTCGCCGTGGAATTCGACGATATTTAATGCTCCGTCCGTTTGGGCAATTGCTCGTTCGAGGCGAAGGAGAGTTGGCTCAACGTGCATTTCCAGTTGGTCGCCGACGACGCGTGTGACACCGAGCAGTTTGACTCGGTAGCCGAGTTCCTCGGCGTACAGCATGTCAGCGAGTTCGAGTGTGTTAATACCCTGTCGCGGAAATTCGTTGAGTTCGACTTTCTTACCCAAAGCCAGTTGTGTCAGCAGAATGAGTTTCTGGGCGGCGTCCGTCCCGTCGACATCCATTGCGGGGTCGGATTCGGCGTAGCCCAGATCCTGAGCTTCCGATAGGACGTCGTCGTACTGCCGTTGCTCACCCAGCATTCCGCTCAGGATAAAGTTGCTTGTACCGTTGAGGATGGCTTCGATCGAAACAACTCGGTTGCCGGTCATCGAACAGCCCATCGTCGCGATGATGGGAATTCCGCCAGCGACGGCGGCTTCGTAAGCAACGCAGACTCCGCTTTCACGAGCGGCAACGAAAACTTCGTCGCCGTGTTCGGCAAGCAAGGCTTTGTTGGCAGTGACGACGTGCTTGCCAGCGGCGATCGCAGCTAGCACAGCGTCACGAGCGGTCGTCGTTCCGCCCATCAGCTCAAGAACGACGTCCACTTCCGGATCGGAAACGGCAGCGTTCCAGTCAGTCGTGATCCGGTCGGCGGGAATATCCACGTCGCGAGACTTCGATACGTCTCGAACGACGACGTGCCGGATGTCGAAAGTGCGGCCCGCTCGGCGACTCACGGGTGAATCGGGGCCGGTCAGAATTCGAACAACTCCGGATGCAACGGTTCCCAGACCAAGAATCGACAGACGAAGAGCAGGTTCAGACATCGTTTAATCAGCTTTCGAAATCAGTCGCTGCGGGCTCAAAAGTTGTGTTAACACCTGCAATCCGGTGCGGTTGCCTCGGTATGAGTCCGCGAATCCTACCGCGTCGGCGAACGGAATTCTCCCAACGCCGGGACGAACTTACCGCGATATTCGGTGTAGCGGTACGGGCAGCTTCAGACGCCGACATCGAGGCCGATTGCGAGTACGGGCTGCGGTCCTATAATTGTCAAATTAGATGACTCGAGACATCCAATGAATCAACAGCTTCTGGCAACAGAATCCAAAATATCCGTGTCTGAACTCCCAAATTCACCGCACGTAACCGACGAATCGTCGGCGAATTCGTTGTCGCCCGGCGCGATTGTTCGTGTCGGAGCGGTCAGCTATTTGAACTCCAAACCGCTGATCGAGGACCTGCCGGGGTTGCTTCCCGAAGCAAACGTCAGTCTCGATTACCCAAGCCGCCTTGCCGATCAACTGTCGGCGGGGGATTTGGACGTCGCGCTGATTCCATCGGTCGAGTACATGCGCGGGGCCGATTACGAAATTATTTCCGATGCCTGTGTGGCAACTCGTGGACCGGTGCTGAGCGTCAAGCTTTACAGCCGAGTTGATCCCGGAGCGATTCAGACACTCGCGTTGGATGAGGGTTCTCGCACCAGCGCAACGCTCGCTCGAATCATGCTGCTGGAGCGCTACGGTGTTGACCCTGCTCGTAAACCACTGCCGATCGAGATGTCGGTTCAGCACACCGATGCCGACGCCGTGCTGGTCATCGGCGACCGGGCTATGCACGCTCCGACGGAAGAATTTCACACGGTGTGGGATCTCGGCGAAGAGTGGCTTGCCTGGACGGGGTTGCCGTTTGTGTTCGCGATGTGGGTCGCTCGACGCGGCGTTGCTTCTTCGCATGTTGAGCAGATGTTGAGTGAATCTCGCGATCGCGGTGTTACTCGGATTCCTGACATCGCTCAGCGCGAAGCATCCAAACTGAACATCTCGGTGAAAAACGCCGAACGATACCTGACTGATAATCTTTTCTTCCGCCTGACATCTGCTGAACGAAGCGGCTTGCGGCTGTTTCAACAACTGGCTGTGCAGGCAGAACTGGCTCCTGAAGGAGTGGACCTTGTCTTCCGGAATTAAGCACATCCTCGATAAAACCGTTGCCGGCGAGCGACTCACGTCTGAAGACGGGCTGGTCCTGTTGCAGTCGCACGATTTGATCGCAATTGGTAAAGCTGCCGATGCGGTAACTCGGCGTCTGCATCCCGAGCCGTACCGAACTTACAACATCGATCGGAACATCAACTACACCAACGCGTGTGCCGCGGTGTGTGACTTCTGCGCGTTCTATCGACCGGTCGGACATGAGGAAGTTTACGTGCTCACGCAGGACGCGTTGCATCAGAAGGTGCAGGAAACCGTCGACGTGGGTGGTGACCAGATCCTGATGCAGGGCGGTCTGCATCCGAAGCTGCCGCTGGAGTGGTACGAGGAAATGCTTAGCGGCCTGAAGTCAGCATTTCCACAGGTTAACATTCACGGTTTCAGCCCTCCCGAACTGCACCACTTTCACAAGCTCAGCAAGCTTCCTTTGGAAACCGTGCTGCAGCGTTTGAAAGACGCAGGACTCGGCAGTGTGCCCGGCGGCGGAGGTGAGATTCTCGTTGACCGAGTTCGCAAGCTGATCACTCGCGGAAAAGTTCTTACCGACGGGTGGCTCGAAGTAAACCGCGTCTGGCATCAGATCGGTGGCAAGTCGACCTGCACGATGATGTTCGGGCATGTGGAAACGCTGGAAGAACGCATCGAACATCTCGATCGACTGCGAAGCCTGCAGGACGAAACCGGCGGCTTCACCGCGTTCATTTGCTGGACTCATCAGCCGCCGCACGAAGCTCCCTGGTACGACAACCGTAAAGACGGCGTCGATATGTCGAAACTGTCAGAAGCCGGTGCATTCGAGTACCTCAAAACGCAGGCCGTCGGGCGGCTCTACCTGGACAACATTCCGAATATTCAGTCATCGTGGGTCACGCAGGGTGAAAAGATTGGTCAGATCGCACTGTCGTTCGGGGCCAACGACATGGGCAGCCTGATGATCGAAGAGAATGTCGTCTCGCAGGCGGGAACGGTGCATCACCTGTCAGTCGAAACGCTGCGAAAGTGTATTTGCGAAGCCGGCTACATCCCGCGTCAAAGAAACGTCTTTTACGATTACATCGACGAGACAGACGAGTCCGGCCAGGGAGAAACTTCGAGCCCTGCCGCTTCGGTGGCGCTGTCTGTCCTGAACTGATGGAACTCGCCCGGCGAGTGATTTCGAACGCCCAAATGCCATTGCCCTGAGTGTAAAGTCTCGGCAGGGAACTCCACAGAGGGTGCGGTATACCCCTTCCACCTCGCAACTCGCGAGGACTCATAAAGGCCGAAACACCTGACAATCGAGCATCACGATGATTGAGGTCAGCGAGCTGACAAAATGCTTTTCCGATCCGAAGCGAGGCATCGTCTCGGCATTGGGCGGGGTAAGCTTCGAAGTAAAGCCGGGCGAAGTCTTCGGGCTCCTTGGCCCGAACGGCGCCGGTAAGACAACATGTCTGCGAATCCTGAGCACCGTGCTGCGTCCCACGAGCGGCCGCACGATCATCTCGGGCTACGACGTCGCAAACTACCCGGAGCAGGTTCGATCTCGCATCGGATTCATGTCGAACAACACCGGCATCTACGATCGCATGACCGCTTGGGAAATGGTCGAGTACTTCGGCAGGCTGTACGGACTAACCGGCGACAAACTCACCCACCGCATGGATGAAGTTTTCACCATGCTGCAAATGCACGAGTTCAAAGACATTCTCGGCTCGAAAATGTCGACCGGTATGAGACAGAAAGTTTCGATCGCCCGCACGATCGTTCATGACCCGCCAGTTTTGATCTTCGACGAACCGACATCCGGGCTGGATGTTCTGGTCGCTCGAAACGTGATCAAAGCCATTACTCAACTTCGCGATGCCGGCAAGTCGATCATCTACTCAACACACATCATGTCCGAAGTCGAACGGCTTTGTGACCGCGTCGCGGTGATTCATAAAGGCCAGATTCTAGCAATCGGCACTCGACAGGAACTCTGCGAACAACACGGATCCGAGTCGATGGAAGACCTGTTCTTCGCTCTGATTGATCGCTACGACGAAACCGCTGTCACCGTTTGATCGGCGACAACTGAACCAAAAACAAACTCACAACCTGGACACTGGCAGGAACGATCTTCCTGACTGGAGCCCGAAATTATGGAAGTTACCTGGAAAAACGTCTGGCTGATTCTTCATCGCGAGGTGCGGGATCAATTGCGAGATCGCCGGACGCTGTTCATGGTCCTCGTACTACCCATCATGCTGTACCCTGGCCTCGGGATTGGCATGCTGCAGATGACGATGTACTTTACAGAGCAGCCTCGACAGGTTGTCATCCTCAACGCTGGCGAACTGCCCGACCCGCCGCTCGTTAAAGATGGAGTGTTCCCGACTCGCTGGTTCCGGTCCGCAGAAACATCGTCCAAGCTTCGAGTCCTGACTGATGCGTCCGACGACGAAGCAAGGCTGCCGAACGTCACCGCCGAAGAGCAAAAACAGTTGCTCGCAGACGCCGCTCGTATTCGAGAACTGATCGAGCAGCGAAACAAGCTCGTCGCACAGCTTGCTCCCTGGAATTCAGACTTCGCCGACGAACTGTCCGGAGTCCAGTCTGCAAAATTACGAAACGCGATTCAAAGTGGCGAAACCCCCGAGCAGCCGGATAACTATGAGGCTTTGGTCGACGAATATCTGGAACTAAAAAAAACGATCGGCGAGCAGTTTGCAAACAGCAAGCTGCAAGTGCTGATGATTGTTCCCGAGGGCTTCGGCAAGAATCTCAAAACGGTCAATGACTTACTCGTCAGCCGCGACAACGACAAGCTGATGACGCTACCGCTGCTACGGCCGATCCTCGTCCGCAACCGCGCCGACGAGAAATCAGATGTCGCTTACCGTCGAGTTCGAGAAGCTATCGACAAGTGGGAAAGGCAACTTTTGAAAGAGCGGCTCGAACTGGCACAGCTTCCCGAAACTGTTCCAGATCCCGTCAGCCTGCTTTCGATTGATGTCGCCAATGAGGACGAAATTGCTGCCAGCATGTGGGGAAAAATCTTCCCGGCACTGCTGATTATCATGGCTCTGACGGGAGCGTTCTATCCGGCGATCGATGTCGCGGCTGGCGAGAAAGAACGCGGCACGATGGAAACCCTGCTGATCTGCCCGGCAACACGCTCTGAAATTGTGGTCGGAAAATTTCTGACTGTCCTGCTGTTCAGCATGGCGACGACAATGCTCAACCTGATCAGTATGGGCTTTACCGGTAAGTACATCGTTTCCATGACCGCCGGTGTCTCCGGATCCGGAATGGGAGCCGTTCCGCTGCCGACGCCACTGGCTCTGTTCTGGCTGGTGATCCTGCTAATTCCGTTGGCCGCATTCTTCAGCGCATTATGCCTGTCACTGGCTACGTTTGCTCGTAGCAACAAAGAAGGGCAGTACTACCTGACGCCGCTCTTCATGATCACGATGGGCATGACGATGTTCTCGATGTCGCCATCGATCGAGCTGACAGCCACCGGCGGTGCATCGTTGTTCTATTGTGCGATGCCGATCGTTGGCCCGGCGTTGTTGCTTAAAGCGTTGCTCATGAATCCGGGTAATACCGAAGTACTTGTATTCGCGCTGCCGGTTCTGATGTCGAGCATTGGATACAGCGCGATCGCATTGTGGTGG
Source organism: uncultured Planctomyces sp. (assembly GCA_937904325.1). Lineage (GTDB taxonomy): Bacteria > Planctomycetota > Planctomycetia > Planctomycetales > Planctomycetaceae > JABMPE01. Next base: position 51,332 of record CALGTK010000034.1, read on the forward strand.
GCCGTTGAACAATTCAAGAGCGAAGACGTTCTGTTCCGCGAAGCCGAGCAGTTCGATCTGAAGCTCTGGTTGCGACAACTACTTCGTGACAAAGCTCCACTGCCTACATTCGCTCAGGCTGCTATCTGCTTCATGCTGATGATGTTTCTGCAGTTCCTGACGATCAAGCTCTTAACCGGATCAATGGTCGGAGTCGCAGCGGAAGACATCGGCCGAAAAATGATGGAACTGGCAGTCGTTCAACAAATGGCTCTGATCGCTGCACCCGCGATCTTAATGGCAATTCTACTGACATCGAGCGTTCGCAAGACCCTACGACTGAAAATGCCGAGTGGCCGGATGCTGGCCGTAGCGATAGCGCTGCCTTTCGTGCTTCACCCATTAGCAATCGAGCTGCTGGCCAGCCTGCAGAGTTTCTTCCCGCAACTACCAGACAGTGCAAAGGCGGCGTTCGCAGCAATGTCAGATGAAACGCTGCCGCTTTATGTGGTCATCGGAGTTTTCGCATTAACGCCCGCCTTGTGCGAGGAAGTCGCCTTCCGAGGATTCATTCTGTCCGGCTTCGGAAGCGGTGGCCGCACGGGCATCGCGATCATTCTATCGAGTATCACGTTCGGCTTGATCCACATGGTCCCTCAGCAGGTCTTCAATGCATCGCTGCTGGGCATGGTCCTGGGACTGATAGCCGTTCGAAGCAACAGCCTGCTACCAGGCGTCGCCTTCCACTTGTGCTTCAACAGCCTCGCCGTCTTTCACGGTCAGGTAAGCGCCAGCTTCTCTGAATCAAAGCCCGATTGGCTCGATAAAGACCTTATCTCATGGTTCGTGTCCTGCCCGAACGACACACTGCGGTACAACTTCCTGACGTTGATGACCTGCGCCGGAGCCACGTTCCTGATGATCCGTTGGTTGATCAATGAGGGAGAATCCCGCGAGGATCCAAACGCCATCCCACGAATTCAGCCCGAAGCCGTCACTCTGACCGGCTCCGCGACGTAATCGTCCAGACGTACAGCCAGCCAGTCAAAATCAATGGCGCGCCTGTCGCACTTCGACCATTGAGTAATCTCGCCGCCTTGTTCCGCTGGGACAGATTGCTAGCATCCTCGCAACCTACCCAAAGTGGAGATGCACATGGCCGACGATCGAGCTCAGTTGAATATCCGCGTGCCACAGTCGATCCACAGTTGGGTCCAGCGAGCGTCGAAACGTAAGGGGTTGTCACAGAAAGCATTCATCGTCTCTCTGATTGAAGAGGCGATGGATCGATCGAAAGGCCCTTCACTGTTCGACAAGCCGGAAGAGCCTCCGGCCGCCTCACAGTTCAATGGCACAATGCCGTTTCGATTTATCGATCTGTTTGCCGGAATCGGCGGTCTGCGAATCGGTCTGCAAAGAGCAGGAGGGCATTGCGTATTCTCGAGCGAGATCGATCCGTACGCTCAAAAGACCTACCGGGCATGGTTTGGCGAAGAACCTGCCGGTGACATTCAGGATTTTGTTTCCGGTGAAGGCATTCCTGAACATCATCTGTTGTCTGCAGGTTTTCCATGTCAGCCGTTTTCGATTGCCGGAGTCTCCAAGAAGAAAAGCCTGGGGCGGGACCACGGATTCAAAGACAAAGCTCAAGGGACGTTGTTCTTCCAATTGGCTGAAATCATCGACAGCAAACAGCCGGAAGTCCTGCTTCTGGAAAACGTCAAGAATTTGCGATCACATAACAAAGGCGACACCTGGCGAACAATTCGTGGGCGTCTGACTGATCTCGGCTACGCGATCTTCGATCAAACAATCGACGCCGCCAACTACGTCCCTCAGCATCGCGAACGCATCTTTATTGTTGGATTCCGCCGCGACGTCTACGGCGACAATCCGCCGTTCGAGTTTCCAGATGTCCCGGAGGGGCCGCGGCCAAAATTTCGAGACATTCTTGAACCGACGAAGAACGTTCCGGCAAAGTACACGCTCAGCGACAAGCTGTGGAACTACCTGCAGGAATACAAGAAGAAGCACGCCGCCAAAGGAAATGGATTCGGGTTCGGCATGACCGACCTCGACGGAATCAGCCGAACACTCAGCGCTCGCTACTACAAAGACGGAGCTGAAATTCTGATTCCGCAAAGAAGACGAGGCCCACGACGCCTGATGCCCTTAGAAGCCGCACGGCTGATGGGCTTCCCGCCGGAGTACGTTGACAACCAGGTCGTCTCAGACACACGTGCCTACAAGCAGTATGGCAATGCAGTAGTCCCGCTAGTCGCTGAGGCGGTTGCAAAGCAAATCGTCAAAGTCATGAAATGGCAGCGGGTAAACTCACCAGACTGATTCGCCACGGCGCGGCTTATTCTTCAATTTCTGGTCGACGCGAGCGACCGCTGTCTAATTCGTTTCCGTCTGCTCCGCCGGAACCAAAGCCGCCGGAACCAAAGCCGCCGGAACCAAAGCCGCCTGATTCGAAACCGCCGCCTCGTCGGCCCAAACCGTCGGGATCGAATTCTTCAGGCGTAAGTTCTCCGTCACCGTTGCTGTCGAGAGATTCCAGTACGGCGACCGCACCTTCGATTTCTTCCGCTGAAATTTCTCCATCGCTGTCAGCGTCGAGACTTGAAAACAACAGATCCGGTGGTGGTTGAAATTCTCCGCCGCTGGACCAATTCCCGTCTTCACCCGAAAGTCCGCCTCCGGAATAGCCTCCATCTGAGTAGTCTTCCAATTCAGGCATCTCATCCTCGGATGGGACATACCTGGTCAGAGCCAAACCAGACTCTGGAGCCGCTGACGTCGCGAAGCTGATCACCTCGGAACTGTCTTTCGACACCCTCAATGTGATCTCGTACTCGCCCGACTTAAACAGGCTGAACCATGAAAACTGGTAGTAGTCCATGAGCCCACTGGCATCTGCATCTTTAACTTCCACTGGTGAGAGCGTCATCAACTTTCGAGCATCGGCGAGATCAATCTGCACTTCCTCAGTATCAGCAAACGCCGCTTGCACCGCGTCCAGCGAATTTGCATAGCCTTGCTGCGCCCGAGCTTCGATCCCCACGGTAACAAGCAACGCGCCAATCAAGCCCCAGACGATTACCCGTTCCACAGGATTCCTCGACGGCTTGTCCGCTGGTTCGATAGCCTTTGATTCTGTTGAATCTGCCGGCATAACATCTGCCTTTCCGAAATTCACGATGCAACTTCACAAACGCAGCAGTGATACTGCTGCTACTGGACAGCAGTTTTATCCGGAATAACTGAGACAAGCCAGAAGCTGGCCGATTCTGTGGATCGGAGGCCGTTTCGTCACAGCAGGATTCAATCAATCCTGAGACTTTGCTCATTGCCAGGAAGTGCTGCTGCATCGAGTGACACAACCTAGCGGGTCACCATGATGAACGAACAACTGTCCGCGGATGCGGTTTTTGCTGGTGAATCTTTCATGACTTCGAGCAGGACCGATGTCCTATTCAGAAACTGAAGAAGGAGAGTGAGGACAGGTTCGGCATTCGCTCCGGCAAGCTCTCGACAATCAGTGCACCACCGAACAGCCTTGCCGTCTCCTGACACGACAGGCTGAAGGTTCAACATCCCACACCCACTTGCTTCATCGTCAAAACGAAGCTGTGATTTTGGATCGTTAAAAAGAGTCACCCGTGGCAGGCTTTGTCGCCCGCACCGCGTAGCTCCGTTGCCTGTTCTCTTGTGAGAATGGTAAACCGCTGCTCATTGGGCTTGCTCAACGTTTTGAACTTCAGATCTTCCAGGAAGCCTGAAGACAAATTCATCGATGCCATCGCCACGACGACCTGAAGATCCTGAAGCCGCAGCATTTGGCCGAGCAGGTCACTGATTTTTTTCGATGCACTTCCTCAGTCTGACGAACCACCAGACGCAGCGTCGTTTCGTTCGTACGAATCGTCCCTCACGCACCGAATTCCTGCCACGAGTCTGGCTCGACGGCCTGGTGAATAATATCGACCAATTGATCGAATTCGAGTGCACCGTCTGACGGTATTTTCAACAACTCGGCTGTGGGCTACTCACTTGAGCTACGCCGAATCGTCATCATGCCAGGCCGAAGAACGACCAGATCGACAACGGGGCAGGCTGCGGTAATCATTTTTTCATTTCCCCCCTTTGAAACGGCTGGCCGCTCCGGCATCGTGTCGACTCCTTTGCTTCGCGTACATCCGTAATTGTACGAGGCAATGACGTACGTGTAACTAAGTCAACAGCGACTGTAAGCCGACAGTGCTAGCCGCGGGCCTTGCACCTGTTCCTCAGTCAGCAACCGTGGTTGCGACTCGGGAAGAAACTTCAAGGTACAGCTCGGCGGGCAGCGCTCCGGACTCCGCAGAGGCAAGGTTCTCGACAAGATGCTCCGTATTGCATGTTCCCACAATCGTCGTATGGCAATGAGGATGCGACAGCGTGTAACGCAGAATCAGTTCGGCTCGCGACATCCCTGCGGGCAGGACTTCGTCAAGGCCGGCCCGCGTCCAAATCTCATTAAGAGACTCCCGTTGAATCTCCGCGTCCGGACCGCCCTGCGCGACACCTCCACGGATGATGATTCCCGCTCCGGTTTCTGCAGCTTTCGTAATGAGATCGTGATGCTTCGGTGCGAGACATGAATACGGAATCTGAAATGCGTCAAACACTCCCAGATCGATCATGCCGGGCAGGTTTGGCAACGAGCTGGACGATCCGATAAAGCGGATCATACTTTGGTCACGAAACTCCATCAGTGTTTCAATCAAACCGGCACATTGCAGAGACTCAGCATCGCCTCCATGAAACTGGAGGATGTCAATGCAGTCTGTCTGAAGCCGCTGAAGGCTCGTCTCAAGGTTTCTCGCAACGATATCACGATCCCAGACGTGATCAATCTCAAGGTGATCCTCGTGCTGCGTGTAAACACATCCGCACTTTGTCGCGAGGTAGAATTCGCTTCTTCGACCGCTGATGTACCGGCCGATCCGCTCCTCGCTGATGCCGTAATCTGGTGACGTATCGATAAAGTTAATTCCGGCGTCGAGCACGGAATTCAGAAACATGTCGGCAGCATCTTCGCTGACAACACGCACACCCCAGGTCTTCGGGCCGCGCAACCCCATACTTCCGTAACCAAGCTGAGTGACTTCAAGTCCGGTGCGTCCCAGAGTTCTCTTAAGCATGTGAGCCGATTTTCCGTTAAGCAGGTAACCGCATGTCGTCACCGGCCCGTCAGTCGAGCGAGCGACGCATAACGTACCGTCTGCGACTCGGAAATTCAGTCTCTCAGGGCGTGTAGAAATGCCATCGACTCACTCACAGACGCTTACCGCGACGGGGTGGTTCATCGGAATCTTTGTCGATGCGGCCGATCAGCCGTTCGTAAGCCTTCAGAGAATCTTCGAGCCGCTTCTGCAGTTTTCGCATGTCAAGACTCTGAGCACTCGTTGCCCGGTGAATCGGTTCCAGCCATGCCCGCATCAAGTCAAACTGCTCACGCAAGACATTTGTAAATGCCTTGGGCAGCCTGTTAACAACGGTAATCCGGTTATCAGCTGGTTCGTTTACTTCCGGACTGGCGGGTGCATCTGCGGGCGACGCTGGCTTTGTCGGTATGGCTGCTGCTGGTGGCGCAGTTGCGGACATCAATAACTGTGTCAGGT
>CALGTK010000035.1 GCA_937904325.1 uncultured Planctomyces sp.
GATTCAGAACTCGACTATCGACTGCTGTGCATGGAAGTTTTTGAGAAATGGAAACACGAAGCGGCCGAACATGTCTTCAAAACAGCAGTTGGGGCAATGGACGATTTGCGTTATGGCATGAGCCTTAACGAGCACATGAAAGTCTTCATTGCTCACGGCTACTTCGACCTGATTACACCGTGCTATGCAACCGGGCGGCAGACCGAATTGATGAAACTGACCGGTGACCAGGCTCAGAATCTGACGACGAAGAACTACAACGGCGGGCACATGTTCTACAGTTGGGACTCGTCGCGAGTCGCCTTCCGAGACGACGCGGCAACGTTCTACGAATCAGCGATTCCGGATCGAAACTGAACGTGCGACGGCGTGTTCAGCAGCCCGTTGAAGAACATGATTTCTGCGAGCTGTGTTGGGGCACCATGGCGGCCGCCGTCAACAGGCTCGCAATCCGTTGCCACACTGAGTGGTGGGAACTCTCGCGAGAAAGTCTCTCACAAATTCTGCCCGGCGTCTGGTATCCTGGCTATTCGAGGTTCAAGCCGTTCTTCGCGACGTGATTGCCAATTGAATAGCTTCCTCGACGCAAATTGGTCAGCGGTAGAACCAGCTGACTGGGATCGACCGAAATCGGCAGGAAAGACTTCGACCTTCGCCGCTTTCCCAGTAACTCATCACGGCGCGGTCTCGGACAAACTTCAGGCTTGTGTAAGAAAACGTTTTGCTGGCATCTGACTCAAGGTTGCCAACGTTCTTCCACGTCATGCCATCGTCCGACGAAATCGCGGCCGTCAGCGGTGTTCGTTTCCCACCATGGCCGGTGCCGGGCCTGAATGTGTCATTGAATATAAGAACCAGGTCACCGGTTGATGGAATTCGTCGCAATGTCGACGGCGCTTCTGGAGCTCGAACACCGAGCGATTTCAGCTTGCCCCATGTGTCTCCACCGTCACTTGAATAACTCTTGCCGATGTAACCAAGCTGCGTGCGTACGATCATCATAATGCGTCCATCGTTCAGCTCGACAACTTCCGGCTCCATTGCGCCGCGTTTCGGAGCGTCGACCTGCCCCTTGCCATTTCTCCACGTCCGGCCACCGTCGTCCGAAATGTAGCAGTGAGAAACAAAATGGTTGACCTTTTTTACATCTGAAGTCGACGCGGCGGGTACGAGAAGCCTGCCTGAAGTAAGTTGTGTCACTCGATCATTGTTAATGACGTGGTAACCCGAGTCCGCAGTCACGAGTGTCGCGTCACCGAAAGTTTTTGCTTCGTCGTTGGAGAACCTCACCAACATGTTGAGATCGTTGACGTCGTTCTTCTGAAGATAAAACATGGCGATGTTTGAACCGATGCGACGCAATGTCACGCTCATGACGTTCATCCCTCCAGTATTTTTCTGCAGCTCACGAGGCTCACTCCAGGTCTGACCGCCATCGTTGGAAACGCGGCCGACGATATGAGCTTTCGCGAAGTCACTGTCGCTATCCTGAAACTCGGTTATCGCAAACAACAAAGAACCGTCACCCAATTCGACGATCGAGCCTTCGGTGTAACGAGGATTCTTCTTCGTCGCCTTCCAGAGCAACGTTGAAATGTCCCTTGTTCGTGTGAGGCCAGCCGGCCGCGACAGAATCAGCAGCGATTGAGCGGATCGATATCGAGCGTCGCCATACGGATCGTCAAGCATGCTGATCAGCTTGTCCGCAACCCCGACAGCCCGTGCATCACCCGCAAAGGTTGCCCCGTACGTCCGAACGGCTGGATCGTCACTCGTGAGACTTTTCGTCAGAGCTTCCAAACCGTTCGCATCGCCCAACGCGGCGAGTGCGTTATGAAAGTAAGCCTGCGTCAGCTCGTCAGGGCAACGTTCCACGTGCTTTTTCAGCAACGGGATATCGTCTTCCGAGCCGATGCGTCCGAGAATCCACGCGCCCAGCTTGTAAACTTCTGGATCGTCGTGGTTAAGGATGCTTCGGATAAAGGTCATGGCCTCGGGGTTGCCGCAACGTCCTAAAGCCGCGGCCGCCATCACGCGCAGTCGGATGTTCTTCGTCTGTTCGAACGCCCGTCGCATCGCGACGCCATCGCCGATTTCTTCGACCTTGTAAAGACTTTCGGCCGAATGAATGTGCCCGAAGTCATCCTTGCCGGCGAGAATCCCCAGCATGATGCTCCGCTGCTGGCGATCTCCAGCACGAATCAGCTCTCGACTGACTCCGCACCGCTGTTGGTCATCGAGCTGTGTCTGCAGTTTCGGACCAAGATACTTCCGCACGACGTTGCCATGCCCGCCCAGTGTCAGCCCTTCTGCAGCATGAATTGACGGCCAGAAGTCGTCGCTGTAAAGGCCCTTTTTTAATACTTCAACACAGCGAGCTCTTACGTCGTCACTCAGATGTATTGTGCCGCCCGGCTTGACAGCATCTGCCTGAACAGACGCGTCGACGTGCCACAAAGCGAAAACACCAGCAAAGCAGACAGCGACCAAACGATTCATGACGACTCCTTCAGGAAAAGGGACATCATAATGCTAACCCGAAGGCTTCGATCGAACCATTAAACGCAGCTTCGCGGGCTTATTCGATCCCGGATCTTAACTACTGAATCACGGTTACCCAGAAAGGCGTCCCATTCTTGACAGAGTAGCCAAAGCCTGCCTGCGTTCCGCCGCTCAACATGATCGAGTGGTGAGCCGGCGAATAGATCCACCCCGTGACTGCCCCCTCAGGGCTATACGGTCCGGAATGTATGATCTCCGGCCAGCCAAGATTGCTGTGCTGGTACCAGCCCGTCGAGGCCATCCAGTTGGCGTGACGTTGAGCCGCAAGACACATCGTCGGATTGATGGTCAGCGGGTGCAACCCGTATCTCGCACGCTCCTGATTCTGGAGCTCCATCATCCGGAGCAGTGTCGGATGCTGAATCAGCCACTCCTGAGCAGCATGTCTATCGGCTTCCATTTGAAGAGCCGCGTCTGGTTCCATTACGATCGACAAAGCAAAACACGTAGCGGCAACGCTTCCAAGCATAATTCCGACTCCTGAATTCGCGCGTGTTTAAATAGAGAACCGTACGCTGAATTTAATTGTTAAAAACACAGTCCGTGGTCTGCAGTCTTGAGGCCACGGCCGGTAATGCAGGCAGTTCCGCCTGGACGCTCATTCCTGGCCTCTTCGCACCTGAAGCCCGACGACACTGCAAGCACCGAAACACTTCAAGAACTCGCAATCACGCCAGAACTCAATTGGCCTCAGCATCCGAAGTCACAGGGGCACGACATTCCAGCCGCGTCACCAAAGACTTACGCATCCAGCATCATGCTGGGTGTCTCGGGGGCTCTCATCCTGTAGAGCCTTCAAAGCAGAGCGAAACTATCGGTTGCAACAAATTTGAAATATACGCAAACCCGACAGCCCTTAACGTTGAGGGAAAGTAGCCACTTTAGTGACTCACTGCAAACTGATGGCCAGAACCCCAAGTCACGACTTTCCCCGTCGATCATTTACGTTCAATCCTGCTTCCATGAGTTTCAAGAACATCGCACTTCGGAGATTAGATTTTTAACGGCTTGATTTCGACAGGGCCTGACTTCTACAGATCGGGGCGTTTCGGAAATAAAACCGCGATTGTGTCGTAGTTCATTTCCGGGCACGGTGAAAACTGTCTAACTCAGCCGACGGAGCCATGTTGGAACAGTGCTGCTGCAGATACCTGATCTGATGCACGGCAACAGATTCATCTGAACTTGCCACCTGACATTCTCAGAGCTAAATTCCGCACCCTGACGCCACCGTAGCTCAGTTGGCAGAGCGACGCTTTCGTAAAGCGTAGGTCATGAGTTCGAGTCTCATCGGTGGCTCTTTTTTATGC
>CALGTK010000036.1 GCA_937904325.1 uncultured Planctomyces sp.
AGATGGGTCGATCACACGCGCGGGTGAACGCCGGCTGCTCGTTCAGGTTCCTTCTCCAGTGCAAACGCGGTCCGAGCTTTTCCGGTGGTCAGCACTCCGAGTGCTTCCTGCTGAAGCCGACCGTAGTCTTGCAGAACGGATTGCTCGGTCCTGGCAAAATGCTGATCGACCTGGGCGAGTAACGAAGTGCGAGACGTCAGCCTCAGCGGCGGCAGATCACCGGGTAACTGAAATTCGCGGACGACGAAATCCTTCGCTTGCGGATCGCACGTGAATCGGTCCGGCTCCCAGCGCGGACCAAGAAATCCGCTGGACTGTCCGGACACGAGAACTCCGGGATTCGCGACCATCGGTTCTGGCAGCCAGGCGAAGCTGAAGGGAACCGAGTCGCTCGGTTTGAGCATTTTCACGACCGATCCCAGGGTTGGCCAATCGGTCGGATGCATTAAGCGTGCATTGGCACCGGTGTAAGGAAACCCCGTCAGGACCCAGTAGCCGCTTGTCGAATGCGTATTGTCGTCGGTGGACATCGCACGACAAACAACCAGTTTGTCAGCAATCCGAGATGTGCGAGGAAGCAGTTCGCAGAAATCGATCCCCGGCACATTTGTATGAATCGGTCGAAACGAACCTCGAACTTCGGCCGGCGCTTCAGGTTTTGGATCGAACGTCTCATGTTGCGGAGCGCCTCCACCCAGGTAGAGGTAGATTACGTTCTTCGCTCGCCCGAATGCAGGGTGATGCACGTCGCCAACTTTTCCATGCGTCTCTGCCGCCAGCAAAGTCGGCAACGACAACCCCAGAGCATTCAGCCCGCCCACACGCAACAACTCCCGGCGATTGAAACCGTGAGCTTGAGGCGAAAGTTGACTGGTCAAGGACAGCATTCAGTGACCTCCGGACTGCATCGAATCAGCGTTTTGAGAATGGCATCATGTGAAGCCACGTCGCGGTTGGCAGGCCCCAATTGCGGCGAAGTTAATCAAATAAAGTCAAAGGGACCGCCCATCAACAGGAATGACGTTTCGAAATTATCGGCCGCCGACGCTGTAGCTGTGCGCTCTGACAAAGTACTCTACATCAGCGTCGCATTGTCGGGAAACTCCGTGCTCCCCCAATTCTCCCGCCGTTCCAACTAAGACGGACATCTCTCCAGCCATGTTCAAAAACTATTTACTGCGAATGCTGATTTTCTGCGGCTGCTCGGCAATTCTGGCATCTCCGTCAGCAAATGCTGCCGAGGATTTTGGCTTTAAGCAGAATGATGTTGTCGCCATTTATGGCAACGGTCTCGCCGACCGGATGCAACACGCTCCGTGGGTCGAAGCTGTTCTGCAGAGTCAGCTGAAAGGGCTGAACGTCAGCTTCCGGAACATGAGCTTCTCCGGCGACATGGTTAATAAACGCCCTCGAAACAAGGGCTTCACGAACGACGACGAGTACCTGCAGCACGTCGCTCCGGATGTGGTCTTCACGTTTTACGGCTACAACGAATCGTTTGCCGGACCTGGCGGTGCGGATGCCTACGCAAGTGAACTTGTAAAGCTGGTCGAGCGGTATCGTGGGCTGCGCAAGGAAAAGAGTGTCGATGCTCGATTCGTGCTTTTCAGCCCGATCGCTTACGAAAACACAGGCAGTCCCCACCTGCCGGACGGGACGGAACTGAATGCGAATCTGGCCGCCATTACTCAGGCCACTCGCCGAGCTGCTGATGAAACAGGCTCGAAGTTCATTGACCTTTATTCGCCATCGTTTCAGATCTTTGCGTCCAGCGATGAGCAGTTCACGCACAACGGCATTCATCTGAACGCAAAGGGCTATCAGCGACTGGCCGGGATTATTTCACGACGGCTGCTTCAGAAAAAGGCACCTGCCCCTAACAGCCTGAATGCTGTTTACAAAGCAGTCGTAGACAAGAACTGGCACTGGCATAACCGCTACCGCGCGACTGATGGCAACGACGTCTGGGGTGGTCGATCAGGGCTTAGCTTCGTCGGTGGACAGAGCAATGCGGACGTTTTAAAGCATGAATTAACGATGCTCGACGTCATGACTGCCAATCGAGACAAAGGAATCTGGGCCGCAGCTGAAGGTAGAGAGATCGAAATCGACGACAGCAATGTGCCGCCACCGGTGAAAGTAATTTCAAACGTGGGTGGTGGGAGCAAGAGTTCTAACTCTCAGAAAGAAGGCAGCGTCGAATATCTGACTCCTGCAGAAAGCCTCGCAAAAATCACCGTACCCGAAGGCTACGAACTGAAGGTCTTCGCTTCCGAAGAAATGTTCCCGGATCTGGCGAATCCCGTGCAGATGCAGATAGACGCCAAAGGTCGATTGTGGGCAGCAAGCTGGAACACGTATCCCAAGTGGGAACCGCTGAAGAAAATGAATGACAGCCTCATGATCTTTGAGGATACGGATGGTGACGGCGTTGCCGATACTCGAAAGATTTTCGCTCACGTTCACAATCCGCTGGGTTTTGAATTCTGGGGCGGTGGCGTTCTAGTAACATCTGGTCCGGACCTGCTTTTCCTGAAAGACACCGACGGCGATGACAAAGCCGATTTCCGTTACCCGATCCTGCAGGGCCTCGGTACTTCGGACACTCATCACGCCGCTAACAATCTGGTCTACGGACCTGACGGCGGCATCTATTGGCAGAGCGGAATTTTTCTGGTCCATAACCACGAAACACCATGGAAGCAGAACCTGAATATTGGTGCTTCAGGGCTGTACCGCTTTGATCCACGCTCGTACACGATCGCTCCGCACGCTGGTAACTCGCCGAATCCGCATGGAACCAGCTTTGACTATTGGGGCTACTGCTACGCCAACGACGGTACCGGCGGGCGATCGTATCAGGTGAGGCCTGAAGGCACAGGATTCAAGATGCACACGCTGTTGACCAAGGAATTTCGTCCGGTCGCAGCGAACGCCATCATGTCTTCCGAACATTTTCCTGAGGAAATGCAGAACGACTTTCTAATCTGCAACACGATCGGATTTCTGGGTATAAAGCAGTACGACCTCGACCGAGAAGGTGAGGTCGAAGAGGAAGAAACTCCCGCCAGGACCACTCAGAAGAACATCGAGATTACGCAAGGCGGCGGGCTGATTACGGTCAACCATCCGGCGTTGAAAGATACGAAAATCACCGGTTTCAAGCTCAGCGTCAACGGTCGCCAGCAGATGAACATCGCCGAAGTCGAAGTCTACAGCGGCGGCAAGAATATCGCCAAAACGGCCAAACTTGAGCAGTCGAGCGAACTCAGTAACGGCGTGTATCCGGTTCGCCTGCTTGTTGACGGTAACAAGGGTAACTTTGCCCACACCTCAATCCAGAAGAACCCATGGATGAAAGGCGACTTCCCGGCCCCCGTGCAGATCTCCCAATTCAAAGTATGGAATCGCAAGGGATTCGAGAACCGCTTCAACAACGGCAAAATCGAATTCTTCAACGGCAGGAATGTCGTCGCTGCTGTCGACGTCAAAATTGCCGGCGGAGGAGATGGCGCCAGCAAGAAGCGGAAATTCGGCGAAGTCTGGGGTACACCAGGAGTAGAACTGCTCAACAGTGCCGACCGCAACTTCCGTCCAACTGACGCCGTCATCGGTGCAGATGGAGCGCTTTACGTGTCGGACTGGTGCAACGTCATCATCGGCCACATGCAGCACAATATTCGTGACCCGAATCGAGACCACTATCACGGCCGCATCATTCGCCTGACAGTCAAAGGACGGCCGCTGCAGAAGCCGGTCAAGATTGCTGACGAACCGATCAAAGCTCTGCTTGAAAACCTCAAACACCCAATCAACGGAATTCGTCACCGGACTCGTGTTGAACTGAGTGGACGCGATTCAAAAGCCGTCATCGCCGCTACTCAGGAGTGGATGAAGGACTTTGATTCGAATGACGAAACAGAAGCTCATCACTTGCTCGAAGCATTGTGGATGCATCAGCAGCACAATGTGAAGAACGACGCATTGCTCGACACACTTTTGGCCTCGACCGTGCGACACGCAGCCCACGCGGCAAAAACAGTCAGGCACTTCTGGTACAACGTCGACGCAGGTGCCAGCGGATTTGTTGCTCCGGGAGAAATCGAGTTCGTAGAATTCGATCCTCCAAAACGACTCAGCCCCGACGATCAAAAAGTCTACGAACTGGGCGCAAAGATTTACCAGAAGCACTCACACTGCGCGACCTGCCACCTGACGCATGGCAAGGGGAACGGAGTCGTTTACCCGTCGCTCGTTAAGAGCCCCTGGGTCAACGGCAGCGAAGAGCGACTGGTCAAGATGGCTCTACACGGAATGTGGGGCAAGATCACGGTTCACGGCAAAACATACGATCCTTCTCGCGGCGTGCCACCAATGACCGCGTTCCGTTCGCTGTTGAAAGACGACGAACTCGCTGCTGTGCTGACTTTTGTTCGGAACACCTGGGGTAACGAAGCGTCGACCATTACTCCCGACACTGTCGCAAAGGTCCGATCGGCAACGATTGCGAGGACAACGTTCTGGAAACCGGAAGACTTACTGGCTCAGCATCCGCTGGAAGCAGCACTCGTTCTGAAGGACATCGGAATCAGCGACGAAGGATTTTCCAACAAGGAACTGGAGGACGCACTGCTCAGCACGTCACCTGAGGAACTTGCTCAAGTGGCCATTTCCAGGGGTAATGCAGAACGAGGTAAGAACCTCTTCTTAAAATCAGCCGCTGCCTGCTTTGCATGCCATGCACCTCCCGCTGGTGCTATTCGTCTCGGCCCGGATCTGACCAGGATTCAAACAAAGATGAAACCAGAGGACCTTGTCGATTCTGTACTTCGTCCATCGAAGCTGATCGATAAATCCTTCGCCCAGGTCATTGTGTTGACTAATCAGGGCAAACAGTACACCGGCGTTCGAATCTCAGAAAACGACAATGAAATCGTCCTGCGAAACCTTGCTCAACCGACGCCGATCGTGCTCAAGAAGGAAGACGTCGATGAGGTCTTCCAGTCGCGAACCTCTCTAATGCCAGCGAATCTGACGCGGCAGCTGAAGAATCGAGCCGAATTCGACGACCTGATGAAGTACGTCATAGAAATGCGGAAGAGATGATCGACCTGCTTCATAATTTGTAGACACTAAAGCTCTGCGTGCGTTTGTAGTATCGCAAAGCTCTTTCGGATTTGCTGAACCAGCCAGACAGATCTGTTTCAAGCAAAGTGATTTGCCCGTGCTGCCGAGAGGGGATTTCCAGTTGCTCCCTTGGCCTGGATCAGGCAAATGACCTTGATGCTCCGCATCGCCGTCAGTCCAGCTAAGTAAAGTTCACGTCGCATTGTTCAAAATTGGCGCAAACACGAACTACTGATGAATTCGACATCCGACGAAGTTCATCGCAGGTGTAGAAATGAACTCGTTCCCCGGCAGCAATGGCACGGCGAACGAACTGTTCGCTCTTATGTCCCTGTAAGCGGTTGATGAAAATTGGCGAGAGTAATTCAGAGCTGACGAATCATTGGAAACATGATTTGATTCCGTTCATTCAGCGTGACTCCGGTCCAGGTATGACAAAGTACAAAGAGTCGCAAAGAGCATACTGAGTTGGGGCCTGGTGACGCTTTCGCTGCTGAATCTGACCGCGAATGGCGTAACGACTGACACGCTGAGCGAAGTGGATACTCGTTTCATCGATGCGTCTGAGTCGAAGTACTCGGCGACAATTGCTGAATTAGTCAGACAAGAAACCAAGGTCACACAGACCCAACCCGATGGCCTGACCGTAATCCATTGGGCCGTTTATCACGACGGCCAGCAAACCGGCCGTTTACTGGTCAATGCGAACTGCGATGCAAACGCAACGACGCGTAACGAGGTAACTCCACTTTCAATCGCCTGGCAGCCGGCGATGACTGCGGTTCACGTAATTGTTAGGTGACTCGCATATCCAATACACCGCTAGTCCGATGAACGACGACGTTCCTGGATGGTGTGATCTTATATAGACCCGATCAGTCCACTTCGACTTGAGCACACTGTATGCCACTTGCGGCGTAGTAGCACGATTGGCCTTCCGTGTTCATTCTTCCTTCAAAGCCGGTCGTTCAATTCGGACGAGCTGGGGATTTTTGAAGCATACCCAATTGTCCTGTACGTCGATCGGAACCATGTGTTTGCTCGCGACTTCAGTCGCGAGATTCCGCAACAGTGGTCCGAAGTTGTCGCTCACGGGAACGTCGTCTGAGTGATAAAGTCGATTGAATGCTAACGTTTGCAATAACCGGGCCGTCGCGGTTGATCGTCCATTTGTAAACTCGCAGTCGGCGGCTCCGCGTTCATCAAATTGTTATCTCACGTTTTCATACAACACGCACATTCACTTCGACAGGATCTCCGCCAATACAGTCGCTGCAGTCTCTGTCTGCGTAAGTGAAAGCGTTTTGCTGATTAATTCGATACACGCCTTTTCTTCAGGGCTAACCTTGGGGCCAGTACCCCCAATTCCCTCACCCGATGCATTTGCAACGGCGACGATCATACGGGCAACAGCCTCACGTACTTTTGCTGCCAGGCCGTGCTCGAGTGCGCCAAGTGAAAGCCGGAGAGTTTCAAGTGCGTATTCGTAAAACACCAGATCGCAGGGTTTAGCATTCGCAACAAGAGTGCTGAGGACACGACGATGATCTTTCTCAATTGCGAATTTTCCTTCTTCCTTGCCTAGTGCAAACGATTCCCGAATATGTTCGGAACCAGGCAAATCAAGGAGCGGCACGCGAAACTGTCTATCGCTCGTCCAGGCATCGACGTTCGCAACCATGTACATCGGGAAGCAGGAAAGCGCTGCCAAGACCGAGCTCATAGAACCGCTCGGAATCGTGTCACATTGCAGGCCTAG
>CALGTK010000037.1 GCA_937904325.1 uncultured Planctomyces sp.
CTGTGGCGGTGGTGCAAACTTTGTCATCAACGGCGATCCGCTTGTCTACCCCATAACATCGATACTCGACAACGAAGTCGAGTCGCATTTGCTTGGGCCAGAATTCGGACTGAGCTACGACATTGGCGGTGACAAGGGGTTTCAAATGGGTGGCTCGACGAACGTCGGACTGCTCATGAACTACCATCGAATTGAGATGTCTGGCGATAACATATTCGTCACAACCCGACAGTCGGATTTGATTCCATCTTCACCGACAAACTCCAGTCCGAATACTTTTACAGATTCACGAACACATACCAGCGTTTCGCCGATGATCGAGCAAATGGTTTATGCGGAAGGCCCGCTATTCCAATACATTCCGATGCTGCGTCGGTCTAAACTCCTCCGGAACGCCAACTTTCGAGCAGCTTATACATTCACAATGATTGCGGAGATGACGCGAGCCAGTGACAGCATTGTCTGGCAAGGCAACCCGTCGCAGAACATTTTCCCGGAAATTCAGACCTCGCGATCGACCTTCCGAACGTCGTCCTATGACTTCGGTGTGACGTGGCGTTGGTAAGCTGCTGATGTTGAACGGACGATCCTGCAAAGCTGAAGCGGCGATCATTCGGACAAAAGCCTGGAGAAAGCTCGCTGGCGTTTCATCTGTCATTGCGAAGCGACTTCGCGTAACGCTGAGCTACCCAACAGTTGAACGAATACTGTGTGACTCAAACGCTTCCTGGAGTGGTTTTCAGTGTTCCGCAGAATGCTTGCTGAGTCATCAACGGTGCTCTAAACGTCCCGGTTCCGGCACAGAAATTAAGACGATGGCTACTTGTTGGCGAGCGAAAATGTTCCGTCCCAGGAGTCTGGTGGTTCGTTACCCAAGGCAGCCATATTGCGGAGCAGGAATTGCTTGGGGCCGTCCTGGTCTGGAACTCGTTCCAGAATTTCGATTGCGGACGACCAGTTGCCTTCGGTCACTGAATCCAGTGCCGAGTCATAGTCGGCAACGATTTGATCAGTGAGCCATTCGAACTGGCCACCCAGCGGTAGCAGGCCGAACACCGTCATGGGGGTGTCCATCCCTTTCGGGCGTACTCGGGCCAGACAACGAACCCTTCCCTCGGAAGGCGGCAGATACATCTTCACGTATTCGGCCGTTGGCTCATCGATACAGATCGGTAGATCAAACTGTTTGGTCATCGTTTCGAGCCGGGCGCCTTGATTGACGACCGGACCGAAGACTCCGACCTTCGCCTGCTGGTCCGTACCAATCTGTCCGGCAAGCGCTCGTCCATGAGCCACGCCTAAGCCAACAGAAAATCCTTCCAACAGGCTGCCGGGCACAGCGATCTCGTTGTAGAAGTGGGTGAAAATTTCCAGTGCAGCCTTGCACGCCGGCACTGGCCCTTCTTCGAGTTCCACCGGCCAGCCCCAGAATCCCAGAGCGGCGTCACCCTGGAAATCTGCAATCGCACCATCGCGTTGAAGAATCCCTTTGGCCATAACGTTCAATGCCGCACTGACGCTTCGCAGCAGACTCAGCAGATCATCCTGCAACTTTTCCGATTTTTTCGAGAAGCCTCGTACATCGCAGAACAGGACGGAGATGTTTTTCTCGGCCGGCGCCAACGTGTTACAGCCGTCCTGGCCAGTCAGGCCTTCGATGACTTTCGGCGAGAAGAAGGAACTCAATTGAGTCTTCTGTTCCTGCAACAGGCGAATGTTTCTAATCGACGCAATGAACTGAGCTACCAGCTCGGTAAAACGCAGGTCGCCGGCCATATCTTCAAACGTAACAACCAACCCACCGTCGGTCGTTCCCTTGCCAGAAACATAAAGGCACCAGCCCTGACTGGACTCGCCAACCATGGGAGAACAGAACGCCCAACCGAGCCCCTCACTGACCGTCGCTCCGCCTGCTCCCTCTTCGGGATCCCAGATATGGATCACGCTGCTTTCAGACCTTAACGCTCGTAGGAGAATTTTGCGGCTGGGACGGAACCGGCTTTTAATGTTTTTCCGCGTCTCGACTCTCAGCGTTAACGGCTTGGGAAACGAGTTGATAGATGCCTCAGTTTTTGGGAGCCGTGTTTTGTCAAAGTGAGCGACCGCAACGGCTTCAGCGGACGGAATTGCATCGAGAAGCATTCGCGACAACAACGCTCCAAGATCTTCGTCTGTATGCGAACCTGAAATCAGACGCGGCAGTCGCGAGAGGATCTCCAACTGTAGATTTGAATTCTTAAAGGAGACCTTACTTAGTTCGTCCTGGGAGTACGCGTACTCCTCCAGGATCGATCCGATGCCCTCATCGAATTCGACACTGACCGTTTCTCCGTCAGATTTCTGCTTGCTGATTTTGCGTTCGGAAATGTCTCCTGCCTGAAATTTTGTTTCGCCAATCTGAAACCAGTCACCTGGGGAGACGGTGACTTCCTTCATCATCTTGTTGTGATGAATCAAGGGGTTGCGAGCCTGAGGGATCATGGAGACCTTCAGCAGCCCATTTTTCCAGCGTATATCTGCATGCTCACGCGAGATTGCTCGATCCCACGGAATGGCCCAGCCCTGCTTGGGAGCTCTGCCAATTCGAACAACCTGCCCATCACGAATCGCGTTCTGCAGTCGTTGAGATGGGTCCGGGCCAGAAATGCTGACTTGAAGCGTCGCCGCTGAAACTATTGCTGGTTCTGACATACGGTCTGGTTTTCGTTTTGTGGAACGGCAAAAACAATCGCGTTGGTATCAGCCAGGATTCCGACCTGGTCCCTTTTTAAAATGCACTTGGCTCAAGCTTCTCTTTAATTCTGCCGGTTCTTCCCTCAATGGTCCAGAAGACGGTAATCCGTAGCCGGTAACGAATAACAAAGATGGCGACAGCACACTGGATGCCGACAAACAACTGAATACGATGGCCGTAATCCGTGGTGCTTCCCACGTCAGTTAAGAAGTCTGGTAGGCGTTCCGCAGACAAACGTCAGTTGCTTGTCAGGCTCTTGTCTTATTTAGCGAGCATACGCGATTGTTGCCACCACCGCTCGAAACTTACGTGAAAACATAGGATCCTTTGCCGTTGTCGCGAACCTGGATGCTTTTGATTTGGTAGCCAGGACATGCCTCCGATTGACCGTGAGAGTTTCTGCAATCGACATGATCGCCTCGATCTGTTCCGAACATGTGCTCAGACGCATCTGAAACGCGGGCATGGCATATTTGAGAATTACATTTTCACGTCAGCAGATTGACGATGACATGTCGTCTGGAAATCCGTCAGAATTCCGCCGGACAGAATATGACAGGGAGGTCATCATGAAAGTCACTGGAATTATCCCGGCTCGCCTGCAGTCTTCGCGGTTGCCCGGCAAGCTATTGCTGGCTGAAACCGGCAAACCTTTGATTCAGTATGCCTGGAAGTCGGCAAGTTGCGCTTCGATTCTCGGTGGCGATAGTGGCGACGAACCAAGTCTGCTCATCGCGACGGACAGTCTTCAAATCGCGGCAACGGTGACCGGATTCGGAGCGCAGGCCGAGATGACTGGCGATCATCCTAGCGGCACCGATCGGATCGCTGAGGTCGTCCGCAAGCACCTGCCTGATTCCGACATCATCGTGAATATACAGGGCGACGAGCCGGACATCGATCCGGAATCGATCAACAAAGTCGCTCAACTGCTGATCGACAATCCGAATGCCGACATGGCGACGCTTTGCGCCCCGATCACCGATTCAGAGATTCTCGAAGATCCCGGTTGCGTGAAAGTCGTCTGTGCGGCCGACGGTCGAGCGCTCTACTTCAGCCGCTGTCCGGTGCCGTTCATGCGTGACGGCGATCGGGGCGAGCGTCTGGATGAAGATTCGCCGTGGAAGTTGCATCTGGGTATTTACGCGTATCGGCGGAATTTTCTGTTGCATCTTGCTGAGCAGCCGCCATCGCCGCTTGAAGAACTGGAGAAACTGGAGCAGCTTCGCGCTCTGGAACTCGGGGCAACGATCCAGATTGCTGAGGTTCCTCATCGTTCAGTTGGAATCGACACTCCGGAAGATTATGCTCGTTTCGTTGCGGGGAGAAAGGCGGCCTGACCGATCGAAATTCATCCGGAACAGCTCCTTTCGCAAAACAGCAATCATTAACATATCGGAGACCCGGTATCCCTTCGGGACCGGGTCTCCGTCGTTTGAGGCAAAGCTGTGAAGCATTCTTGATTGGTAACCCGCCGCGTAAGCCCGGGGCGAACTCATTCCCTCGCCTGTGCGTCGGGTGAGCAGCACGGCTGAAGCCACCTGTTTTTCAAGTGTAGAAATGATTCATAACGTCGCCGTTTGAGGGTGTCATGACGAAGCATATTTTCGTAACCGGTGGTGTGGTCAGTTCGCTCGGCAAAGGCCTGACAGCGGCATCGGTCGCCATGTTGCTGGAGCGTCGCGGTCTGCGGATCAAGATGCAGAAGCTTGACCCGTACCTCAACGTTGACCCCGGCACGATGAGCCCCTATCAGCACGGCGAAGTTTACGTGCTGGACGACGGCTCCGAGACCGATCTCGATCTGGGCCATTACGAGCGATTTACAAACAGCGTGCTGGACCGCGGCTCCAACTACACGTCGGGACAGATTTATCTGCGCGTCATCGAGAAGGAACGCCGCGGCGAGTACCTCGGTAAGACCGTGCAGGTCATCCCGCACGTGACCAACGAGATCAAAGCCTGCGTGCTCCGTGAAGCCGGACCGGACGTCGACATCGTGATTACGGAACTCGGTGGTACGGTCGGCGACATCGAAAGTCTGCCGTTCCTCGAAGCCATCCGTCAGATTCCGCTCGAAGTCGGCAAAGAAAACTGTCTCTTCATGCACCTGACGCTGGTGCCGTATCTGCGAGCCGCTCGCGAAATGAAAACCAAGCCGACGCAACACAGCGTTGGCCAACTACGCGAGATCGGTATTCAGCCGGACGTTCTGGTCGCACGCTGCGAACGTCCGATGGGGCAGGAGAATCTCGAAAAGATCGCGATGTTCTGTAACGTCGAGAAACGAGCGGTCATCGAAGAAGTCGACAAGACGGTTTCGATCTACGAAGTTCCGCAAGGTCTTGTCGAACACGGCCTCGATCAACTCATCGTTGAGAAGCTCGGTCTGAACGCCGGTCACCTCGAGATGGACGACTGGTTCGAATTGCTGAAGCGAATTCGCAACCCGGATCACGAAGTCACGATCGCCGTCGTCGGAAAATACATCGAGCACCGCGACGCTTATAAATCGATTTACGAATCACTTGACCACGCCGGGTTCTCGCACGCTTCCAAAGTCATCGTCAAACGCATCGAAGCCGAAGACCTCGCTGAGCAAGGGCCGGAATCGCTACTCGCTGGAGTCGACGGAATCCTCGTGCCTGGCGGCTTTGGCATGCGAGGCATCGAAGGCAAGATCGAAGCCATCCGTTACGCGAGGCAGTGCGAGATTCCCTTCTTTGGAATTTGCCTCGGGATGCAATGTGCCGTCGTTGAATTTGCCCGCAGCGTGCTGGGCTTCGAAGGTGCACAAAGTACGGAATTCGCCGACTCAACCGATCACCCGGTCATCTGCCTGCTTGAAGATCAAAAGACCGTCACGAATAAAGGCGGAACGATGCGGCTGGGCGAGCAACCTTGCCAGCTGACCGAAGACACACTCGCCGCCAGAATCTATGGCGAAGAAGAGATCAGCGAACGGCACCGGCATCGCTACGAATTCAACCCGGAATACAAGAAGCAGTTCATCGACGCTGGCATGCAGATTTCCGGTTCCAGCCCGAACGGAATGCTCGCAGAAATCGTCGAAATACCGGATCACCCCTGGTTCCTGGCCGTGCAGTTCCACCCGGAATTCAAATCCAAACCACTGGAACCACACCCCGTCTTCCGAAACTTCGTCGAAGCCGCCCTGCAACGCCACAAAACCCGCATGCAGGTCGGCGTATAACCGCGTGAAGCGTTCGGGTTCGGCCAGCGACTCCACTCAATGGTCTGCTGGCGGGCAGGGATGAACAAACTCGCCCGTCCATCGAGCGTGATGTGGCGTTTTACCGAAGTACAACACCAGAATTTCTGCACCACTCCTGTACACTCAGTTGGCGTAGTCACCGTACGCTTCGCGCACCAGCCTCACGATTCGAGTCTGCCTGCCATCTACTTCGAAAACGATCTTCGCAGTCCACAAGCTTCCGTTCAATTTTATCTTACACTCAACTGGTATCTTGAGAATTGGATCCACTAAACCGCTTCGTCGGTGTGCTCGACGATTGAATTCACGGCATCAGTGTTGCCGAAGACGAAGAGGCAATCTTCGGACTGGATGACCGCATCGCCCGGCGGAGGCATCAGGCGTTCTCCGCTTTCCCTGCGAATTCCAATGACCATGACGCCGCGACTTCGCAAGTCGGTTTCCATCAGCTTGCGGCCGACGTAGTTACTTTGCGGTGAGATCTGGATGTCGGCGAGTTCGAGTTCATTCCCATGGCTGTCAGCGATTTCGATGAAGTCTTCGATGCTCGGATTCAGCATGAAGCGAGCCATCTTGACCGCTCCTGTACGGAACGGACTGACAACGCGGGTGGCCCCGGCGCGTTCGAGTTTTTCGACGGCTTTCTCGCCAACGGCTCGCGCGATGATCTTCACTTCAGGGTTCAGCATCCGAGCCGACAGGACGACGTACAGGTTGTCAGCGTCGGTCGCTAGGACTGTCGTCAGTGAAGCGGCTCGATCAATGCCTGCTGACTTCAGAACGTCATCATCTGTCGCGTCGCCAACGATGAATGGCCAGCCGTTTTCTTCACAAACGGGATGGATTTGGTCCTCGTTGTGGTCGATGACGACGACCGATTGATTTCGCTCAGACAGGTACTCGCAAATTTCGAGCCCCATGCGTCCCTGGCCGCAGACGATGGAATGCCCTTCCAGATCGCTGATTCGTTTCTGCATTCGTCGCCTCTCCAGCATTGTGTTAAAATCTGCACTGACAACCCAGCTGCCCAGCTGAAACACGCTGAACGTAAAGATTCCCAGTCCGGTCGCGAGGTACACCACCACAAACAGCATGGAAGCCGTGTCTGTTCCGGGGTCGCGCGCCCCGACAGTCGTCAGCGTAACGACCGCAAGGTAAAGGCACTCGACCCAGCTGCTTCCAGCGATAATGCGGAACCCGACCGTGCCGAACAATGTCAGCGCCAGCAGCAAACCAATGGTTGTCAGCACGGTCCTCATCAGACGTCGTACCTGTTTCGTGGCTTGTTTGTCATGGTCGTTTCATTTTTTAAATCGCGTCGAGTCCCAGCAACTGCTTGACCTCGTCAAAGCCGAGCATCTGTGACGCGAGATGATCGACTCGCCCGTCATCCAACATCGCTGCAGCCAGCTTTCGCATCACGTGCCCCGTTGCCAGTAACGGCCCCACTGGGTCAACGACAATATTAAAGCCGAGATCCTGTAGCTCATCCGCCGGCAGAATCGGAGTGACGCCGCCAGGCAGCATGTTAGCGAGTTGCAAAAACGGTACATCCCTGGCCACGCGAGCGAGTTCGTCTGCTGACTGCGGAGCCTCGACAAAGCACATGTCTGCGCCGGCTTCGCCATAAAGGTTCGCTCGGTCAATCGCTGAGTCGAGTCCCTCTACGGCTCGCGCGTCGGTTCGTGCGATGATTACAAAGTCCGGATCAGCTCGAGTGTCCAGAGCCGTCTTGAGCTTGTCGAGCATCTCGTTTGCCAGGATTACCTGCTTGCCGCTGAAGTGGCCGCAACGTTTGGGAGCGACCTGATCTTCGAGCAGCATTCCCGACGCACCGGCTCGTTCGAAATCTCGCACGGTCCGAGCAACGTTGTGCAGATCGCCATGTCCGGTATCCCCGTCTGCGATCAGCGGAACAGTCAGTCGGTCGGCCATTCGACGGACGGCTTCTGTCATCTCGGTCAGCGTCGTCAATCCAACATCGGGAATTCCCAGCACGCTGGCAGAAACTCCGAATCCGCCAAGAAACAGCAACTCGATTCCGGCATCTTCCAGAACGCGAGCCGTAAAAACATCGTGCGGGGCAAATGACCGAATGATCTGCTGGCCAGCCAGCATCTGCCGCAGTCGCTGATTCTTTTTAAGCTTTTCAGAGTGTTCTTTCCCGGATCGTGGCATGAAAAATTCTTTGGCTACGTGAATTGGTCATTGCAAGCTTCGAAGATGATTGAATTTTAAGTTAGCCACCAGGGATACAGAACTCTCAGAGAAACATTTTTGTTACAAACTCTGTGCTGTTCGTGGCCATATTCACTCGCTTTCCGCCGTCACAAAAAATAATTGCGAAGTCACGAACGCTGGCTCGCCTTCGTAGCGAATGAGCAACTCAGACGCCCAGCTTTTAATGAGCTGTCGATCCGAATCGCTGAACGAGTCCATTGGTCTGGGACCGGACAGCGATGTGACATTTCGGTGAAGGATTCCTTCCCGCTGAAGGTGTTCGAATCGCCACGGAGCGAGGAATTCGGAAATTCCGTAGGTCGTGCGATATCGAAGAATTTCCTGCCAGTTCACCAGGATGTGCGTAATGCCTTCGCTTTTCAGCCGTTCTCGAATTTCGTCAGTCGACTTCATTTTCTGATCGGCGACCGGGACTCCGGGTTCGTTGGCCGAGCACCATTGTTCGAAGATCGAGATATCGAACACCGTGTTATAGACCAGTGGAACTCGAGCATCGAAAATCTGTGCCTCGCCAACGAACAGCACTTTCGCATCGGTCGGTAGCCGCACTCGGTTAAGATAGGCGACTGGTTCGGACGTGAATTCGGACTTGTCTCTGACCTCGGCGAGATCGCCCAGCCAGGTGTTGAGTCCACAGTTGATTGTAGTAATGAATCCGAGATTGAAGAGAACGCACAGCGTCACGAATGTCCCGGCTGCGTATCGCCAGAACTGATTGGTCGCCCACCACACTCCGCCACCAGACAGCAACGCCACCAGTGGAATCAGAGGAATCCAGAACCGGTCAAGGCGGTGAGTCAGTACCCACCAGCTCAAGAATAGAAATCCGACATACGACCACAGACCACCGATGATGCGACGATTCCACCTGGTCAGAAATGCCAGCGGAGCCAACGCGAACAACAGCGGACTCAGCCAGTCGCTCTTCAAAGTAACATCGTAAAACTTGACGAGCAAATCGAACGGCTGGTAATGCGACGGGCTGTGTGCGCGTTTCCAGTTGGCTTCCAGTGTCGGCGTCCAGTCGATGCCGTGGAACAGGCTGTTCATCAATGGGTAAACGGGGTTGCCGGTTTCGTACAGATTTTTCAGCAGCCACGGACCGATGGTGACTCCACATGCCAGTCCGAATATCAGCAGAGTTTTCGCAGCGCGGCGAGCCAGCGGCGTATCGTTCTGCGACTTCCATTCAAGCAGCAGTAGCACAACCGCTGCCGGGAAGACGACGGACAATAACCCAGGATACTTACAGGCCATCGCGCTGCCGGCCAGCAAGCCAGTTAGCATTGTCAGCCGTCCGGCGCCGGGCGACGAAGGTTCCGCGTCGGGTGCCTGCTCCGGGTCGTCCTGCTGACCCTGCACTCGGATGATCACCGCCAGCGTCGCTGCCATCAGAAAAAATGTCAGCCCGCCTTCGGCGTAGGCGATGATCGAAATTCGGTAAGTCCACGGCGTCGAAAGGTGGATCAACATCGCGGCCCAGGCGGCTCGACGATCGAACAGCCGGTCCGCAGCGGCAAACACAGCCAGCCCGGTCAGCGGAGCAAACGTCATCAGGACGAGCTTGCCGGCCAACGCTCCAAGATACCAATCGCTCGACAGCTCCATGCCGAGCAGATGAAACATCTCGGTCAGGAACGGAAAACTCGTGTAAACATTGTGAGGCAGCATCTCGATCGCCCCATTCATGAACCATTCTTTCGGTCCCTGAATGTGGTACTCCTTCACGTCGAAATCTGTGGATGGAAGCATCGCTCCCAGAGCCATCGCCATGACGAAAAGAGCCATCGCCAGGCTGACGATTCCGCGAGTGAGAATGCCGAACGGAATCTGACCTCGCATGAGCACGGCTCCAAGTCGACTGAGCGTGAATTCAGAAGCCGAGCGCTTTGACGATGCCTTGCCTTTGGTGGCCGTTGCCTCTGAGGCAGCCAACGAATTCTTTGATCGATCCCAGGTTCGTCGGAGTGCAAACTCGATCAACGCAAAAACGAAGAGGGCAATGCCGAGTGTTTCTCCCGAGAGTGCGTCGGGAACCCGTTGAGCAAGTAGTCCGGCTCCCAGCACGAGCAACGACACTCCGGACATCCCAAGTCCGTAGGCGAAAACTATTCGCTCAAGCCGTCGCAGGTGCGGCTTCAGCCGGATGATTCTCAGCAGAAGGTGACCGAGGCCCCAGACGCCGGCGAGCATCCAGAATCCGACGAACAGAATCGGAATGCGTTGTGGAAAGTTGGACCAACCGGCGGGAGGAGAGTCTGGGTGAGGGATCACCGAGTAAAACAACAGGTCCGGCAGTTCGATCCAGACGTCGGTCCGATTGATCGTGGGCGAGCTGTTGGGCAGGTCGATTTGAAAAAACACGAACCCGAACATACACAGCCAGATAGTCGCGGCGCAGACCTTCCAGGCAGGCTGAGACATATCTTCGTTCTGTGAATTTTCGGACATGGGCAGGAGGGTAGCGGCGACTCGCCCCCTGTTGTCAAGCCGGCCGAACGTGCCGCGCTTCGCCAATCCAACCTCGATGGTTGGCCAATCATCGCCTCACCCGATACCGTCTTTAACTTCACCATTCGGGCAGTCCTTACTGATCGGCCTGATTAATCCAGAATATGCACCTTCCAGAGAAGCTTCCATGTCGGACGAACCAGGCCAGGATGACATTGCCGCCGTCGAAAACTGCGCGGATGTCTTTCAGAAACTCAATGACGAATTGTCCAAAGTCATTGTCGGGCAGAAAGATGCCATCGAGCAGGTACTGATCGCCATGCTGGCTCGTGGCCACTCACTGCTGGAAGGTGTGCCGGGACTCGCCAAGACGCTGCTGATCAGCTCGCTGGCCGACGCTCTGCAGATGTCTTTTAAGCGGATTCAGTTCACGCCAGACCTCATGCCGAGCGACATCACCGGGACGGAGATCATCCAGGAGAACCTCGAAACCAAAGCTCGCGAGTACAAGTTTCTCCCTGGACCACTGTTCGCGAACATGGTTCTGGCCGACGAAATTAACCGAACGCCGCCGAAGACTCAGGCCGCCATGCTGGAAGCCATGCAGGAACGACATATCAGTGCCGGCGGCACGATGCACGATCTGCCCGATCCGTTTTTCGTCCTGGCCACTCAGAACCCGCTCGAGCAGGAAGGCACGTACCCACTGCCGGAGGCACAACTCGACCGGTTTCTCCTCTACATCAAAGTCGACTATCCGAGCGGTGCCGAAGAGTGGGAAGTTGCCCGCCGAGTCACTACCGGCCAGATGGGAAAAATTGACCCGGTGATCTCAGCCGAACAGATCGTCGAATTCCAGAAGCTGGTCACCAAAGTTCCAGTCAGCGATCAGGTGCTCGGCTATGCATGGGCCCTCGTCAGAGCTAGCCGCCCGGGATCAGAAGAAGCTCCAGACGTCGTCAATAAATGGGCAAGCTGGGGCGCCGGACCTCGCGGAGTGTTGACGCTGGTCAGCTGCGCGAAAGCCCGAGCCATCCTGCATGGTCGCCATCACGCCACCACCGGCGACATTCAGGCAATCGCCCGCCCGGCTCTGCGACACAGAATAGCTGTTAACTACGCCGCCCAGGCTGCAGACATCAACAGCGAAAAACTCGTCGACCTGCTGATGGAAGCCGTGCAGGACGACAGGCACTATGAGCAGCCTACGGCGTAGCTTTCGCAGGTTGGGCACCGCCCACCAGATTTGCTTATTGGTAGGCGGTGCCTACCCTGCAAGTTATTCGCCTGGAGAGTCGACTTCGCTCGGCACGCGTTCCCAGATTGAATGGCTGGAGCCGTCGACGGATAGCAGGTCGAGCTTTGTGTCGGTCAGCTCGATGATTTTTTCGACCCAGTGGTCGCCCCAGGTGCTGGCTGCGAGTTTCACTTTGTCGGCCGGAGTTCCGCCGCTGACTCCGTAGTCAAGGTGACCGTCCTTCACTGCCCAGAACATTGTCAGGTCGATCTTTGGGCCAAACCCAAGGGTAAAGACACCGCTCGGCAGAATCGTCATCGATGCCGTACCGTCGGATTTTACGGTCAATGTTCTTTCGCCGTAGAAGTTCTGCTTCCAACTGCCGACGATGAGATTGCTGAGTCGAGCAGTTTCAGGGGCAATCTGTTCCGGCGATGGGTCCGTGTCTTCAGGACCGACGCCCGGTTCGACTGGAGTTTGAGTTGTCGTTTCTTTGGTCTCGGCTGTAGGACCATCCCGATCTGGCCCAATCGGGATCACCAGAGTCGAAGAAATGGTTGTCTGCTGCGAATCGTCGGGCATCACGAAATACGCGGAGCCAGCGGTGGCCGCTAGGATGAATCCGCCAAGTAGAAACAGCGGAGGCGTGCCCGTGTTTTTTTCGTCGGACCGAGTTGTTTCCGAAACGTCGCTCATGATGTGCCTGATAGAGGAGCTTCGCCGATTGACCGATCAAAGCAAATGACATGATTGCTCAACGACAGTCCAACTACCCGGTTAGTTCCGAATTTGTTTCAGTCAGATACAGACTTTATCAGCGGCGTGCATCCGCCAATGCTGGATCGTAGTATAACTGTCGCTGGTGGTCTCGCGTGAGCGATCTTTGCCCGATGTCGGTTCAATCCACGAAAGACGTTGAACTCCCGACTGGAACCAGAGTTTGACGAATCTTCAAAGGCTTTTCCCGTGAGCGTAACGGAAATTGTCGGAATCCTACTTGCTGCCGGCGGGATGTATTTCGCTCTAATCGAGCGTGCGTCTTCAGGCAATTCGCCAGTCGAAAAAGAAACGTCAGACGGTGAGTCGTCGCCGAAATTTTCGATTTCGCGGTCAGCGGTTTTTCAGTCAGCAATTTTTGCTGGTCTGGCGATTCTAGGTTTGTCGCATTCGTCATGCCCGGAACTGTTGCCGCGATCAATGCTTACAGGTGGAATGCGAGGAATCGTGTTCGGCTTGGGAGCCTGCCTTGTTCTCGCAGGAGCTATTGGAGTTGTCTTTTCGTCGACCGCCCGTGCCGTTGTATTCTCTGCAGCGATTCTCGGAACGGGCGGTGCGACCGTGCTGGGCGTTTCCGGAAACGCTATCATCGGAGGACTTCCAGTCGCCGGTGCCGCTCTGTGCGGCTGGTGGCTTTACGCAAGTTTCCACAGCAAGTCGGCAGCGAATCATTCGCAACCAGGCGACCGGGAAAACAACGAAACAGCCATCGAACGAGCACTGAACGATGACTTACAGTCGACTCCCGAACCGTTGTTAACGAGCGTTGCCATCGTATTGTTCTGCTGGATTCTTGGCTCAACGCTGCAGTCAGCAGTCGAAGAAGGTACCGGATCGAAGATGGTGATGAGCGGTTCCTCGCGAGCGTTACCGCGACCTGCCTTTGACCGTTCTGCACAACAGAAGGCCAGTGATGGACCTGACGTGACAAACGCGACCGAGTCGACATCCACCAGATCCTCGCGTGACAACACCTTGTTCTGGTGTGCAGCCGGTCTGCTGGTGGCAACCATTGGCCTTGGGTATTCGCGTGCCGAAAGCAAGTTTGACACCTCACCAGCTGCTGAGGCGGACAATTCCGTTTAGAATCTGCTTCGCAAATCAGTTCTCACACTTCTTTAAAATCAGCAACAAAACGGACCTCGGAAGCATGACCAGCAATCGTCTAAGGCACGTTGACCACCCGTTGGTGCAACATCATCTGGGAAAGCTCCGAGATGAATCGACCAGCCCGGCGGAGTTTCGGGCACTGTCTCATATCATCGCGACAATCCTCGCCAGCGCCGCTACGGAAGACCTTGAACTAGCCGACACGACGGTCAGGACGCCCGTCGCCGATGCTCCCGCGAAAGTGCTCTCTCAGGCGATCGCGCTGGTGCCAATTCTTCGAGCCGGACTCGGATTGGTCGATCCACTGCTGAATGTCATCCCGACGGCTG
Source organism: uncultured Planctomyces sp. (assembly GCA_937904325.1). Classification (GTDB taxonomy): domain Bacteria; phylum Planctomycetota; class Planctomycetia; order Planctomycetales; family Planctomycetaceae; genus JABMPE01. The sequence continues at coordinate 14,115 of CALGTK010000037.1, forward strand.
AAGTCTGGCACCTCGGGCTGTTCCGGGATGAAGCCACCGCAAAGCCCGTCGAATACTACCGCAAGCTGCCACCGACGGGTCCATCGGACGTCGCTCTCGTTCTCGACCCGATGCTGGCGACAGGCGGGTCGGCATGCATGGCTCTCGACGTGCTGCGTCAATGGGGTGTTCCTAAAACGAAACTCGTCGTGCTGATCGCTTCGCCCGAAGGCATCGCGGCTGTGCACGAAGAGTTTCCGGAAACTGAAATCATCACGGCGTCGGTCGATGAATGCCTGAATTCCCAGAAATACATTGTCCCAGGACTCGGCGATGCTGGAGACCGGCTGTTCAATACGCTCCGTAGTTGAGAAGCTGTCGCTGAATTCGTTCTTTCAGAAATTCTGACGAACTCCTTTCCTCTGCGTTTTCCCTCTCTGCGACCTCTGCGTTAGAATCGTCAGCCTGTCGAAACTTACTATTCCTCTGGGAGCATGCTTCGTGGCTTCGGATTCTCGTTATGAACTGTTGGAGAAAGTTGGAGCCGGCAGTTTTGCCACGGTTTACCGGGCCAAAGATACGGAACTCGGCCGCGAAGTCGCGATTAAGCAAATCCACGATCAATACCTCCAGATGCCCGCGCAGATGGAGCGGTACTGGCAGGAAGCTCAACTGCTCGCACAGCTTCAGCATCCGAACATCATCACATTCTACGATATCGATCGTGAGCGTGGCTGGCTGATCATGGAGCTGATGCAGGGCAACCTGTCGGATCGGATCTCGACCGAACAGCTTGATCTGAAATCAGTCCGCACGTCGCTGGCTCATTGCCTGCGAGCACTGAAGTATCTACATGCTCAGGGCATCGTGCATGGCGATATCAAACCAGCCAATATGATGATCGACTCGCGAAAGCGGATCAAAATCGGTGACTTCGGATTGTCGCGGCGGGTCAGCGATGAAGACGGCAGCCTGCTGAAAGGCACGACCAAATACATGGCCCCGGAAGTCATGTCTGAAGACTTCGGCGAGGTTGGTCCGGCCAGCGATCTTTATTCACAGGGCTTTGCAGCTTACGAGTTAATGTGCGGGCCGAACTTCGAATCACTGTTCCCCGGCCTGAACGCTTTCGGCCGCGACCGCCAGGTCGGCTGGATGATGTGGCACGCCGCACCGGATCGGAAATTACCCGAAATCAGTCGCGTACTGGAAGGCGTTCCTGAAGACCTTGCTCACGTCGTGCAGAAGCTGGTTTCGAAGGATCAGTCACAACGTTTTCAGTCGGCAGCGGACGCTTTATCGGAACTCCAGATTGACATCAAGATTGTCAAGAAGGGTACTGACGGGCCGGATGAAGAACCGATCGACTCGACACGCCGAAACGTTGCGATTGCTGCGTTCTGCGGAAGCCTGATTCTCAGCTTGCTGATGCTGTTTCTGCCTGGTAAGTCAGGCGAAGAAAATAAAGTCGCCGATGCCGGAGCCCCGATCGAAGGAGTCGTCGGCCGCGTTGCGATTGACCGAGGTTTCTTCACGATCACCGGCCCCGACGGAATCCCTCAAGAAATCAAGATCGGAAGTTCACCGAAGATCCTGCTCAACGAAAAGACCTACATCACCGCACGTGATCTGCAGCCAGACGATCACGTCACCATCAAAAAATCCAGGAACGACGATGGTCGTGACGTCCTTGAAATCTCGGTGTCACGGCCAGACGAAAGTATCGGCTATCTGACTGCGGTTTTCCCCAACAATGAGCAGATCACGCTGCAGATCACAGAAGGTTCTAAACGAACTAAGCTAACCGTTCGAGTCACCGAGACCACACGGATTCTACTGAACGGCGAGCGTGCCTTTCTCGAAGATCTAAAAGCTGACGACCAGGTCACTGTGCGACACGTCCCGGACACAAAGCTTGCTGCGGCACGAGCAGCGACCGAGATCATCGCTCTGCAAAAACG